>JAGOJO010000018.1 GCA_017995075.1 Bacteroidia bacterium | reverse complement strand
TTACTCCTCCGCAACATGGTTTCTATTTACCGAATTATAATGGATATTATGGCGTGATGCTCATTGCTAAGAATAATATTTGTAGTGATACAATGTTTGTTCAGAATGCAGTTTATGGGGCTCAGTTAGAGGTTGATTTTACTTATACAACAGATTCCGAATGTGTGCCTTCTGCCGGAACTTTTACAGATGCGAGTCATGATGCAGTAAGCTGGTTCTGGGATTTTGGTGATGGCGATACGTCATCTTTGCAGAATCCCGTTCATATATATCAGGTTAACCCAACAGATTCTATTACTCTCACAGTTTGGGATTTATATGGTTGTGTTAAAACCAAATCTCTTGCAGCTCCGGAATTAACGGAGGCAAAATATTCTGTGAGTGAAGTGGGAGGTTGTGCCCCATTTGCTACGATTTTTTCTGATTCTTCTGAAAATTCTGTTAGTTGTTTTTGGACATTTGGCGACGGTCAAACATCTGCGGGTCAATTCCCCTCTCATTCTTATTTGACGGATGGATTTTATGATGTTTCCCTGATTGCAACTTCAGCTTCCGGTTGTACCGATACTTTATTGCTGGATTCATTGGTGGAAGTTAATACTCCATCTGCAAACTTTATTGCGGATAGTCTGGTGGGTTGTTCTCCACTCTTGATTGATTTCGATGATCTGAGCACTAATGCAATGATTTGGGAGTGGGATTTCGGCAATGGTAGCGTTTCCGGAAATCAGTTTCCTTCTTTAATTTATACAATGCCCGGGATTTATACGGTCTCGTTGATTGTTGAGAATAAGTTTGGATGTCTGGATAGCTTCAAAATTGATAGCATGGTTGTTGTCCGTGGTGCTATTCCTGACTTTACTCTTTCTTCAACATCCGGTTGTGCTCCTTTGGCTGTTTCTTTCCAAAATAATACAATTGGTGGTTTTACTTATGAATGGAATTTTGGTGATGGGATTAAGGATACAGTCTTGAATCCTTCGCATACGTTTAATGATCCGGGTAACTATACTGTTTCACTTTTTGCTTATGATTCCAGTGGTTGTTCGTCGATCTATACCTATCCACAAACAATTCAGGTGGGTGCTAGTCCTGTAGTTTCATTCTACCCTGATGCGGTGGCCGGATGTGCTCCACTTCTTGTAAATATTATTGATGCAGGTACTGTTGCCGACAGTCTTGTTTGGTTAATGGGAGATGGAACAGTTCTGTATGGTAATTCTCCACAACATACTTATACAACGCCTGGCAATTATCTGATTACTCTTGTTGCCTATAATAATGAAGGATGTGTGGATTCCGTGACTTTCCCGGATACCATTTTTGTAAACGAACAACCTGTAGCGGATTTTAACTCTGATATTCAAGAGGGATGTAATCCGGTGCAGATTCAGTTTACTGACTATTCTCAGAATTTATCTAATGCTACGTTTAATTGGGATTTTGGGAATGGAGATTTTTCCACCGTTCAAAATCCGCAGTATTCCTATACACAACCCGGAATCTATACGGTTACTTTAATTGTGACAAATGATGGTGGTTGTTCTGACACAATTACTAAGGTTGATTATATAGATATTTTTGATCCCGCTCCACCACCTGTGACTCCATTGTATCACGTTACTGTTAATTCAACTGATGTGTTGATTGAATGGGAGCTTACAACAGTTCATGATCTTGATTATTATGTGGTTTATCGTTATAATAATCTGACATCTCAGTTTGATAGTATAGCTCAGGTGTTCCAGCCAACAACAGGTGTGAATAATAATATTCCTTTCTATTCGGATGCAGCAGTAGCTGTGAATAATTCTACATATGCATATAAAATTCAAACTGTAGATAAGTGTGGCAAACGACCTGACCTATTGTCGTTGAAGGCACATGAGACAATTTTACTGTCGACAACTGCAGGTCATCAAAAGGTTGATTTGACATGGACACCCTATCAGGGTTGTGATATTTCGGGATATGAAGTTTACCGGATGGATAATAATAATGGTGCTTTTGGTTTAGTAGCTTCACTGGATTCTTCTGTGCATTCATTTGTAGATTCATCTGCAGTATGTCCGATGGAATATATTTATCGTATTACTGCAACTGCTATTTGCGGTAATTCAGTTTATTCATCAAATAGTAATGAATCAGCTGCTACGCCAACCAGTAACATCGCCAGCCAAATGGTGGATGTGACCCGTGCGACAGTTGTTGAGGATGAATATGTATTGATTGAGTGGGCTGCTCCGGCTATTTTACCTGATATGGTCGATCGTTATGATATCTATCGTTCTACTGATAAGGTGAATTATCAGCTAGTGGCCTCTGTACCAAACCTGGTGTTGGATTATTCCGATTTGAATGTAGAGGTTGATGACCAGGAGTATTACTATAAGATATTTGTGCAGAACATTTGCAATGTAACCACCACAGAGGGCGTTCCCGGTTCTTCTATTCTCCTGCAAAAAATTGAATATGGTACAGGGTATATGCTAAAATGGACTCAGTATGTTCAGTGGGATTCAGGAGTTGAGTATTTTGTGATTGAAAGACTCAATAAGCTCGGCAACTGGGAGGAGGTTGATCGAGTTCCCGGTAATATTACTGAATGGGAAGAGAAGTGATTTTTCTGGCCTTTCTTATCGATACATTTAGTTCGTATCCTACCAGTAATACCATTGAGTTAATATAAAGCCATACCAGGATGATAATTAATGTTCCAATGGAGCCGTAAACTTTGTTGTATTGGCCGAAGTTGGTAATGAAATAATTAAATCCGAGTGAAGTAAGTACGATCAATAAAGTTGCAAGTGATGAACCGGCGGAGATGAATCGTAATTTTTCGTGTTTCGATGGTCCGTAATAATAGAGTAGGGAGATTGCAGAGAAGCAAAGCAGTAATAAGATCAACCATTTGCCTGCAGAAAGAAGTGCAAGTTGCATGAAATTGACAAGAATCTGTTTCTCCTGCAGGTAGTAATAAATAATTTCTGTTGTTACAATTAATCCAATAGCCAGAAATACCAATAATGCCAGCGTGATGGTTAATCCTATAGCCATTAACCGGAATCGCCAGGCTGATCTTTGTTCTTTTCCATGGTAGCTTTTATTGAACCATGTCATAAGTGCCATAACTCCATCTGCTGATACAAACAGGGCAAAGAAAAAACCAAAAGATAAAAGTCCTCCGCGCTGGTGTAAGAGGATGTCTTCTATCGTTTCTCTCGCGGCTTCGTAAGTACTCGAAGGAAGGAAGTCAGAGATAAGTAGTAGCAGTTTGTCCGGGAACGATTGAATCGGAATATAGGGGATTAAAGTAAAGATGAAAATGATCGTCGGGAAGAATGCCAGAAAGAAACTGAAAGCAATGGCTCGTGCGCGTGTTTGCAATTCCCCTTCGTTTAACCGTTTGATAAAGAAGTCTCCTACATCATACAATGGCAGACCTTCAAATCCGGGCAGACGAAGATGTTTTGAAAAGGTAATAATTGGTTTTACAGGCCAGTTATCAAAAATAAACCGTACAAGTTTACTTTGACTCATTTTCTGATTTTTAAACTAAGGTCAAGGCTTTTTACAGAATGTGTAAGCGCACCCACTGAAATATAATCAACGCCCGCTTCGGCATATTCCCGAATATTGGTGAGGTTTATTCCTCCTGATGCTTCGGTCTCCAGCGTTTTGTTGACCAACTGAACAGCTTCCGCAACAAGTGCCGGACTGAAATTATCGAACATGATCCGGTGAGCAATTCCACAATTCAGTACTTGTTGTACTTCTTGTAAATTCCGTGTTTCAATTTCAATTTGAAGGTCTAGTTTGTTTTTCTGTAAATAGTTCTTGGCACCTTCTAATGCTTCACGAATTCCTCCAGAGCCATCTACATGATTGTCTTTTATAAGAATCATATCAAACAGCCCGAATCGATGGTTGTATCCGCCGCCATGAATAACAGCGTTTTTCTCCCATTGGCGAAGGAGTGGAGTTGTTTTACGTGTGTCAAGCACTCTTGCGCCTGTGCCTTTAATTGTTTCTGAGTATTTATGGGTAATCGTTGCAACACCACTAAGTCGTTGCATGCAGTTTAGCACAAGTCTTTCTGCTTTTAATATACTTTGTATCGCACCTTCAACAATTAAAACGATATCTCCCTTAGCGATGGTATCTCCATCTTGTTTAAATACCTCAACTTTTAATGACGGATCTACTTCCTTAATGATAATTAATCCTAAAGTTAAGCCGGATAATACACCATCTTCTTTAACCAGCAAATGGGCAGATCCTTTTTTATCGGATGGAATTGTAGAAAGAGATGTATGATCACCTGTTCCGATATCTTCGGCAAGTGCAGCTTTGATAAAACTAAGTGTTTCCATAACTGGTACAAAATTGCGTATTTAGCGAGTATAAACAAAGTTGAAGGTGGTTGTCTTCAATGAAAAAGCCCGGTGTTCGACCGGGCTTTTGTTATTCTTTCATGAACCTCAACTCTTGAATGATAGAGGTGCTCCCTTGTTGTTTGATGAAAAAGTAAGTTCGATATACTGCTCCGTTGCTGGTTACTAAAGTACCAATGGCATACCGGGCACCTTCTTTTGATTCTCCTTTGTGAATGATATTAAAGGATCTTGGAGGGTTTTTTGTGAAGAAATCACGTAATACCTGCTCGGCCTGTACTTTACTGTATACTTCCTCCTGTGACGTGATCGTGAGATCAATGGTGTTGCCAAAGAATCTGGATACCGATCGGGCATCGCCGCTTCTTAATGCGTTGGCAATGTCATCGAGCATATCGAACTTGGCTACCGCAAGATTGACCCCAATCAGCGTAAGACAGAAGATGATGAATATTTTTTTCATGGTGATACTCACTAGGGATCAAATTTCTTGCCAAAATGAGACTGCATATCTTTTATGATCCTCTTTATGCAATATTATACCATTTTTGAGGATTATTCATGTGAACCCTCATGTGTTTTTAACACAATAAAATGTTAAAAATTGTCGTAAAAAGATGAAAGTCAGGCTGTTAACTGTAAATAAGACTGATAAAGGATGGGTAAAAGAGGGTGCCGATGAGTTCGTCGCCCGCCTTAAGAAGTATCTCCAGTTTGAAATGAAGGACTTGGAAATATCCCGGACAGCAGCAAAAAGCAAGCAAAAATCCCTGGAGGAGGAATCTGCGAAGATTTTGGGACAATTGAAGCCGGGAGATTATCTGGTCTTGTTGGATGAAAAAGGGAAACAGTTTACTTCCGTTGGATTTTCGGTTTGGCTGAATAAAAAATTTGTCGGTATTAATGGAGATTTGGTCTTCGTGGTTGGTGGTCCATTTGGTTTTGGTGAATCAGTACGGGCCAGAGCAGATGAAATCATTTCATTATCTGAGATGACTTTTACGCATCAAATGGTGAGAGTGTTTTTTATTGAGCAACTCTACAGGGCTATGACGATTCTAAAAAATGAACCCTACCATCATGAATGACTTGTGAGATGATCGTACATTGCTTTGTACTTTGATACTCCTTCTTCAAGACTGAAAATACGAATAGCTTCCTCTCTGATTTTCTCCGGACTTACAACTCTTTGCAAACGAAGTAGGTCTTCAATTGCCTGATCGTACTGATCGTCGGTATATCCACTGCAAACTACTCCTGCGCCTGATTGAAGAATGATCTCATCCGTATCTCCTATTCCTTTGTTGCAAACTACAGGTATTCCCATACTGAGCAATTCTCCAATCTTTGTAGGTGAACTTGCGATTTTCGAAAAAGAAGGCTTGATAAAACTGATCGATGTATGTATGAGCTTAAGGAGTGCCGGTAATTCTTTCCGGTTTGATTTAGTAATTATTATTTTTTCTGCAGGCACACCGCATTCGTTTGCATACTTCAAAAGTAACTCTGCAGAATCGTGGGTAATGACCAGAAATCTACTTTCAGGTTTTTGCAACAGTAGCCGTTTGAAAAACTGAAGCATTTCCTTGGGAAGATACCATGTGCTGAAACTCCCGAGATAGGCAAAAATAAAGTCACTGTCCTTAATGCCGAGTTTGTTTTTCCATTCATCAACTCCGGCACTGGTAGTAAGTATTGGGTTGAAGTGGTTAACATCTGCGCAACACGGAATGACCTGAATGCGTTGATGTTTAACAGGATTTGGTTGAATAGTATGAATAACAGGACATGCCTTGTGAGTGAGAGAAATCAATCCGTCAGCTTCCTTGAATAGTTCCTTTTCTTTTTTCTTGAAGTAATTGTAGATTATCTTGAATACCGGATTGTTCAGGTTCCATATATTTCCATCTACTTTCTCATCTACCCATAATCCTCGCATGTCGAATAAAAAAGGAATTTTATATTCTCGCTTTAATCGTAAGCCAATAATTCCGGAAATATAGCTTCTGCAATGTACCAGATCAAATGAAAACTGACTATGCAAACTTTTGGCTAATTGACTAATCTTTCGGATATCATTTATTGTACTAACAATAGGAGGGTTTTTCGTATAGGTAACCGGATGCCATTGAATATTGTTCGCTTTGCAGATTGCTTCTATTTCGAAACGCATTTGACCGAAATTGTCTGGCTTTTCAGCACTAATCAGATGAATAACATAACCCGAGGCTGATAGCCCGCAGAGATAGGGGAGTACCTGCGATTGACCTAATGGGTCAGTCATCCCGTCATAGGATATGTATAAAATTGTTTTGGTGGTCACTGATTTGTCGAAGCAATTGAGCATCCAAATGTAAATCAAAAGAATTAATTCGTAAGTTCGTATCGATAATAGAATGGAACACTATACAATCTTAGATGCGGTTCTCTTGCCGATTTATACGATCATCATTTTGGTGGCGGCAAATATTTACGCTAAAAAGAGGAAAGAAACACAGCCCTTGTACAGGTATTATATGCCTGGTTTGGTTGCGAAAATGATAGGTGGATTGGGTGTAGCACTGGTTTATACCCTTTATTATCCTGGTGGAGATACAATTGAATATTACAGTAATGTACTGGCGTTGCAGAATTTGGCAATGTATAATGCCGATTCCTTTTGGAATGTTATGATTTCTAAAGGAGATAACTCTCTACTTTTTTACTTTAATACTGAAACAGGTTATGCGGTGTACGCCAGGGATCCTAAAGCCTGGGCAGTTGTTAAAATTGCATTGTTTATTGTTTCTGTTTCCTTCCAAAGTTATTTGACCACCTCTATTCTTTGCGCAACGATCTCTTTTTCAGGTATTTGGAGATTGTATAAAGTGTTTGCTCTTGAATTTCCTGATTTGACAAAGCAAATGGCAATTTCCTTTTTATTTATCCCTTCAGTTTTCTTTTGGGGGTCAGGACTATTGAAAGATACTTTCACCCTTGGAGCGCTGGGATTTTTCTTCACGGGCTTGTACTATATTTTTGTTAAACGACGACATATTTTGTTGAATATGCTCGCTATTGTACTTTCTGCTTATACAATTGTCTCTATTAAGCCATATATTTTGGTTGGCTTGCTACCTGCGATGATCTTGTGGCTTGTACAATTAAATGTAGGTAAAATTCAAGTTCGCACAGTTCGCGCATTGTCATTGCCTCTTCTCATGATTGTCGGAATTGGATTTGGGTATCTTTTGATGATGGTGATGGGAGATGCGTTAGCTGAGTATCAGGTTGAGTCCATTTTGGAAAAAGCAAAAATCACACAGCGTGATTTGAAAAGTGATTATTACCAAGGGAATTCATTTGATATTGGTGAATTCGACTCAACAATTCCCAGTATGATGAGTAAATTTCCGATTGCGACCTTTTCTGCAATCTTTCGTCCATTAATTGTTGAAAGCAATAACCTTGTAATGTTTATTTCAGGTGTCGAAAATTTAATCTTATTGATATTTGCTTTGCGGGTTGTTATTCTTGTGCGAGGATATAGAATATTTAGTTATTTCTTTAAGAACCACATGTTGACCTTTTCGTTGTTTTTTGCAATATTTTTTGCATTCTCAGTTGGGTTGTCAACAAGTAATTTCGGTAGTTTGGTACGGTATAAAATTCCGTCAATCCCCTTTTTCGTAGCAGGTTTGTTTTTAATTCAACATATTCGACGTAAAGAAATTGAAGAAAATGAAAAGAACCGCACAGTCTGGGTTGATCAAACTTCATTTTCCTAGTTTATAAGTTTAGTTTATGATCCTTTGCCCATTTGTGCAGTGTGATTAATTGCCACACTCTCATAAAGAGATAGTCGTTTCCTTTAAAATAATCTTCCAAAATTTTCGCTACTGCACTCGGTTTAACAAACCCGGTTTGCTGAATATGACTTGGAGCTAAATAGTCGTCAATTAAATACCTTAATTCTCCCTTGAGCCATTTGTTCAGTGGAATTGAAAACCCTTGTTTTGGACGATCAAAAAGTTCTTTAGGAACATATTGATATAAAATTTCTTTTAAGATATACTTAGGAGTGTTTTGATGGTATTTTAAGTCTGATGATAGATTAATCGCAAATTCGATTACACGATGATCTAAAAATGGCACACGGGTTTCAAGTGAATAGCGCATGCTTGCGCGGTCTACTTTTGTTAAAAGATCATCTGGAAGATAATATTGTAAATCATACAGCGCCTGTTTCTCCATTGGATTGAGTGTCCTGCTATGTGCACCTGAATTTGAAATTTCAGGGTGTACTTCTTCAAAATCTTCTATGTCAGTTAGAAAGCCTGGAATAGCAAAGGTTGGTTCTGCAAGTTGAATTATTTCTTCATGTGTGAAATAATATTGCTCCTGAGAGAAAATATGGCTTCGCAGATTTAGTGAGGCATTGGTATTTAGCATCTTGCTTATCCTTCGATATCTTGATGGAAAGTGCTGAAGGATTTTAGAGGCTGGATTTCCGAATAATGAATATACTGGGTTTGCCAGCCTTCGTGCCCATTGGTAAGTGCCATAACCAAGGAATAATTCATCACCACCTTCTCCTGACAAGCAAACAGTGACATGATTTCTGGCAAGCTTGGAGACGAGCATGGTGGGGATTATGGAAGAGTCTGCATTGGGTTCATCATATGATTCAAAGCCGGCGTCGATTAAATCTATTGCATTTTTGTATGATACAATGAACTCATGATGTTTCGTATCCAAATGTTTTGCTACTGCCCTTGCGTAGGACGATTCGTTGTATTTGTTTTCTTCAAATCCGATTGAAAAGGTGTTGATTTTAACTCCCGATATATTGACAGCCTGAGCTGTTACTAAACTTGAGTCGATTCCCCCACTCAGGAAAACTCCAAATGGTACATCACTTCTTAATTGATACTGTACAGAGCTCATGATTAAGTCACTGAGTTTAACCAGGGCTTCTTCTTTGTTACTAATGGTCTTGGTAGTTATTTTATCTTTCAGGCTCCAATAAACTTTCTTTTTCAGGCCTGTTTTATCAGCTTTTAGATATGCACCTGGGTTTAATTTAAATACGTCCTGGTAGATTGTGTTCGGTGCAGGGATAAATCCTAAGTGAAGAAAGTCGTATACCGATTTATTGTTGACTTTTAATTCGTTTTCTTTTATTGCAACTATTGACTTTAGCTCTGATGCAAATAAAATATTTTGCCTATCCCAATAATAAAAGACTGGCTTTATACCGATTCGGTCACGATAGAGGAGTAACGACTGTTCGGTTTTATCATAAATTGCAATAGCAAACATTCCATTCAGATGTTCAACAAAATTCTCGCCATATTGAAGAAAAGCTTCCAGGATTATTTCTGTGTCCGATGATGTTTTGAATTTGAAGCCTGCATGTTTGTTTTGCATAAGTTCAGCTCCTAACTCGTGGAAATTATATACCTCTCCGTTATAAATTATTACATATCGGTCGTTTTCAGAATACATGGGTTGATTTGCATTTTCTGACAAATCGATAATTGATAATCTTCTATGTCCAAGTCCGCAAATACCATCATAGAAATAGCCGGATGCATCAGGTCCACGATGCGAAAGTCGGGTCGTGATAATCTGTAATTGACTTTCTGTATAAAGTTTGTCAAACGAAAGAAATCCTGCTATACCACACATAATGTTCGAATTATTTTTATATTGTTATCTATGGTTGCTGTTGTCCTGATTTAAATTTTCTGCCAAGCCCTAGTATGAATTGTTTTGCAATGCCAAGAGTTCGTCTGTCATTTAAACAATAGAAGTCAAGTAGGATTGCTTTGAAGAAGTATTTTATTCCAAGAGTTAATCTGTCTCCCATGATCAGATGAAGTGCGATGTAGGTATCTGAAAATGCTTCTATCCTGTTTTTTCTCCTGCCATATCTTTTTTGCACTTCAGGGTCGGCAAATGCATATTTTAAAAACAGATTCTTTCTGTCCAGTAATTTTTTCTCATTAATGGAAAAAACAGAGCGCATATCGTGAAGAATAATAGTTGATGTTACTTCGTTCACCATGTGTAACGGATATCTGCTTCCAAGTCGTATCCATAATTCATAGTCTTCTGATACAGATAATTGTCGGTCCTCATTGAATTTGTTCGCTAATGCTATGTCTCGTCGTACAAACACACCATTACAGCTGAACGTATTCTCCATGACCAGTCTGTCATTGGCTGTTTCACCTTCCTTGTAAATTCTTCCGGTTTTAACATGGTTGTTTTCAGTATCTCTTATTTCAAAGTTTAAATGGAAGACTTCAGGGGAATTGAATTTAATAATTGTTTGTACTGCTGTGGAAAGGTGATTTCGTAATGCCAGATCGTCCGAGTCAAAAAAGTTTACGTAGGCGCCTGTTGCTGCTTCCGCTCCTCTGTTCCTGGCGGCGGCCCTCTCGGAATTTTTAATGGGAATTATTTTTAGTCGGGGATCCTCCACTTTTTCAAGTAGTTGAAGAGTGTTGTCGGTACTCCCGTCATCAACAATAATTACCTCAAAATTTTGATATTCCTGATCGAGGATGGAATTGAGCGTTTTTAAAATAAAATCAGCCCTGTTATAAGTAGGAATTACAACAGATATTAAAAGGTTCTCAGACATAAAGTTGATATAATTGTTCTAGTGATTTTTCAAAACTGAATAGTTTGACTACGTCTTTTCTTCCTGTTTCTATTAATTTGTTTTTTAATGATTCGTTAGAATGTAATTTTTCAAGTGCGGATAAAATATCCTGCGAATTTTTAAAGGGAACTACCATAGCGTTTTTCTCGTTTTCTATAAAATCTCTTGCAATTCCGGATAGTGTGAATATGGATGGTATGCCTGCTGCTAATGCTTCAACATAAACTTGTCCGTAGGCTTCAACAGTATGATTGATAGGTACATGGATGAAGTAATCAAATACACCATATAGTGAGAATAAATCCTTTTCAAATCCGATTTTAATATAGCTCTCTGATGGTATTGTAGAAAGCAATTCGTCGATTTCTTGTTGGTAGTTTCCACTCGCATTTGCCATAACCAGATAAGCAGAGGGGTTGGTTTTTAAAAAATCACGAAAGGCAGGAATGATATATTGTAGTCCTTTTAACTCTATAAATCTGGAAATTACTCCGATAACCGGCCCTTTATTTAATGGATTGTATTTTTGTTTGAGTAGCGCAATTTTAATTGGATCAGGCGAAATAAAGGAGTCCATTATAAATCCATGAGGAATTATAGTTATTTTTTCTTTTGTGACTCCTTCTGATTTGTTTAATACTTCAGCAACATTATTGGAGATGGCTACAAGGTGAGTGCTGAGAGAATTTATTAATTTATCATACTTAACCATGTGTGGATAGTACTCACTGTTGTAGCTTGCATGATGTCGGGTGTAAATCCGCTTTTTAATTCGTAATAACCATGCCACAGGAAGAGATAATAATCCAGCCTCGATCAATTGTGCGTGTAATATATGTGGTCTGTTTTTAATAAATAGGAAAAGAAATTTGAATAAGGCAGGTATATAGTCAGCCTTACTTCTACATTGAACATACCTGGTTTTAATGCCGTCGCTTTTAAATTGTTTGAATAAGGTTGGTGGCGACTTGGCGAGAAAGATAAATTCAAAATCGTATTTAGTCCGGTCAATTTCTTTAGCAATCCATAGGAACCCCAATGAGTAATCAACACCGGATACTACATATGTGAGTTTGATTTTCTTTTCCATGGATTTATCGCTGACCTTTCACTTAATTTCTTGAAAGTAAGTTTCCGGAAGAGCGTTGTGCAGGCTTCAAAGATAGCTATTTTTAAAATTTTATATATGTTTGATATTCAGCGGTTAAACATAGTTTAGTAAAGTACTGAAAGGAATAGGGTTGAATGATTTTATCTGATGATTCCTATATGAATGGTTAGTTAGGCCTGTTGCTTTTCTGAATTCAATATATTCGCCTGTTCAACTCAAAAGTAAAGTTGCCCCTCCAATGCTACATAAAGCCTGTATTTTATGTGATTCTTCAGATATTTCTCCATTGCCGGAGTATGAGGAACACCAATTGGCTGTTTGCAATGATTGCAGCTTTGTCTTTATGCTTCGTATACCTACTGTTGAAGAGTTGATCACACATTATAAAACATATTCATATACTGGTACTCCGAATCAAAGTACTATCAAGTCATATAATTTGTTGTTGGATTATTTTGAGCAATATCGTAAGCACAATTCAATTCTGGATATAGGATGTGGTCGAGGGTGGTTTTTGGATGAAGCGAAAAAACGCGGGTGGAGAGTTTATGGTACTGAATTTTCAAGCGATGCCGTTAAATTGTGTGAAAGCAAGGGTATTGTAATGAAGCAAGGTGATTTAGATGTTGGTGATTTCGATAACGAAAAGTTTGATGTGGTTTTTTCTTCAGAAGTTATTGAGCATGTAAATAATCCTTCGGTACAATTCAGCAAAATATATTCTGTGCTACGGCATGGTGGAATGACTTACCTTACTACTCCTAATTGGAATTGTTATCTCCGCAGAAAGTATAAAGCGCGTTATAATATAATTGAATACCCTGAGCATTTAGGCTATTTCACGAAGAAAACAATCAATAAAGGCTTAACTGATGTCGGCTTTATTAAAGAAAAGCTATTGACTACAGGAATAACTTTTTCGCGTGTTGCTACTGATAAACCCGGTAGTGTTTCAAGGACTGATTTAAAAGCAAGAGATGAGATGCTTCGGACTGCTGCTTCTGGAAATGTAGTTTTCAATTTTGCCAAAAGAGTCGTGAACGTAATGTTGACCCTCTCGGGACTTGGTTTTACTTTAAAGGCCTATTACGTGAAACCGTAGGTTCAGAAATTGAATCCAGTGATTTTTTGTTGATTTTGCTTTCACTCTGGTGTTGTTCAGTTATTTGAGGATCAAATGTTTGTGGTTGTTTTGATTCTGTTTATATTACTGGCTGTTCGGGTAAAACAAATCGGTTTGCTTCCACATGTTAGCTTTGGAATTCGTATTTTCGCTACTGCGTTTAATCAATAACTATAAGTTTTTTTTAAAAATTATCGCAGTAAAAAGAATGGATAAATGAGTGATGCTCGGTCAACTAAAGTATTGATATTGACGCTTGGGAATGGGCTGAATGTGCTCATTAATTTTTTGACACTTCCATATCTTGTACGTACATTGTCTTATGAAGAGTATGGTTCATTTGGGCAGGTTTTATTATTGATTACCGTTATTCAAGGCATATTTGCTTTTAATCTTAACCAGATAGCAAATATATATTTCTCTGAAAAGGAATATTCTCAACAAGATGTTTTCAAAACGTTGAAGCAAATCATTTTCTATTTAAGTATTGGCGGTACATTAGTCATGTTTCTTACGGCTCCATTGGTAAGCTGGGCTTTTGATAACCCCTTGCTGCAGGATCTTATTTTTCTTTCTCTTGTAAATTTACTTGCTCAAATTCCTGTTTCAGTGTTTATTTCAGTATTGGTGTACTTTGGAAGGGTGAAAAGTGTTACTTCAATTTTGGTACTTTCAAATTTGCTTCGAATAGCCCTGATGTTAATTGCTATTCAAATGTTTCATTCTGTACACCTGCTAATGATTTGTTTAAGTCTTACAAGTTTGGTTCAGGCATTTGCATTCTATTATTCAATTCCAGATGCTTTAAGAAAAGGGGGACGCTATATCAAATCTTTGGCTGCTAAATTCTTTAGATTGGCTTCTCCCTTGGCTGTTTCATCAATCATTGAGCGTTCTCTGTTTTATATTGATGGAATGATGATTTCTGCTATACTTGGAACAACAGCATTTGCATTTTACAGAGCTGGAGCTATAGAAGTCCCCTTCGTAGCCTCATTGTATGGATCCGTTGCAACGATTGTAATGCCGGAAGTGGCCCGGTTATATGCAGATCGGAATTTATCAGAAATTGTCCGTTTGAAACGTATTGGGATTTCAACTACCGCGTTTCTTATTTATCCGATTCTGGTATACTTATTGTTTTTTTCTGGTCCTCTGGTGGCGGCTTATTTATCGGATAAATATTTGCAAAGTGTACTTGTTTTTTCGATTTTCAATTTATCATTGTTAATACGTGTGAATGACTATCAGGACGTTATCATTGTGAGTGGTAATGGTAAGTTTATTTTTGGAGTGGTTGTAGTAATGTGTGTAGTTAATTTGATTCTGAATTATTTTCTGATTTCTTATTTTGGAATTTTGGGTGGAGCCTTTAGCTTTATATTATGTCTGTTTGGTTATGCTGCTGTTCTGATTTGGAAATCTGTGAAAATTTTAAAATGCAGTATTGGAGATATGGTGGATGTTGCTTTTCTTTTGAAAATGTTACTTATTTCGACAGTATTTGCTTCGGCATTATATGGTGTCTATATGTATATGTTGCATGAGTTGATTTTTGTTTTAGTCGCTGCTCCTGTTTATATGATACTGATCTTGCTGGTTGCTGTGAAATTAAAGATAACAGATAGTAGAATCGTTGAGTTAGTGGAAGGGCGGTTCTTTAAGCTGATAGGCAGATCCAAATAGCAACAATGGATTTTACCAGTTCTGAGCTGGAATAACCCTTTGAGGTTTATTTTCTGTTTCCTGATTGAACTATTTTGTAGAAATAACCAGAGTAAATTGTCAATTTTATATCTTTGAATGTCGTGAACTGTTAATGTGTATATTTTCAATTCAAGACGCACTCCAATTCAAGAATTGATACCATTACATAAGTCTATGTTCAGTAAGCCGGAAGTTATTAAAGTGCTGAAATCTGAAAGCAGAAATTCAGCGGTTGATGTATTCAGAGGATTGGCAATTATTGTTGTTGTTTTGTTCCATTTCAATCATCTGCTTCCTTTTGGCTATTTGGGCGTGGATTTGTTTTTTGTGATCTCCGGATTGTTGGTTGGTGGCCTGATTACAAAAGAATTCAGACAGACGGGTAGCGTTAATTTTTTTCGCTTCTTTCTGCAACGAGGATTTAAAATTTGGCCATCCTATTATTTTTTTCTCATTTTCGGAACTTTATTTGCTTATTTGGTTTATAGTGAAAGTCACCCTGATCAATTGATTGGTCCCGGTGATGCATTGAGATATTTTTTCTTTTATCAGAATTATACCGGTGAGCCGTTGCACTGGAGTTTCGATCACGTCTGGTCACTTTGTGTGGAGGAACATTTTTATATTCTTTTGCCGTTGTTATTCTTGAGTGTTAGACTTTTGTTTGCTGAGTCAAATAGACGAAATGCGGTTTATGCTTTTGTGATTGGAGCGATAGTGACCGGAATTGTTATGAAAGCAGCATCTTGGTTTTTAACTACAGGTAAGGATACGTATTCTGCTACTCATAACCGAATTGATGCTTTGGCCTGGGGTGTATTGTTGAATTTAATTATTACCGATTTTGGTTCAAGATTAAAAACCTTCGCAGGGCTTAAATATCTCTTTCTAATTGGTGTTGCTATTTTTGCGTTGACTCTTTACTTTCACTTAAGTTTAGGTTCAATCATCTTTCAAAAGATCATATTTCATTCAATTGTACCGTTTTCATTTTTCTTAATGATTTTTGGTCTTTATTTTGTTGATTTTACCAAATGGTACCCGGTTCGTTTTGTTGCGTACTATAGCTATAATTGGTATTTGTGGCACCCGCCTTTTGTGATGATTGTGACCGATTATTTTGGTGTCACTTTTGCCGGTGTTGTTGTGTTTTTAATTGGGTCTTTTGGAATGGCTGTGATGAGTACAACCCTTGTTGAGGAGTATTTTCTTCGAAAGAGAAAAGATGTTTTAAACAGGATTTTCCCCTCTGGCGGTCGGCGTTAGATAGCGGGAATGTTACTTGATAGTTTGACTAAGAGTAGGTGGAAATATCTTGATTTTGTGTATTTTTGTTACGATAGGAACCAATTATGTGTGGTATAGCCGGTATATTTAGTCTAGATATTGCACAAGTCAGCGAAAGCCGGCTGCTTCAAATGTCCGATAAAATGGCTCATCGTGGGCCGGATGGTTTTGGAACCTGGATTTCAAAAAATAGGCATATAGGTTTTGCTCATCGAAGGCTTTCTATTATTGATTTGGATGCCTCGGCGAATCAACCTATGCATTACCTCGATCGCTATACAATTGTTTTTAATGGCGAGATTTACAATTATCTTGAACTAAAAAGCCAGCTTGTTGATAAAGGCTATTCTTTTAGAACAAAATCAGACACGGAAGTTTTATTGGCGTTGTATGATTATAAGAAGGAGAAATTGTTGGAAGAAGTGGATGGTATGTTTGCATTTTGTATTTATGATTCCATTGAAGATACGTTGTTTTGTGCCAGAGATCGTTTTGGCGAAAAACCGTTTTATTATTGGAATACAGATAGTACATTTTTGTTTGCCTCTGAAATGAAATGCTTGTGGGCTGGTGGAGTGGAGAAAAGGCCAGACGAAGAAATGGTGTTTTTGTATCTTGCTTATGGTACGCAGCAGAATTACGAATCTCCTGATGGTACTTTTTTCAAAGGGATAAAGCAACTAGAACCAGCTACGTTCCTGAAAATTGATAAGAATAAAAATATATCTAAGCGAAAGTATTGGGATATAGACTGGAAGTTCCAGCAAAATGATATTAGCTCTGTTGAAGCCGTTAACGTTTTTACAGATCTCTTTAGCTCTTCGATTATGAGGCGTTTGAGATCAGATGTTCCTGTTGGTTCAAGTCTTTCTGGTGGATTGGACTCCTCCAGTATTGTGATGCTGATTGATAAGCTTAAGTCCGGTAGTCAGGTCCAAAAAACATTCTCCGCAAGATTTACCGGATTTGAACGTGATGAAGGCTCCTTTATTGATATGGTAGTGGCTGGTGCAAAAGTGGAACCCCATCAGGTTTTTTTGACTCCGGAAATATTGCAGTCAAAATTGAAGGAGGTAGCGTATTATCAGGAAGAACCATTTGGTAGTACAAGTATTGTTGCTCAATGGGAGGTGATGAAACTTGCTAAGGAACACAATGTGACAGTTTTGCTCGATGGTCAGGGAGCAGATGAAATTCTGGCAGGTTACTTGCCTTATTTTTCTTCTTATTACAGCGGGTTGTATCTAAATAATCGGAAGGAGCTGAAAAATCAGATCTCGCACTTTAATACGATGTATGGTAAAGAATATCCACTTGGTGTAGGTTGGAAGTTTGATACTTTGTTTCCTGGTGCGCGTACATCATTCCGTAAGTTTAAAAATGTATTATCAAAGCCAGATTACTTCGCCCAGTTTAATAGTGAATTTTTATCGGGGTATAAAAAAACACCTTATAGGTTGGATTATAATAATTCTCTGAATGGCGCTCTTTATTTTGCGCTTATGAAGGGTGGTATGCAAAATCTCTTAAGGTATGCTGACCGTAATTCAATGGCTCATAGCCGTGAGGTTCGTTTGCCATTTCTGGATTATAAATTGGTTGAATTTGTGTTTTCACTTCCGGATCATTTTAAATTGAAGGATGGTTGGACAAAATTTGTATTGCGGGATTCAATGAAAAATATTCTACCGGCACCTATATGTTGGAGAAAAGAAAAAGTTGGTTTTGAACCTCCCCGGTATAAGTCAGCTCCCGAGGAATATTATCAGGATAGCATACAGCGATTAACGTCAAAGAAAATCATTGACCCAACCAGGATTTTGCCCGGTTCTTCATGGGAATATATTCAAGCTGCTAATTTGTTTTTATGAGAAAGAAAAGGATTTTGTTTGCTGCAGTCGATATAGGATTCAGAATTGAACTCTATACAAAGTTTGTTGATTCTAAACTTTCTGATAAGTTATCTGCTGAGTCATTCACTAAATTTAAGCTTGCTGAATCTCACTATAAAACTAGTTATACCCATATGTGTGAAGTGGGAAAGCATAGCACTTTGTATGTCTATGTTTACACTTTTTTGTTTTTCATTTACAGTTTGTTTCGATATGATATTTTCCATTTTTTATCAGGCGAAACAATTTTAACCCGTAAGCTTCGTCCCATTGAGTTTTATATTTACCGTTTGTTTGGAAAACGTATTGTAATGCACTTTGTCGGTTCAGATATACGAAATCCGGGTTATCTCTTTTGGAAAGACGCGAACCTTGTCCCTTTCCTCGATGGTGCTCGGTCTGCACCTTTGACATTGCCATGGCAAGATAAATTGATTAAGGATAGTCTGAAGTATGCGGATTCAATATTGGTTTCTACTCCGGATCTGTTAGAGATTATTCCTTCTGCCAGATATTATCCTGTTTTGATTGATTTAGAGAAGTTTTATAAAGAAGTTGGTTTGTTGCCGGATGAAACTCCTGAAAAAGTTCATCGCGATCCTTATACTGTACTACATGCTCCGTCAAATAATAAAGTGAAAGGCACCAATTGTATCCATGATGCTCTGGATAAAATGTTGGAAAAGTATGGAGATGGATTAAATTGTATTACACCCGGGCATAACATTACCCGAACTGGTAAGCTGTATAGCGTATCTCGTTATGACTTATTTGGATTGTTGAAGGAATCTGATGTTTTAATAGATCAACTGGTTATTGGTTGGTATGGTTTGCAAAGCCTCGAAGGTTTGTTGTGTGGAAATATAGTCCTATGTTATATTGAAGAAAACCTTGTGGGGCATCTGGCTAGTGGTTGTCCAGTTGTGAATGTAAATGCGAAAACTCTCGCGATAACATTGGATGAGCTAATAGCTGGCCGGAGATGTTATTCAAATGACGAAATCCGAAAAAATATAGAGTGGGTTCGTAAAAATCATACAATTGAAGAAAATCATTCCGCATTGCTGGAAGGATGGGGTGTTTCTTTGAATTGATAACTGAAATTACAAATAGATGAAAAGGTCAAATAAATTGGTTGTATTTAATTTTTTCCGCTTCCTTTTAAAGGTGGTTGGTTTGGATCGCCTGCTTCCTGTTTTTACAAAAAACAAAGGTTATGATAATTTCTTTGTTAAATGCCTTCCACAGAATTATCAATATAGTTCAGGGACCTTTCGTAAAGTTAAACGGAATGGAGTTTGGTTTAACCTTGATCTTTCGGAATATATGGAGTGGGTTATCTATTTTGATTTGAATGTAGAAAACAGAGAGGATTTATATCCACTTATAAGTGATGGGGCTGTAGTTTTTGATGTTGGTTCAAATATTGGTGAAACAGCATTGAACTTTGCGAAAATTTCCGGTCGAAACGGAAGAGTAATAGGTTTTGAGCCTGTTCCTGACACTTACAGGAAGTGCAGCTTAAACCTTTCTTTGAATAATTTTAGCAATTTAAAAGTGGAAAATATTGCAATCTCTGATAAAAGGGAGGTGTTGTATTTTGACCCTGCGACTTACAATAATAGCGGTGGTATTTTTATGAAAAAAGGGGCCACAGATACCACTTTATCTGTTGAGGCCATGACATTGGATGAGTATTGTTTTGCCAATAAAGTAGAAAAACTTGACTTTGTTAAAGTTGATGTAGAAGGCTTTGAATTAAATGTATTAAAAGGAGCAACTGTAGTATTGGAGAAATTACGTCCGGTTTTATATGTTGAAATTAATAATCATAATTTGAGTCGGCAGAATGCTTCTGCGGCTGAAGTAATAGGTCTCTTAAAGAATGCCGGTTATCTCATTCAACGTTGCGGAGGAGGAGAGGTTTTGACCGGACCTGATAGCCATTTTGATATTATAGCCAGGCCAGTTTGATTTTAAACTGTTGTTTGCCTTTCCTGTATTTATCTTTTTACAATACGTTTGAATGTCTTGTTCTCGCCTTGTTTTATAGTCAGTACATAGCTTCCGGATGCCAGGTCTGTTATGTTAAAGTCTACTTGATTAAACCCTGATGGTAACATTAAAGTTTGTTCGCTTCTGACAAGCTTTCCATAAGTGTCATGTATAGAAATTTCGAAGTCCGTGTCTTTAATGATATAAATAGGGATAATGAATTGTCCACTTGTTGGGTTAGGGTAGATATTAAAAATGTTTTCCGCGTTTTCTAATGTATTACAACTCTTGTTGTTGGATGTCAATGAATCTCTTCCTTGATTAACCTGGATGATTTCAATACAGATAAATTCCGGCTGGAACTGCTCTTTTAGAAACTTTGTGTTGAGCGTTAATGCAATGGCTTGACCTGGTTCAATGGCAGCATTGTTGATGAACTCTGCTATTGGACTCATTCCCTGCAGATTTGCTTTTAATCTGAAATTGTTTACTGTGATGTTACCCAGATTTCGCAGGTTTGCTACTATCTCATAAGCTGCAGGTGTCTCTACAATACTGCTGGATTCGATAGCTAAATCAATATAAGGTAGTAATACATTGATGGAGGAAGTTGTACTGTCAACGCATCCATATGGTGATGTTGTTATTAATTTTATTTCATACTCACCGGTATCACTAAAGGTATGCGTTGGATTGGTTGATGTGCTGATCGCTGAACCATCTCCGAAGTCCCAGGAATATGTACCGGCGTCCGAATTGTTTGTGAAATTTACGATAAGTGGTGGAGACCCGAAATCAGGGTCTGGAGTGAAATCAGTGATGGGCAATGAAAGCACTTCTGCATTTTGTGTTATCGAATCTTTACAGCCAAAACTGGTGCTTACTACTAGTTTTACTGAATATGTCCCTGGGGTTGAAGTAAGGAATGTTTGATTTTGACTGGCAGTAGTGATCGGTAATATCGATGTCCATTTCCAGGCTGTTATCGGGTCGTCGGGAGATATACTGGAATCAAATAAATTCATTGTTTGTCCTGAACATACAGAATCGGTAATGAAGTCGGCATTTGGATTGGTTAGTACGTCGGCGATTAATGTGTCTGTAATGCTGCAGCCATTGTTGATGTTTGTCAGTGTGAAGATGACTGTTTTTTGGCCTGGGGTTGAATAGGTATGATTAGGCTGTCCTTGTAAGGAGGAACTGGAGTCGCCAAAGTTCCAAATGTATCCAGGGTTTGAAATTACATTTCCTGTGTAGGAGAAGCTGAATAAATTGGGTGTTCCAAAACATGCAGTTGAACTGTTGATTTGGTATTCAGGTGAGTAATCTACTGCTACGAATCGGGTGATGCTATCTTTACATCCTTCCGCTGAAGTCGAAATTAATGTGACCGGATATGCTGCTGATAATGTGAAGATATTAGTCGGCTGTGCACTTCCTGTTGATGTATTTCCATTGCCAAAGTTCCATTCCCAATTCGTGATGGTTGTGCCGTTGATTGTTGTACTGTCAGTAAATATGATTTCGTTGTTCGTACATGCCTTCGTATAAGAGAAGTTGACAACCGGTGTTGGATATATTTGAATCGATTTTTGAATACTGTCAAAGCATCCGTTGTTGTCTATTGCAGTCAATGTAATGGTGTATGACCCTGAATCACTATAGGTGTTCAATGGGTTTTGAAGCGAGGAGGTGTTGGTGTCTCCGAAACTCCAATTCCAGTTGGTTAGGTTGGTGATTGAGGAACTTGTACTTGCATCTGTAAAAGCTACCTCAATGCCTCTGCATTCATTGGTGAAGTTAAAGTCTGCCGTAGGACTCTCTACTACAATTAAGGGGCGACTGTATGTGGCAATACAATTTTCGGCTGTTTGTATTGTGAGTGTTAATGTATATGTGCCTGCAGTAGTATAAAGATGGCTGAGGCTGGTGAGTATGCTGTCCGTTTGTCCATCTCCAAAATCCCAGATCCGTCGAACAACAGTTTCTCCGACTGGAATAATACTTGTGTCATTTAATAGAATACTATTATTTGAGCAAATTGTATCGTCGTCAACGGAGAAATAGACAGTTGCAGGAGTGCCTATGTGAATGTTTTTTGTGATGGTGTCAATACATCCGTTGGTTGCTGTGGCTGTAAGTAATACAGGATAATCGCCGGGCGTGCCTGATGGAAATGAATAGCTCGGATTTTGAATATAACTTGTGTCATTAACTGAAAAAATCCAGGTGTAGTTTACATTGAGCCCTCCGGTAATGGTTGTAGAATTATTGAATTGAGTTACATCTCCAATACAAGTTTGCGATACTTCGTAGCTTGCGATCGGCCCTGGAATAATGGTGATTGTTTTTGTGATGGTATCACTGCAGCCGGTGCTCGCTTCTACGTATAATGTTACAGGATATAGCCCGTCAGAGTTGAAACTAAAGGTCGATTGAAATCCATCCGCGGAATCTGTCGGACTGAAATACCAGCTTTGGCTGCTGATTGTCCCAACAGAGGTTGTTGAGTTATCTGTAAATGTAATATCAGCTCCCGCACATTGATTGTTGGCAAATAAGAAATCTGCTGCAGGACGGTCGTTTACGGTTACGGTATTGATGAGGGTATCACTGCAGCCATATGTATTAATAACAGTGAGAGATACATCATAATTGCCGGTTGAATTGAATACAGTACTTGCTGATCCGCCGGTGCCGGTAAATCCATTGTCAAAATCCCATATTGATTGAGTGGGATTTCCAGTGCTGTTGCTGAGAAAGGTTGTAGTTGATCCCGAACATCCCGGTGTATTTATAAATGAGGCGGTTGGTGAATCATTGATGATAATGCTGTCAGATAAACTTGTTGAGTTTCCGGTTACTGTATCTGTTATAGTCAGACTGTAGTAGTATTTCCCCGGATCATTAAATGAAACACTTGGGTTGCTTAAAGTGGAATACGTTGGATTGATATTTCCTGTTTGCGGAAATTTAAACCAGTATAATTCAGCACTGGTATTGTTACAGCTTATTCCACTGATTTCACTGTCGATATTTCGAAGAGCAAATGCCCAAACTCCACTGGCGAATGCTCCAATTGAACCATGATTTACCCATACAGGATTAACGTTGTTCGGGCTCGTTCCTAAATCAAATGTGTGTAATAAATCTCCAGCATATGTGTTTCCGATAAGCATGAAACGTGTACCTTCTTTTATTACATGAATCTTTCGATATGCAAAATTTGTTGGATTGGTGAAGTTTAAAATTTGCACCGGTGTTTGAGTAATTGCAGTTCCAAAGTCGATTATTGAGAAAGGAGATGCGCTGACGTGTCCTACAAAGGCATAAAGATGTCCGCAGTCATTTACAAGTGCTGTGGTAATCGGATTAGAGCCCGGTACAGGAATATTATAACAATTCGGTGTGTTGTTGGTTATCGATGCTCCGAAATTGATTACTGAAACATAACCTCCTGAAATATTCGCAATAACTGCAACAACATCATTCCCCATTTTTGCGAGATCCATATTGTAAGCAGTTTGAAAAAGTCCTCCGGGAATTGTTACGGGACTGGCCGTTGGTGTGTTCATCAAACTAGTTCCAAATGAAAGTCTGGTCATTTGACCAAAGGCATTATAGAACAATCCGTAGTATTGATCGTCTTCTTTGTAAAGCTTTAAATCAAAATTGGGTCCTGTAATTGTTCCACCTAAATCTCCAAAATTTGTAATGACCGGAGCATTGTTCAACGACGTTCCGAATTCTAATCTTTCTAAGCCCGCAGATGCTTTTAGGCAAATGGCAATATAGTTTGAACCTTCTTTTAAAAAATCCATTCCGGTGGTTGAACTTAAATCGGTGGCGTATGTTCCGATTAATCCTCCAGCCGGGACAAATGATAAGTCGTTGGCATTAAAATCCCATTCGTACTTCAAATTCGATCCTGTTGAAGTGTTCGTGAATAAAACCGGACTACCTTTACAGGCAGAATCCGGGGCGTTGAACATTGGGCTTGGACATTGTGCACTTAATGACCGGCTGATCAGTAACGGCAAAAGGATGAGGAGTACCGTGTATAGTCTGTTCATCTTGAGGGTATTTGTTGATTCAAAGATAAGCTTATGCAGAAGATTCAATTGGTGTTGGCTACGAATAACCAACACAAAGTGAGAGAAATACGAAATATCCTTCCCGAATGTTTCGAATTATTGTCTCTGAAAGATGCGGGTGTAGTGGAAGAACTTCCCGAGACATCAGGAACGATTGAAGGAAATGCTTCTCAAAAGGCTTTAAGAGTTTGGGAATTAACTGGTTATGATTGCATCGCCGATGACAGTGGTCTGGAAGTGGAAAGCCTCGATGGTCGTCCTGGCGTTCATTCTGCGTACTTCGCAGGGGAGCCCCGGAACGACGATCGGAACCTCGTTTTTTTGCTCGACCAGATGGAAGGTGTTAATAACCGTCGCGCCAATTTCGTTACAGTGATCGCTTTGGTGAGGGCTGGAGAGGTGCTTCTGTTTGAGGGAAAGGTGTTTGGTTCTATTACAAATCGCCGGCAGGGAACAGGTGGTTTTGGATATGATCCGGTTTTTATCCCGGAAGGCCATACTCAAACTTTTGCTGAGCTTGGAGATGAAATCAAGAACCGGATTTCTCATAGAGCGCTGGCATTGGGTAAACTCCGTGATTTTCTGGAAAAATAACACGATGATCTTTTAACAACGCAGGCCTGAAATCTGCTTGCTGTTCTGCTGGTTCTCCCGTCTGAAATCCCTACCTTTGCTTTTCATGGAAAAACTGCGCATTGGTGTCATCTTCGGAGGGTCTTCAAGAGAGAGAGAGGTCTCTTTCGCAGGAGGACGTACCGTTTACGATAATCTCAATAAATCCATCTTCGATCCGATTCCTGTTTTTGTGGATAGTTTCGGAAATTTGGTTTTACTCACGTGGGAGTTTATCTACAAGGGTAGTATTCGCGATTTTTATCCGCCGGCGGATCAATTGCCTTCCTCTGTTCACGAATTTCAGGTGTATGCAGAAAGTCTGGGGGATCTTGATCGTCAGGAGCAGACAAAGCTGTTGAATAAAATAGGTTCCAGAATTGAACCTGGTGCTTTGCCTGCTATGATGGATATGGCGTTTCTATGTCTGCATGGTACCGATGGGGAGGATGGACGTATTCAAGGTCTTTTGGAATACCTAAAAATTCCTTATACCGGTTCAGGAATTTTATCTTCTGCTATCGGCATGAACAAGGCGGTGCAAAAGGAACTGATGAAGAATGCTGGGTTTGATATTCCGGCTTATCAGACAATTTATCGGGAAGAATGGCTGAATGGTGATCGTGTTAAGCTCTTCAGTGATACATTGAAAAAAACAGGAGTTCCCTGTGTCGTGAAGGCGGCAAATCAGGGATCTTCGATTGGTATAAGTGTTTTACAGCAGAATGATCAGGCAGCTTTTGAAGAGGCGATGAACAAAGCTCTCTTTATCCGCAAGATGAAAAAATCTTCATGGGACTCGCTCGATTTTAATGATAAAATTCTTTGGGTGCGTGAAACCTGCGATATCAGAGAGGGAATAGGTCTTCCGTTGATGATTGGGAGCAGAATGTTTTTCCATCCGGAGGAATTGTTGTCGGTGATGTTGGATCTTTTTGCAGATAATGAGGAAGAACTTACACTGATTGCCCGAGATGGTGAGAGTACAGTGCTGATTGAATCATTTATTCAGGGTAAGGAATTTTCGTGTATTGTCGTGGAAGATGAATCAGGTCGTCCTGTCGCGCTTCCACCAACTGAAATCAGGAAGGGGAAGGAATTGTTTGATTATCGCTCAAAATATTTACCCGGATTGTCTCGTAAAATTACGCCGATTCAATTACCGGATTCGCAGATTGAAGCTATTCGTACTTCCTGTGAGAAGCTGTTTTCTGATTTGCACTTCAATGTGTATGCACGTATTGACGGGTTTGTTCGTGAAGATGGTACTATCCTGTTGAATGATCCGAATACAACTTCAGGAATGATGCCTAGCTCTTTCTTCTTCCATCAGGCTGCAGAAATCGGTATGAATCCATCTCAGTTTATTACTTACATTCTGAGGACCTCCTTACGGTCACGCATATCCGATTTTAAGCAGTATGGTAAAGTGAATATGCTTCTTCGCCGACTGGATCAGTTAATTGATAATAACCGCAAGCAGGAGAAAACAAAAGTCAGAGCGGCCGTGATTCTTGGTGGCTATTCTTCGGAACGTCATATCTCTGTAGAAAGTGGTCGCAATATCTATGAGAAACTTTCTTCGAGTGATAAGTATGATGTGATGCCGGTGTTTTTATCCGGTTCTTCAAACGCTCATGAGTTATATACTATCCCGATTAATATCCTGCTGAAGGATAATGCCGACGATATCCGCGAGAAGATTGAACATTTCGAAATTCATCCGATTATCAGTCGTATAATAGAGCAGTGTGGCGGGTTGACCCACCGTTTTGCAAGCAGTAGAAACCTGGAAGCACCTCGTAAACTGAGTTATGAAGATCTTGCAGCGGCTGCTGATGTGGTCTTTATCGCTTTGCATGGTCGTCCGGGTGAAGATGGTTCTCTGCAACGTGAATTGGAGAAGGTCGGTCTGCCTTACAATGGCTCCGGTCCTGATGCATCTCAGGTGACAATAGATAAATTTAAAACAAACGAAATACTTCGTAAGAACGGATTCCTGGTTGCGAACCATCATCTGGCAAAAGAAATTGATTGGATGACCGATCCGATGAAGTTTCTGGATACGATTTGCGGGAATTTTACGTTTCCGTTTATTGCCAAGCCGGTGGATGACGGGTGTAGCTCTGCGGTGAAAATAATCCGAAGCAGGGAAGAACTGGAGGCCTATGTACGATTAGCTTTCAGAAGTACTAATGAAATCGACCCTTCGCTGGCGGCTAAATTGAAGATTAAACCTAAAGAAGAGTTCCCTGTGAAGCAGAATATCCTCTTTGAAGACCTGATTCAATCGAATGGTGCACAACGTTTCATCGAAATTACCGGTGGAATGTTGACGGCTATGGATGAAAATGGGAAGCGGAGTTATGAAGTGTTTGAAGCGTCTGAGGCGTTGTCAGAGGGAGATGTGTTGTCGCTGGAGGAAAAGTTCCTGGCAGGTCAGGGTCAGAATATTACTCCGGCCCGATATAGTGCACAGCCTGATGAAAATAAACTGATCTCGTCAGTGGTGAAAATGGAATTGGAGAAAGCAGCGAAGGTGTTGAATATTGAAGGTTATGCCCGAATCGATGCGTTTGTGCGAATTTTCTCTCCGGAAAAAGTGGAAGTGATTTTCATAGAAGTGAACTCTCTGCCGGGAATGACGCCTGCAACCTGTATCTTCCATCAGGCAGCGATTGCTCATTATCGCCCTTATGAGTTTATCGATAAGATTTTAGATTTCGGAATGAAACGTAAACAAAGTACTCCAGCATAAACAAAGATGGCCTCGAAGATTATCGGTTTTATTCGCTCAAAAACATTCCTGACACACTTGTTGTTGTCGATGCTTGCGGTTTTTCTAGTGCTGATTGGTACTTATCAATGGTTAAATGCCTATACGAATCACGGGGAAACGATTACTGTTCCGAATCTTGTTGGGAGGAAGTTTTCGGATCTTGAAAAATTACTGGAGGGTAAATCCATGTTGGTTAAGATCGCTGATAGCTCCGTTTTTATTTTGGATAAACCTCCGGGTGTGGTGATTGAGCAGGATCCTGCTCCTAATGAAATGGTGAAGGAAGGGCGTACTATTTATGTGACGATAACCCGTACTGTGCCGCCACAGGTAAAAGTTCCGAATCTGGTGGATGTTTCTCAACGTCAGGCAGAGGCTATACTCGCGTCGTATGGATTGAAAGTGGGACAACTGATTTATAAGCCTGATCTTGCAAAAAATGCAGTCCTTTCTATGCTGTTTAAGGGAAGAGAGTTGCGGCCAGGTGATGATCTGGAAAAAGGGTCAACAGTTGATCTTGTGCTAGGTGATGGAATTGGTAATACAGAAGTAGTTGTTCCTTCGCTGAAAGGTTTGACATATGATGAGGTGTTGTTTGTACTGCAGGGTTCTTCGGTGAATCCGGGTGCGATTGTATTCGATGAGTCCGTTCAGGATACTGCAGAAGCTTTCGTATACAGGCAGATTCCGGAACCGGGCGACTCGGCTTTTATCAAGCAGGGTGAAGCTATTGATCTTTTCTTTACTCAAAATCGTGAAAAATTAAAATGATGAAATTGATGAAAACAAGCGTTTTTTCATTCTGTGCATTGATGTGTGTTCTTTGTGGGCTGCAGGTAAATGCTCAGGTAGAGCAACTGGTACCACTGAAATCGAATCCGGCAATTAAGAAATATATTCTTCAGGGAATTCCGGCTACGGCAAAATCTCTGGCGGTCGGAGATACAATTGACCTCCCGATAGTTGATGATTTTTCGACTACACAGGTCTATCCGGATCAACAGAATTGGGCTGATCAGGATGTGTATATAAATTCGCAGTTTGCCCGTAATCCGGTTACAATCGGTGTGGCTTCGTTTGATGGACTTGATGACCAGGGTAATCCGTATGATAATTCAGGACCAAGTGTGCAGGGTGGTTGTGATACACTAACGTCGAGGTATATACGTCTTTTGACTCGTCCTTCCGGTTCTGGTGGCGGACAGTATTCATTGTCCGATTCAATTACATTGAGTTTCTTCTGGCAGAAAAAAGGCTGGGGTGATGCCCCGGATTCGAATGATTCTCTTGTTGTAGATTTCTTCAATGGTACTACCTGGAGCCGTCAATGGTTTATCAAAGGTGGAATTGCAAATGGTCAGGATACAGTGTTCACACGGGCGCAAATTCGTATTACCAATGCAGCGTTTCTTGTAGATGGTTTCCGTTTCCGTATTCGCAATTATGGGTCGCGTACAGGTTTGCTGGATCAGTGGCATATCGATTATGTTCGTTTGTATAAAGCGTATAATCAGTTTTCAGGTCAAATGGATACTACCTTGTCTGATGTGGCAATGACGTTGCCGGGAGGTAGTTTGCTTACAGAGTATACTTCTGTTCCATGGGATCACTTTATTTCTCTTTCATCCAATGATCAGTTGAATATGATAAAAGATTCAACTACCATGTACTATCGGGTGAATGATGTAAGTCCGGCAGATGTGGGATTTAATAGTCGTATATATGATTTCGCAGGTACTCAGGTATCTTCTTTCGGAGCTACAAATGGGAACATTTTCCCTGGTCGTCCTAATAATCAAAACCTGACTTATACATTCCCGCTTACCTCATTATTCCCAAATTCGCCTTCGTTGCTTCCTGATTCAACTTTCTTTAGTGCAAAAAGTTTTTTCAGTAATGGCAATGCATTCGGCGGTTTAAAATCGAATGATACTGTAACACATATTCAGGAGTTCTATAATTATTATAGCCTCGATGATGGCAGTGCAGAAGTCGGTTATGATCTCGTGAATTCGCCCAATGGAAAAGTGGCAATGAAATTTGAAATTCTGAAACCGGATACACTGCGTGCCATTCGGATTCATTTCGTGCAGCAGGGAGCCAATGTGAGTAACAAACTTTTTATACTGAAAGTATGGAGTAGCCTGAGTCCTGAAGTGGTATTGTATCAGGAAACCAGTCAGCGTCCTGTTTATATTGACGAGATCAATGGCTATGCAACTTATGTACTCGATCAGATTGTTCCGGTGTCAGGGACGATTTATGTCGGGTTTCAGCAGATTCTCGGAGATGGTTTGCATCTCGGTTATGACCGCAACACAGCATCTAACACTCGCATGTACTACAATGTCGGAGGAGGATTTATTCAGACTTTGATAGCAAACGGCACATACATGATTCGTCCGGTGATGGGTGATACTAATTTATTTGTTGGTATAGCTGAGCCGGGTTCAGTTGCTGATTTTTCTCTTACGCCAAATCCCGCTTCCAATGAAGTTCGTATAGATCTTGCTCAGCCAAACACGATTGCTGCCGTTATGTTGTTTAACGCCACAGGTGAATTAATTCGCAAAGAAAATTTTAAATCAGTTCTCGATATAGCTTCTCTTCCTTCAGGAATGTACTTCGTTTGTTTGCAGAGTCAAACCGGACAAGTGTCGCAACGTCGTTTAATTATTGCCCGTTAATTTATGGTATCAGACGAAGAGTTGGATGACTTGCTGCCGGAAGGTTCGCAGGAAGCAGAAGAGCAGGAGCAGGATGAGTTGTTCGAACATTATCGGATTCTTGTCGATAAAAATCAGTCGCTGCTGAGAATTGATAAATTTCTCATTAACCGATTACAGAATATCTCCCGGAATCGCTTGCAACAAGCTGCTGAAGCAGGATCATTGCTCGTGAATGGGAAAGCAGTGAAGTCGAGTTATAAAGTGAAGCCTGGTGATCTGATCACGATCGTTTTAGCTCATCCCCCACGTGAAATTGAATTGTACCCGGATAATATTCCGCTGGATATCGTTTATGAAGATGATCAACTGTATATCATCAACAAGCAACCTGGTCTCGTGGTGCATCCTGCTTATGGTCATTACCGTGGCACATTGGTGAATGCATTAGTGAACCTGATGTATCCGGAGTTGGTCGATAAACCGATTGCTGCTGATTCTGTGCGACCGGGATTGGTGCACCGGATTGATAAAAATACTTCTGGTCTGATCGTTATTGCTAAAACTGAACATGCATTGTCGCACCTGGCAAAGCAGTTTTTTGACCGCACCATTCAACGTCATTATCTGGCGTTGGTATGGGGAGATTTTTCGGAAGATGAAGGCACGATTACCGGCAACCTTGGCCGTAGTTTGCAGAACCGGAAAATAATGGATGTGTTTCCTGATGGTTCTTATGGTAAGCATGCTGTTACGCACTACAAGGTGATGGAACGGGTTGGATATGTTACCTTGGTGCAATGCAAACTTGAAACAGGTCGTACGCACCAGATCAGGGCACATATGAAGTATATCGGACACCCATTGTTTAGTGATGAAACGTACGGTGGCGATCGGATCCTGAAAGGCACCGTTTTCACCAAGTATAAACAGTTCGTAGAGAATTGCTTTACGATGATGCCTAGACAAGCACTTCATGCAAGATCACTTGGTTTCCGACATCCATCAGATGGTCGTGAAATGTATTTCGAATGTGACTTACCAACTGATTTTGAGTCGGTTCTGGAGAAGTGGAGAGCCTATTCCCAAAACCGTCTACCGGTCGAGTAATCGTTGATAATTTACTCGCGCTCAGAATTTCGCCAATAAAAGAGGTGGGTTAGCCAAAATATGGTGTTCATTCACGAGTATAATGATGGGTTTAGCCAAATTGTTATAAACTTCTACTAGTTTTAGGGGTATCAGCCTATGTAACTTTGTTACTTCGAAAGATAAATTCTAACTCCGCAAATGAAGAAAACTTTCCTGCCGCTACTGTTCACTCTGCTGGCAACTTTTAATTCCTTTTCCCAGGTTACCCTGTTTCAGGCTCCACAATCCCGACAACTCTTCCCGCGAGGGGCGAATGATAGTGCGCATGTTCAGGTTTCTGGTATGGTTTCGCAACCCGGAATAACTCATTTTATTTATAAATTATCAAAAGCCGGATCAGTGATCGATAGCGTTATTGAACCTGCTGTTTATAATGGCAATGATGCGTCGTTCCAATACACCTTTGGTATCAAGGCTGAGCGGGTGGAATATGCAGTACATGTTTCAACCTATGATGGATTATTTGAAGATTGTATTTTGGATGCAGATAGTCTGGTTGCGGGAGATGTATTCCTTATAAACGGTCAGTCGAATGGCTCTAGTCCTGCGCAGGGGCCGGGCGCTGAGAATACCAATGAATGGATTCGTACATACGGCACCGGTAGTTTTAATGATATCGAAGTAGCACAGGATACAGTGTGGGGCCTTGGACAATCCGCTCCAACCCAGGCCGATTTTACCGTCGGTGTTTGGGGGATGAAGTTGGGACGTTTATTAACCGATTCATTGCAGGTTCCGGTTTGCATTATAAATGGTTCTCGCTATGGAACAGTGATTTCATCGCATCTCCCAAATTTGAATAATCCTCAGGACCTGAAAACTATTTATGGACGTTTACTTTTCAGAGCAAGAAAAGCAAAGGTAGATAGTCATGTGAAGGCGATGTTCTGGTATCAGGGTGAAAGCAATACCGATACTTCTTATCAGTTTTATGCATCAAGGTTTAACCAATTGTATAATTTCTGGAAAACAGATTATGCAGGTTTGAATAGGATTTTTGTTATTCAGACTCGTCCGGGTTGTATCCTTGGTACACCATATGCCTATCATCAGCATATGCGCGAGGTGACCCGATCATTGGTACAGCAATACAATGATATTACACTCATGAGCTCGGTGGGAATTCCGAATTTCGATGGATGTCATTTTTTATCTACCGGATATAACCAGTTGGGAACACAGCTGTATTATCAGGTGATGCGTGATGTTTATGGTCAGTCGCAACCGGCCGAAATTGATGCTGCTATGCCTTTGAGTGCTTCGTTTATTAATTCGTCGAATACCTTGTTGGCGCTGCGAATGTCTCAAAACCTTACATGGCCTGCAGTATTGAATGGAAATGATCTTCGTAATTATTTTTATTTTGATCAGCCGGGAGTAAATGTTGTGAATGGTTGGACATCCAACGATACAATCTATCTAGAGTTAAACACATCTTCCTTTGCAGGAAAAGTCACTTATCTTCCCGGAGTATATTACAATGGTACCAGCCAGATTTATCAGGGTCCATGGTTGTTAAACAACAGGGGTATTGGTGCGATGTCTTTCCATGAATTTCCGATCTCCAATCAAATTACTTTGACTGCAAATGGTAGCGCATTGTTGTGTCAGGGTGATAGTATATTGCTGGGCTCTGATAAAACGGGCTTCTCTTATCAATGGAATCTAAACGGGTCACCACTTTCCGGAAAAACCGGCACCGGATTATGGGTGAGTGCATCCGGCGATTACTCGGTTACACTAACCGATATGAATGGATCATCTGTAACAAGCAATACGCTTTCAGTTTTACAAAACTCACTTCCTCCTGTGGAAATTAATGCTTCTGCAAATCAGATCTGCGAAGGCGATACAGCATGGTTAAATGCGACTCAAGCGATGTCATGGATATGGTCTGACGGTTCATTTGTTCAGTCGATACCTGCTATTTCTGAAGGATGGTATATTGTGACTGCGGTTGATTCAAATGGTTGTAGCTCTTCCGATTCTACATTTCTACAGGTAAATGATATGCCTGAGGCTGAAATTGATTTCACTGGGTTGTTAACTGCTTGTAATGGTGATTCAGTGAAACTCTTTTTACATAATAATGAATCCGGCTTATGGAGTAATGGTATAAATGATTCGGTGATCTATGTTAAAACTTCAGGTTTGTATTTTGTAGAAGTATCTACCTCTGCAGGATGTTCAGTTCACTCGGATACATTGTATGTAAATATTGTTCAAACGCCTGTCAATATTCTTCCGAATGGTCCGCTGAGTGTTTGTGCGAACCAAAAGGTGACTTTAAAAGCAGATGGTACTGGCTTCGTATCTTATCAATGGAATTTGAACGGGGTGGAAATTGATGGTGCCGAAACGTTAACTTATAAACCATTGCTGAGTGGTACTTTTTCTGTAAGTATTATCGATTCATTAGGATGTCCTTCCACCTCGCAAGGAACAATGGTGACTATTCGTAATGCGCCTAATGCAACAACTACTCTTACAAATCAGTTTGATGTATGTATGGACAGCGTTGTGACTTTTACAGCGAATGGCAGTTCGGCTAGTTTGACATATCAATGGACAAGAAACGGAGTGGTAATTCCAGGTGCAACTGCTAAAGTGCTGAATACTCAGATGGCTGGAACGTACAGGGTGATTACTACTAACGTTTGGGGATGTACGAAGAATTCACCAAATGTGACAATTCCGGTTGCTGACCTTTCAGTGTCGATTACACAAACCGGTAGCAGTATTGTTTGTACAGGTGATAGTGTACAGCTTACTGCCACTTCCGCAGCAGCGGTTAGTTACCAGTGGATCCGAAATAATGTTCCGGTTGCAGGTGCTACCAATGCAGTTCTGTATGCGAAGAAAACAGGATATTATAAAGTGACGGTTCAAAATGCAATGGGTTGCTCAGCGACATCTGCTAATAAATATTTGTCGTTTTCAAATTGTGGCACCGGAAATCTGGGCCAAGCCGCTGCTAGTCGTTTAGAAGGTACTAATGAGGGTGTTTCCGTAAATGTTTATCCTAATCCCTTCGTAGAAAGTTTCAGTATAGATTTCGCAGATGATCATGCAGCGCTGAACCTGGAGGTGCGTGATATTACCGGACGAATGGTAATTTCGTCCGTAGTGCCAGAGAATGAACAACGAATGGAAGTAGGACTTGCCGGAGTCTCAGATGGTGCTTACTTTCTAATCCTCACTCAGAATGGCGTGCAGACAGTCACACGCATACAAAAGCAGTCAGCGAACTAGGGAACGTTCTAACCTGGCTGAAATTTTTTAACCTTAATGGTTGAGATGGATTTAGCTATGAAAGCGTTCGTGAAAGGCACGATCTAACATTTCTCTATCGTCTGGATGGGAGATGTCAATTAATAATTTTGCCCGCTGACGAAGATTTTTTCCGAATAAATAAGCAACACCGTATTCCGTGACCACGTAGTGCACGTGCGCTCTGGTTGTCACTACTCCGGCACCTTGTTTCAGGAACGGCGTAATGCGTGAAATGCCTTTTGTTGTACGTGATCCCAATGCAATGACCGGTTTACCGCCTTTCGATAAAGCAGCGCCGCGCATAAAATCCATCTGACCGCCCACTCCGGAGTATTGGTAAGTTCCGATAGAGTCGCTGCAAATCTGTCCGGTTAAATCAATCTCAATGCAGCTGTTAATCGCCACTACCTGCGGATTTTCACGAATAACTTTCGTTTCATTCACATAATCAATATCCAGAAAAGCGAAAGAAGGGTTGTCGTCGATATACCGGTAAAGCTTCTCAGACCCGAGACAAAATCCTGTCACTGTTTTTCCGGGATGACGCCGTTTCCTGGAATTATCGATTGTTCCGTTTTCTATTAAGGGCATGATTCCATCGGAAAACATCTCTGTATGCACGCCAAGGTGTTTGTGGTTGGTCAATGAATGGAGAACGGCATCAGGTATAGTTCCGATTCCCATTTGTAACGTACTTCCGTCTTCGATCAATGCAGCAATATGATTACCGATACTTATTTCTTCAGAAGAGAATCCTGCACTCTTGCCAGATTCGTGTAATGGAGATTCGTGATAAACCATAGAGGCAAATCGAGAAACATGAATCATCCCATCGCCATGCGTTCGGGGTACCTTCGGATTTACTTGTGCTATTACTTTTTTCGCGGTATTGACTGCAGATCTCGCAATGTCAACCGAAGTTCCAAGAGAGCAGTAACCATGTTCGTCGGGAGGAGAAACATTCACCAATGCAACATCAATCGGTAAAACTCCGCCGTTAAAGAGTTCAGGAATCTCGCTAAGAAAAACCGGCACATAATCTCCCCGACCATCAGCAATAGCTTCACGGATAGGAGCAGATACAAATAGTGCATTTATTTTAAAGCTATCCTTCAGTTCCGGTTTTGCAAGCGGAAAATCTCCAAGAACAGAAATAAAAACCAGTTCCACATTCCGTAACTCCGGACCGCGTTCAGCAAGTTTTTCAATCAGGTAGGTTGGAGTAGAAGCGCTTCCATGGATAAATACCCGTTCCCCGGAATTTATCAGTGATAAGGCTTCTTCTGCAGAATGATAAATTACTTTAGCTGGAGGCATAAAAGAAGGGCGGAGATTATTTTCCCCGCCCGCAAAATTAAGAATGAATAAGATGTGGAGTATTACTCGATGATGAATGTTGATTGAACAACACCGGATGAATCATCAATCGATAATAGGTAGGTGCCGGAAGTTAACGAAGTGATATCCAATACTGCCATCTCTGCTGATCCGGAAATTTGCAAAGGAAACTGCTTCACAAGCTTCCCACTCAGGTCGGTGATATTTATCAGCTTTTCACCGGTTGTAAAGTTTTTCAATGCAACATTGAGTTGGTTCGCTGACGATACAGGGTTCGGGTATAGATAAATTCCTTTTTCCTCGAGTTGGTTATCATTTAGTCCACTCATCACGCGATTAATGCAATTAGAAACCATTTGACATCCACTACCTGTTGTTGCCATAACCGTATACATTCCACTTTGTGTGGGTGTGATAATCGTATCAGTTGCCCCAGGTATGGGATTGCCATTCAGGTACCATTGAATTGAAACACCCGGATAACTGACAGCCAGATCGTTTCCTATTTGATACACTAATGGTCCGCTCACATCAACGATTATATTTTTATAGCGTACGCCGTTAGCCGGACAGAAGTTATCATTAGCACGGAATATAAAGTGAAATGTTCTTTGGTGTTGCAAACAACCATTATTAAATCCCGCATGTGCACATGCTGTTACCCAATGTAGGCTTTCGTTTAAAGTGAAAGTTCCTGGACTATAGGGAGAAGGGTTGTCCAGAGTAGCACATGGAGGAATCAAACAACCTGAAGTCGATGAAGTATCATTGGTACCAAAAGCGAGACTGTGTGAACTGAGGGTCACAGATTGAAAAGTCGGAACGGAGTTTAAAAATTCCGCATCTATCAGGGAAAGTTGAAGGTCTAAAGAATCACCAGCTACGATTGAATAGTGATCAGTTTGGTTGCCGTTGGTAAAATTAGGTCCATGGTTAGAAGGAACTGGTCCGGAATTGATCGGGCAATTAAATAAGGCAATTTGAACTTCACGGAAAACTTCAGACACCAACTGTCCGCATTTAAAAGAAGATACTTTTGTAACAGTTATGTAGGCCCCGGTGGTAACGGAATAAAACGAAATGACACCGGAATTCGCATCAAGTGTCGCACCAATATTTGCAGGATTTTGGACACTAGATGGAAGAGGTGAAGTCGCACTAAATCCCGTAGCGAATGGGTAATTCGTAAATGGCCAGGAAAAACCATCTAAAGGTGAGTCCCAGGAATAAACCAGGGAATCCAGATCCTCGTCAAGAGCTGAGTTCGCGTAGTTGACTGTATCTGAATTACATAGGCCAAGTGAAGGCCGTTCTGCAAATTGCGGAGAATTGTCATTGCAAATTCCGGTCGTGAAATTAGAACCGGCATACATCATTGCGCGTAATGTTGCATTTCCTGAACCCGCTGCTCCCAGATTCGAAATAGCAGCATTTCTACAGCAATCTGAATAAGAAAAATACCAGCCTGAAGCCGGAGGTGTTCCGGTAAGGGTGATTGGGGAAGATTGAAAGATAAACTCTTCAACGGCAGTCGTCAGATTTTGTGGGTTTGGACAAGTAGGGCATCCTGAACCAACCGGACTGATATCTTGTTGACTTATCAAAAGCAATGGGATTTGGCCAATCGGGGCATTTGTTAAAAGATTTACAGAACCTGGTCCGGGTATTCCATTACAATCCCGGTAAAATTTCATTTTGAAGATATATTGACCGGATCCGGAGCAAGTCCATGTTATTTCACCACCCATCATATGAGAAGCGAATAGGTTGGTTTGGCTAAGAAATAAAAGTACTATAATTTGCAATAAGGCTTTTTTCATGGTTTAAATTGGTTTAGGGCGTCTTGTCAAAAGACCAAAATAATTGGGATATAGTTGTATGAAAGAATAATGACCCATCATTATTTAATCTAAGTAGCTGAAGATCAGTGTGTAAAATTTCATTTAATTTAACCATTATCGATACCGCAGGCGGATTTTTATAAACATAACCCCCTGTTTCATAAATATTTTGAAAAAGAACTTGCTTTAATCATTTCCTTATGTATCTTTGCACTCCCTTTTTGGGGGTATAGTGTATCTAATTCACTGATCCAGAACTGAAAAAA
>JAGOJO010000103.1 GCA_017995075.1 Bacteroidia bacterium | reverse complement strand
GAAGCTGCTTTTTTCCATTCAGCAAAATGATACAACAGTGTACCTAATGCGAATGCAAGAAATGCCTCCTTGATCAAACCCGATGTCCACAATAAAATTGACGGAAGCATAAATACAATCAGCAACAACAGCATTGTTTTTCCACGAACATATTGTCGCATCACCTGCACCATACCTGTTAATCCCGTCATCGCCAGAAAGCACATCACTACGGCATGCGGGAAGTAGGTACCCATGGTAAACAGCCGAAGGAACGCGCTGATACGAATCATGGTACGACTATCATTAAAAATCAAGTCGGTATTGTACCAGTTCTTCATGGTTTCATAATACGGCAACAACTCCGGAGCCCGGCCATCGAAACCGGTCAGCATGCGGAAGAAATCCCATGGATGCTCCACCAAGGCCCCGTACATCACCGCCGAATCATCGTAATACCGGAAGATATCAGCATAGGCCCGATCGGTATAAAAACGGGTATAGATGTAATAAAGAGACAGGGCTGCCAGGATTTTAATTATGAACAACACGTGGAAAACCCTTACAGGAACGCCCTCCATCCGGAAGATTTTCCATCTGCCAATCAGGTAAATAGCAAAAAAAACGCAGGCCAGACTCAGGGCTAATTCCAACATAGGCCTCAAAGATAAAAATGTTCGCCGTATAGCCACGGAACGACTATTTTTGCAGAGAAATCGCCCACGGGAAAAACGCCCGGAAGCCCAAATCCAATCTGACACATGTCATCCGCAACTGAAGAACTAACCACCGTTGAAACAGCAGGGAAACTGGGATTATTACCCGCAGAATTCGAGAAGATCAAGGAAATTCTTGGCCGGGTTCCCAACTTCACCGAACTGAGTATTTACTCGGTCATGTGGTCAGAGCACTGCTCTTATAAGAACTCCATTGTCTGGTTAAAGACGCTTCCGAAAAAGGGTCCGCACATGCTGGCCGAAGCCGGAGAAGAGAACGCCGGACTCGTAGCCATTGGTGACGGCCTGGCCTGTGCCTTCAAGATCGAATCACATAACCATCCATCGGCAATTGAGCCTTATCAGGGAGCTGCAACGGGAGTAGGCGGAATCAACCGCGATATTTTCACCATGGGAGCGCGACCGATCGCACAGCTGAATTCACTTCGTTTCGGAAATCCACATCTCGCCAAAACACAATGGCTGATGCGCGGAGTTGTAAAGGGGATTGGTGATTACGGCAATGCATTTGGTGTTCCCACTGTTGGCGGAGAGGTATTCTTCGACGATTCGTTCAATGTGAACATCCTCGTAAATGCCATGTCGGTAGGGATCGTTAAACAGGGAGAAACGGTATCCGCCATCTCTTACGGCAAAGGGAATCCGGTGTACATTGTAGGATCATCCACAGGTAAGGACGGAATTCACGGAGCTACTTTTGCATCCGGTGATCTACATGCAGATTCACACGAAGATCTTCCATCAGTACAGGTGGGCGATCCATTCATGGAAAAATTATTACTCGAAGCCACTCTTGAAATTATCCAGACAGGAGCAGTTATCGGCATGCAGGATATGGGAGCGGCAGGAATTATCTGCTCAACCAGTGAGATGTCGGCCAAGGGAAAACACGGCATGAACATCTGGCTGGAGAAAGTTCCGACACGACAAGCGAACATGAAAGGCTGGGAGATTTTGCTCAGTGAATCGCAGGAGCGGATGCTGGTTGTTGTAGAGAAAGGACGGGAAGAAGAAGTAGAGCGCATCTTTGAGAAATGGGATTTGAACTGCACACAAATCGGTGAAGTAATAGAAGGAGATCGTCTGCATTTCTACATGAACGGAGAGGAGTTAGCAGATGTGCCTGCTGAATCGCTCGTTTTAGGCGGAGGTGCACCTGTTTATCAGCGTGAATACAAAGAGCCTGCATACATTGCCCTCAACAAAGCTTTTGATCCATCAACGATTGAAGTACCGGCAGATTTACGTCCGGTCATGAAACATCTTGCCTCACACCCGAACATTGCCTCCAAGCGCTGGGTATACACCCAATACGACTCGATGGTAGGCACTATCAACATGGGCACGAATAAGCCAAGTGATGCATCGCTGGTAGATGTACGTGGCACCGCAAAAGCGCTCGCACTGAGTGTCGACTGCAACTCGAGATATGTGTACAGTGATCCGGAGCAAGGATGTGCAATTGCAGTAGCTGAATCAGCCCGAAACATTGTATGCTCAGGCGGAGAACCATCAGCGGTCACCAACTGCCTCAACTTCGGAAACCCATACAACCCGGAAGTGTACTGGCAATTTGTACATGCCATCAAAGGAATGTCGAAGGCCTGCACATTATTCGAGACACCGGTAACCGGAGGAAATGTGAGCTTCTACAATCAGAGTAAAAATGAAAACGGAGAAGTTCCGGTATTCCCGACACCAACGATTGGTATGGTAGGAATAGTACCCGACAAAAAAAATCAGATGACCCTCGACTTCAAAAACGAAGGCGATGTATTGTTTCTGCTTGGAGGTTCACAGGACGATATCAACTCCTCTGAATACCTCTACTCCTATTGCGGAGTAAAGAATAGTCCGGCGCCACATTTCCATCTCGAAGAAGAATTTGCTGTACAACAACTCATCAAACAACTTATTCGTGAAGGACTCATCGAGAGTGCGCATGATTTATCTGACGGCGGATTATTTATTTCATTGTTAGAGTCGTCAATGCCACGCGGACTCGGCTTCCGTATAGACACCGATGAAGAATTCAGAAAAGATGCCTTCCTGTTCGGAGAAGCACAAAGCAGAGTGTTGGTGAGTGTGAATCCGGCAAAGCTTGACGAGTTTGTAGAGATGGTTGCTTCCAGCGAAGTGGACTTTACCAACCTCGGCGAAGTAGGCGGAAATGCCATCGTCATTGATGAAGAAGAATACGGAAGTATCGAAGAATACAAATCGTTATATGATAATGCCATCAGCAACCTGTTGGCGCACGAATAAGCAACGATAACATTATAATCGATCACCCGTTTACACATCAGTAGGCGGGTGATTTTTTTTATAAGTGAATCAGGCTGATTTTTTCTGCTGCGGCTTCACCACCAGATAATACACCGACACCAGCAACAAACCGATCACAAAAAAAACTGTCGCCACCGGACGCAAAGTATCATCATAGAAAAACTCACCGATCATCCATATAGAATTCGCCATGATCCACGAAACTACTGCCAGGTTATGATACAACTCCGATGCCGATTGCCGATACAGCCAGGTAATATGCAAAGCCACTGAAATAGTAGGAATGATCATTATCAGTCCGGGAATTTTTAAATCCATCACCCAGCAGCTATCCTTCAACAGCCACAGCACAATATGAAAATTTTCATAATCGCGGATTTTCCCTGACATCATACAAGCGAAAGTAAAGAATAGAACAAAACGAAGGATCACTCTCCTGTTCAACCATTAAAAAATCAATATCAGCCCATCCAGAACCTATGTCAGCACTCCCAACGCTTCATCGATCAGAAATACCGGTATTTTTGCAAAACCAACTACCTACCCATGAATACAACACTACGCCTGATCTGCGCATTGCTATTTATCACCCAGCAACTTAACGCACAATGGACCACACTCAACAGCGGAATCACCGACGCCATCACATCTATCAGTGTACCCAGTGCCGATAGTGTGTATGCTGTATCCACCGACTTCTTCAACGGCGGGAAAATAATTGCCTCCCATAATGGCAGCACCTTCACCACCCAATACAGTTCTCCAACTTATTTGCTTACCGTACATTTTAACTCGGGCTCACTCGGCTGGGCAGGAGGCGGGATAATCCCCAATGGTATCATTCTTAAAACCACCAACGGCGGACAAACATGGACCACGCAAACTACTTCTGTTTATCAGATTTACTCCATTGATTTCGTCAACGACACACTCGGATGGGCAATCGGAAATGATGCCTCGCAGGGAAACTTTTACATCTACCATACCACTGATGGAGGAAACAACTGGAGCCAGCAACATACAGGATTTGACTACCTCCGCGCTGTACAATTCACCAGTGATAGTATCGGGTATGTAGTTGGAGACAACGGAAGAATTCTCAAAACTACCGATGCCGGACAGAACTGGTCAATATTGACAACGGGAGTCGTATTTCACTTCAACGACCTCAGCTTCATCAATGACTCAACAGGATGGGCGAATGGAGCGTATGTAAACGGAGGTTGTTACAGCACCTCTGATGCAGGTACCAGCTGGAATGCACTGACACTTCCATCCAATACTTCCATGACATCCGTACACTTCCTCAACGCCTCTCAGGGTTGGCAGGCCGGTGATAACGGAAAAATATATCACACAGTAAACGGAGGCAACAGCTGGACAACACAAATCAGCGGTACCACTACCCAACTTAGTTGCTTAAGAATGTATAATCAGCAAACCGGATATGCCGGAGGAGCAGCAGGTACAATTCTCAAATATGAAAATGCGAGTGCAGCGGTAAATGAAATTGCCAACGGAAATTTATCTGTCTATCCCAATCCATCGCACGACTACATCACGATCAACAGTCTCTACAAGGGAAAACCGATCCACTATTCAATTACCGATCAGACAGGACGAACTATAACCGGCGGTACCATTGACAACCCGCTTTCGAGGATAGATATTTCTTCACTTTCAGAGGGAGTATATTGGCTTCGGACCGATGGAGAAGTGCCTGCTGCTGCTTTTGTACGCTATTAGAAAAACACAATATGCAGATGTGCAACTGATGATTACCTTTGCACATGCTCAAGAAAATATTCCGTTTCGTTTTACGGACAATGCTGGTATTGTTCCTGCTCAGCATTGTAATGACCATTGTATATCGATTTGTGCCGGTACCGGTGACACCATTGATGATACAACGCTACTTTGAAATGGAAGATGGAAAAATCGACAAAGACTGGAAGTCGTTAGAGGAGATTTCTGACAATATGCCTTTAGCTGTTGTTACTGCCGAAGACCAAAAATTCGAAGAGCATTACGGATTTGATCTTGAAGCAATAGAGAAAGCGGTTAAGTACAACGAAAAACACAAAGGCAAAAAAGTAAAAGGAGCATCCACTATCAGTCAGCAAACTGCCAAGAATGTGTTTCTGTGGCCGGGACGAAGTTGGGTGCGGAAGGGACTCGAAGTATACTTTACTTTTCTAATTGAACTTTTCTGGAGTAAGGAACGCATCATGGAAGTATACCTCAACGTTATTGAAATGGGTCCGGGAGTATATGGAACAGAAGCAGCAGCACAACATTACTTCAACAAATCTGCCGCGAAACTTACCAGGAGTGAAGCCGCCTCCATAGCTGCTATTCTTCCCAACCCCATTCGATGGTCGGCCAGTAAGCCTACTCCTTATATCATCAAAAAGAGAAACTGGATTCTCCGGCACATGAAACAAATCGAGCTGAAAGAAATTTAGGATCAGAAGCCTACATTAATCCCGGTACGGATAATTGGATTTTCGTAGATACGGTAATCGGACTCCATCACATTGTACAGAAGCATCAAGGTTACGCCGGAATTTCCATTGCCAAACGGCTGAGTATATCCACCACCCACGAACAAACTACTGATATTTTCACGGATCAATTTTGTAAAAAGCAGGTTCGGAACTTCCACATTAATCATTTCATACTCCGAGTAGAGCAAGAGATTTTCCAACAGCTGATATTGACCAAAAAGGCGACCACCATACGTATTAGTAGTGTACTTATAATTTTTATCGCGGTTATCGCTAAAGTATGAGTAAGCGGGACCCAGACCGACACCCAGTTCATCCGTAATCCGGTAGCCGATGGTAGGTGAAATATTTATATACGTCAGACTCCCGAAATTCAATCCGAGGTTACCACCAAAGAAAAGGCGCTCCTTAAAGGGTGTTTTAGGAGGAGCCGGAGGATAGGTCGGAGTAGTTTGGGTAGTATCCTGCGCAGAGGCCATCCGACCCAGCATCAGGAATAGAAACAGTAACAGACAGGTTTTTTTCATAGGAATCCGTCAATCAAAGGTACAATAATTCAACAATTCTTCTTCCTTTGCAGAAAGTTTCTATACCCATGTCACCCGAATTTTACTACCTCATTACTGGCGCCAGTTCCGGAATCGGATACGCCACGGCTTTGCACCTGGCCACCAACCCTTCCAATTGCATCCTTGCCCTTGCCCGATCAGGAGGTAAACTACAGACACTGGCACAAGCTGCTATCCATAAAAACATCAAACCAATACCTTTTGACCTCGAAAACGGGAAAACGGAACACCTCATACAAGAGCTGCAAAAGAATGGTGTCACCCATCTGAATGCCATCATCCACAATGCCGGGATGTTAGTCAACCGGGGGTTTGCCGACATTACGGCCGCCGAGTTAACACGCTGCTATCAGGTCAATGTATTTAGTCCGTTTTTAGTCACACAAGCATTGCTCCCCTTCCTCCGCAAAGCGGGCAGGACACATGTAGTACATATCAGTTCCGTAGGTGGAGTACAGGGATCGGTAAAATTCCCCGGACTCAGTGCCTACTCCTCCTCCAAGGGAGCACTCAGCGTATTAACTGAATGCCTCGCCACCGAACTCAGCGAAGACAAAATCAGTGTAAACTGTCTTGCTCTGGGAGCGGTACAAACGGAGATGTTATCCGCAGCATTTCCAGGCTACGAAGCGCCTCTCAAAGCAGAACAGATGGGAGAATTTGTCAGCTGGTTCACCTTAAACGGCCACCGTTTTTTCAACGGAAAAATTCTTCCTGTTGCATTAAGCACACCTTGAGCATCTCACAACCGATGAAGCAACTTTCATTCATCCGGCGTTTCCTCTCGATCATCTTCAGTATTTATGCAGCCTTCATCATGCTGGCATCCATACTAGCGGTGATTCCTATGTACATTTTCGTATTCAACACCTGCTCTGACAAACGCGCACCCATAGTTGCCCATCGGATTTCCAGGGGCTGGGCCAGGTTTTTGTTCATCGCCTTCTTTATACGCTATCGTCTGCGCGGCGAAGAGATGCTCTCCCCCGATCAGCCTTATGTATTCATCAGCAATCACCGGTCGCTACTTGATATCCCCTGCTATGCATTAGCGTGCAAACATACCTTCCGGTTTCTCAGCAAAGCAGAGCTCGGACATGTTCCTCTATTGGGATACATTATCCGTAACCTCTACATCACCGTTAACCGAAAAGACAAACACGACCGCCACCGAAGCATCGAAAAAATGCTGACATCCCTGCGAGCGGACATCAGTGTTTTTCTTGCTCCGGAAGGCACGCGCAACACCGGCACATCACCGTTGCTTGATTTCAAAGATGGAGCATTCCGCCTCGCTATTGCAGCAGAGATCCCCATCGCCGTACTTGTATTGCATGATGCCGATCAACGACTATCACCGTTACGACCAATCGAGATGACACCCGGAATCATTCACGGAGAATGGATCGGTGTATTTCCAACGAAAGGATATACCGAAGCGCAATTACCCGTACTCAAATCAGAGATACGACAGCGCATGGAACAGCGATTACTCGACGGACCACAGGCATAAGCAGCATCTACTTCTTACCTTTTTTCACAGGAGATACCGGCTTCATCTGACCATCGATCACCTGATAAATAGAATAACCTTTTACGAGTGTAAATTTTTGTTGTTTGTTTAATCCCTTCAACACTTCAATTACCAGAGCAGGAGATGAAATCCGAAGCGGATCAATTTTTAATAAGAGACACGATGAAGCGACATCATATCCACTGAAGTGAAGTCCATCCAGACATAACAACTGCCGGCGAATTTTAAACACCGACCATTCGCTCAATCCGGGCACTTCGACTATCAACTCCTCCATCGGACCCGCCCTGGCATCTAAACCGGCCAGCATGACAGATATCATCAACGCCTTTCTCATATGTGAAACAAGATAGAGTAGAATCAACAACTTAAATCGACAAAGCGCGCCGAATCTTACATCAGGAAAAACACAAAGCATCCGCATCCCCATTTAAAATTTTCTAAATCCAATTGAAATTGTACTTTTGAAATTCCACAAAGAAATCCCATGATTAAACCGATACAAAATCTGGCAGAATACCATAGCGCTTATCAGCAGAGTGTAGACAATCCGGAATCCTTCTGGTCTGACATCGCGAATCAATTCCAATGGATAAAACCCTGGGACAAAGTACTCGAATGGGATTTTGACAAATTCAACGTCAGTTGGTTCAAGGGCGCACAAGTCAACATCACTGAAAACTGCCTCGACCGACATCTCGAAACACGAGGAGATCAGATCGCTATATTATGGGAAGCCAACAACCCGGATAAACATAGCCGACACCTCACCTATCGCCAGTTACATGCAGAGGTATGCAAAGCGGCAAATATGCTCAAGAATGCTGGAGTAAAAAAAGGAGATCGCATTTGCATTTATATGCCGATGGTGCCGGAAGCTGCAATAGCCATGTTAGCCTGTGCACGCATCGGAGCAATTCACTCAGTAGTCTTCGCCGGTTTCTCTGCACAATCGCTTGCCGACCGCATCATCGACGCTGACTGCAGGCTCGTCATCACCGCTGACGGAGTATTCAGAGGAGCTAAAGCCATCGCCTTAAAAGACATCGTAGACGAAGCATTGTTACAATGTCCACAAGTAAGCAGTGTAATCGTTTTGAAACATACACTCAGCGACATTCAATGGACAACAGGACGTGATCATTGGTGGCACGAAGTCATTGCAGGATGCAGCGAAGAATGTCCGGCCACTCCCATGGACGCCGAAGACATGCTGTTTATTCTTTACACTTCAGGATCCACCGGCAAACCCAAAGGAGTAGTACATACAACAGCCGGTTACATGGTATGGGCCGCGTACACCTTCAGGAATGTATTTCAATATAAAGACGGCGACATTTACTGGTGCACAGCAGATGTAGGCTGGATCACGGGCCATAGTTATATAGTATACGGACCATTACTTGAAGGAGCCACCTCCCTCATGTTTGAAGGAATTCCCACCTGGCCTGATGCAGGAAGATTCTGGCAAGTAATCGACAAATACAAAGTCAATATATTTTACACTGCACCAACTGCCATTCGTTCGCTGATGGCATTTGGCGACGAGTTCGTATATCCCTACTCGTTAGACTCACTGCACACACTTGGATCGGTAGGAGAGCCTATCAACGAAGAAGCATGGCAATGGTATTCTGACAATATCGGAAAAGGCAAATGCTGGATAGTAGACACCTGGTGGCAAACGGAAACAGGTGGTATTATGATTTCCCCAATCGCACACATAACGCCCACCAAACCCACCTTTGCCACATTACCCTTACCGGGAATACAACCCATTTTAGTTGATAGCGAAGGACACGAACTAAAAGGACCGAATGTTGAAGGTAACCTCTGCATTAAATTCCCATGGCCGGGTATGTTACGCACCACCTATGGTGATCATGAACGCTGCAGGATGAATTACTTCAGCACTTATCCCAACTTATACTTTACCGGAGATGGATGTCGGAGAGATTATGATGGTTATTACCGGATTATCGGCCGCGTAGATGATGTGATCAATGTATCTGGCCACCGGATGGGAACAGCGGAAGTAGAAAATGCCATCAACGAACATCCGCACGTGATTGAATCGGCAGTTGTAGGCTATCCGCACGCCATCAAAGGACAGGGTATATACGCGTACGTTATATGCGACCACTTACCGGAGCATGCCGACAGCCGAAAGAAAGAGATACTTGACACTGTCAGCAAAGTGATAGGACCAATTGCCAAGCCCGACAAGATTCAATTTGTAACAGGACTTCCCAAAACAAGATCCGGTAAAATCATGCGCCGAATTCTTCGTAAAATAGCAGAAGGAGACGTCAGCAATTTAGGAGACACTTCAACATTACTCGACCCAACGGTAGTAGACAGTATCCGCGACGGAGCAGTTTAATGCTTACGTATAGATGTTCTTACCAGCGCCTTTAAAAACGGCCATGGAGAAAACGAAGCGATAATACGGATATCTTCCAGGAGCGTAGTTTCATCATCCAGGAAACGGAAAATCTGCTGCACCTTATTCTTTCTATACATCTGCGAAAATAATTGCGGACCGATGTCATTTTGCTTCATCAGCACATCCACCAGCAAGCGATCATACCAACGATGTTTACGAGAGAACAGCAATGAT
>JAGOJO010000102.1 GCA_017995075.1 Bacteroidia bacterium | reverse complement strand
AACAACTAACCGAAATTTTAAAAAAGAACGACTGCATAACCAACAATCCCGACACCATTCTCACCACCAACCGACCTAATATTGTATTAATAGTACTTGAAAGCTGGTCAGCCGATCTCATTCACCATTTAGGAGGCGAAAAAAATGTCACACCGTTCTTTGATTCACTCTGCGACAAGGGAATTTTATTCACCCGCATTTACTCCAGCGGACGTAGAACCGACCAGATGTTCCCTTCGATAATCAGCGGATTCCCTTCGTTACCCAACCATAGTCTAAGCCGATTCAGCGACAAGATCACCAAGCTGCCAATGCTCAGTAAAGACTTCCGCAATGCAGGTTACAATACCCGTTTTTTCTATGGAGGAGAACTTGGATTTGCCAACATGAACAGTTTTTTACTCGCAGCAGGATTTGAAACGATTATTGGAGAAAAAGAATTCAGCACAGATCAGAAAAACAGTAAATGGGGAGCACACGATGAATACCTCTTTGAAAAAGTTAATAGTACGTTAGCCACCACGCCCACTCCATTTTTCAGCATGATACTTACACTCAGCACCCATGAACCATTTGAAGTTCCCGGCAGTAAACTACCTTCTTCTGCAGATTTACCGTTAAAATTTAAAAACGCTGCCAGTTATACCGACCAATGTCTTCAAATTTTTTTCACCAAGGCCCGGAAATCCGACTGGTATAAAAACACTCTATTCGTACTGGTAGCAGATCATGGACATCCGGTACCGGCAGGAAGAATGTATCATGATCCGGAGTGTTATCATATTCCGCTATTGTTATACGGTGATGTGATTAAAACTGAAAATCAGGGAAGAGCTTACACGAACACAGGCGGACAACATGAAATCCCTAATACGATTCTCCAGCTAGCCGGACTTTCAGACAAGGCCTATTCATTTGGCAGCACTTTGTTTCGAAAATGCGAAGACCACGCCATTTACCTCAATTACGACGACGGGCTTGGCTGGATAAGCGACAATCAACGGATGGTATATCTGTTCGGAGAAGATAAAATTGTTCCAACATACAGTCAATTAAAACAACCTGTTGATTCCGGCTACCTGCACACCGGAAAGGCCTATCTACAACAATTATACAACCGTTTTCTGGCACTATAATGCAACCGTCCGTTTATGACTTTGCATTATCTTTGCCCCAATGAACAATTCACAAAATTTCAAGGAACTACTGGAGCAGGTCCGATGTTTTGTTTTTGATGTAGATGGAGTACTCACAGACGGGAGTCTCCTCATTGAGCAGGACGGCACCATGTTACGAAGAATGAATATTAAGGATGGTTACGCCTTACAGCTGGCCGCTAAAAAGGGGTATTTCATCTTCGTTATCAGTGGCAGTACACCTGAAGGAGTCGTTAAACGTTTAGAGCGACTTGGCATCAACGAAGTCCACATTGGAATTGAAAACAAGTTAGCCAAGTTTGAGAACCTCCTGTTGAAATACAAAGTTAAACCGCAGCAGGTTTTATACATGGGTGACGACATGCCGGACTTATTAGTGATGCAGCATTGTGGAGTACGCACCTGCCCTGCCGATGCGGTACATCAGATCAAATCTATTTCACATTACATTTCAGAAATTCCCGGAGGACACGGCTGTGTTCGCGACGTGATTGAGCAGGTATTACAGCTCAACAACGACTGGGAATAAGCACCGACCCTTACGATGCATTATCTTCAATTAGTCCGCTGGCCAAACCTGGTACTCCTTTTCCTCCTGCAGTATTTACTCCGCTACACCATGGCCGGGCCAATACTCGACGCGCAGAATTTAGGCTTACTACTCACTGACGGTGAATTTGCATTACTCAGTATTTCCTGTGTATTGATTGCAGCAGGCGGGTATGTCATCAACGACATTGAAGATGTGCCCATTGACAGACTAAACAAACCTGAAAAGCTGATTGTAAGTCACAGCATCACCCGCGATCAGGCTTACAACCTCTATCTCATACTTACAGCACTCGGAATTATAGGAGGATTTTACCTGACCTTTGTAAAACAATATAAATACATTGGGTATCTAAATGCTATCAGTGCTGGATTACTCTATTTTTATTCCACCAGCTATAAGTGTATACCCTTAGTAGGTAACCTCATTGTCTCTTTGCTATCTGCCCTTGCAGTATTTATCGTCATTATTGCCGAGCCATTTGCAAGAGAAGATGAAGCAGTAATGCTTATGATAGGCGTTTTCATGTTTTTTTCCTTTACGACCACGCTGATTCGGGAAATCATCAAAGACATTGAAGATATTGACGGGGATTTGTCATGCGATTGTCAAACCTTAGCCAATTCACTGGGAATGAAGAAGAGTAAATGGCTGGTTGTTGTACTTTCGATACTGTTAACTTTGACATTGTTAACTGCACAGTATTATAGCAGACAATGGGAGAGTCTTTTGCCCTTCCTTTATGTCACCGTTTTCATTGACATACCGCTCATACTACTCATCGTTCAACTGATGCGGTCGAAAGACAAACATGGTTTCAGGAAGGCCAGTAATTGGCTCAAATTAACTATGTTTACAGGCGTAATTTCACTGTTAGTATTTTACTACAGTTTCAATTAAATATATCTACAAATGAATCCATTAAGCAAAAAGTTCGAGGGAACGAGAATTATTCTGGGAAGCAATTCTCCCCGGAGACAGGAATTATTAAAGCAACTGGGCTTAACTTTTGATGTGCTGGTACATGAAGTGGATGAGTCCTATCCGGAGCAATTCAGAAGAGAAGACATTGCCATGTTTCTTGCCCGCAAAAAAGCATTAGCCTTCAAAGGTGATGTTGCGGACGGAGGAATCGTGATCACTGCCGACACTATTGTTGCTTTAGACGAGCTCATTCTTGGCAAGCCAAAAGATCGTACTGATGCAGCCCGTATGTTAAAACTGATGGCTGGAAGAAAGCACTCAGTAATTACCGGAGTATGTGTGATGTCATCTAAGAAATCAGAATCTTTCTTCGTTAAGACAGAAGTTTCTGTAAAGATGTTGCGCGACAATGAAATTGAATATTATTTAGAAACCTACAATCCTGTAGATAAGGCTGGAGCTTATGGTATACAGGATTGGATTGGAATGACCGGCATCGAGTATATTCTCGGTTCCTATTACAATGTGGTAGGTCTTCCTACCAAAGAGCTTTACGAAATACTGCTTCGATTCTAATCGAGCATGCGTAAAGCATATCTTCAAATGCACATAGCAATTGTGCTTTGGGGATTCACCGCAATTCTTGGAAAACTAATCAGCCTTGACGAAGGGCTTCTTGTCTGGTACAGGATGCTATTCAGTACTGTGGCTATGGCGGTATTTCTTGCTGTACAAAAAAAGCAATGGAAATTACCGCAAGGACAATTCATGCCCATTACCCTCATAGGGTTAGTAATAACGCTACACTGGATCACTTTCTACGGAGCAATAAAAGCCTCCAATGTATCCATCGCAATCTCTTGTTTTTCCAGTGTAGCGTTATTTACGGCAGTAATGGATCCGTTATTAAAAGGTAAACGACCCAAGGCATCCGAGTTGTTATTGGGGCTTGCAGTAATTGCGGGGATTTACATCATATTCACAGGGCAAAAATTCTACTTCAAAGGCATTGTATTGTCTGTAATAAGTGCATTTCTCGCCTCCCTCTTCACGATCCTCAATAAAAGGATCAGCAACAAAATTGATCCTGCTGTCATCACCTTCTACGAACTCGGTACGGGATTTTTACTATTGTCCATACTTCTTCCCGCATGGATGAGCTATAATGCATCATCCTTCAGCTTGCCGGATATGCGCGACCTCCAATATATTCTCATACTAAGTATATTTTGTACAACCGTCGCCTTCACACTTTCGCTACATGCTCTGCAAAAGATCGATGCATTCACCATGAATTTAAGTGTAAACCTGGAACCGCTTTACAGCATAATACTTGCCTTTCTCATATTCAAAGAGCATGAATTACTCACCACACAGTTTTATATTGGAAGTGCCTTAATCTTATCAGCGGTTGTCATTCACGGAATAGCAACCATGTATCAACTCAAAAAGAGGACAAGGGAAATCAATTAACGCACCTTCCGCCCTTTCGCCACCTTTTCATTCACCCTCAGTTTACGGATACTTTTCATTTTAAACATCAGAGCAGCGCCTTCACTTCCCGGAGCAGAATACCATACATCATCCCCATAACTCACTTTACCACGACCATTCTCCCAGGTCATAGCCTGCAAAGTATATAGCCCATTCCTGTTACGAGCGCTGCTAAAAACCAGGTAATTTCCAGCTCCTTCTTCAAAAGCAACTGTCATTCCCTTAGAATCCACTACTTGCTCTACGCCACCCTCTGTATTCGGCTTAAAAACCAATTGCTCTATATTTTTACCGCTTTGAACAATTAGCTTACCATCTTCCGTTGACTTTTGGTTTTCGTTCGTCTCACCACGACGGAGAATAATTTCATCAGATAAATAGAACTGAATGCCCTTCAATTCCTCCGGAGTTAATTTATACTGATCACGAATAGCCTGCGTAAAATAGATTTTAGACGAACAAGCACTCAACGACAACATGCCGACAGCCAATAATACAAGGATCCTGTTTTTCATGAAGATGAATTTTCAATGCGGAAACCAAAGATTGTTCCAAAAATGAATATAACTGGAAATCTAAATGAAAATAAAATGAATGGACCAGATTGAAAACAAAAAGGGCCAACTCCATTACGAGCCGGCCCTTTTTATTTTGCCCTTTAATCAGGGATGAATTTATTCAGCAATAATCAAACGGGTAACGCCGAGTGATTTACCACCCTGCACTACGCTCATAATGTACAGTCCTTTCGCAAATTCAGAAGTAGAAATTTTCACCACCTGTAAACCAGCAGAATTCAAAGACTGATCGATCGTTTTTACCAATTTTCCATCCTGTGAAAGGATATTGATTACCGCCTTTTCAGTTGAAGTAGATTCAAACTGTAACATAGCGAAGTCACGAGCAGGATTAGGAGTAACTGAAAGTGAATTTGCAGCAGAAGCAGAATTCAATCCAGTGGTGAAGTTGCCAACACGCAAAGAGATAGTAACATCACTTTGGAATACATACAAACCAAAAACTTCAGATACACGGAAGGTAGTGAAGTAAGGATTCTCACGAGCCTGAGAAGCATCCGGAGTCCAGTTGAAATTCAATGTAGCAGAGCCAACACCGTTTGTAACACTAAACTGAGCAGGATTATTCGCCAACATAAAGGCTTCACCGCTTGCGTTAATAGTAGTATTTTGCATATCCTGATCATACAGGTTCAAGGTCATATTCAAGCCTGAACCAGGAGCAACAGTATACGTTTTATTACCTGAAGGATTAATATTCGCATTCAGGATCAGGTTAGAAGGTGTATTTGCACTTGGGACTACGATAATCTGCATGTCGCGAGAGATATCACCGATAAGTACTCCGTTTCTGTATTCCAAAACACGAACCGAAACCTGGAAGTTACCTACCAGATTTGGAAGGAAAGTAATCTCACCGGTAATAGGATCCATATTAAATGGAACAAGTGAATCAGATGATGGTAATACATAGTTAGAAGAAGGAACTCCGTTACAATCCAGTGGAATATCCAATAACCATGCGATTGAATCTGCATTCGCATCAAAAGGAAGAGGGTTGTAATAGAAAGGAACTGCTTCCTGCGCCAGGATGATTGGAGGATTTAAGAACTCAGGAGAAGCATTCACTGAATCTACCATCACATTTGCATAGAAGTAATGGCAACCTGGAGTCATATTCAGAATCGCAGCGTTACGGCAACATTCTTCATAAGAAATAAACCAGTTACCTGCATTAGGGAAAGTGACACTATCAGAATAAGTGTACTGTTCAACACCCGGAACCAACATGATAACATTGGCTGAGTCATAATTGAAACTACGGGTAAATGTAACACCACTTACAGAATCAGTAAATGTAATGTTAGCTGTAGTAGCAATAGGAATACCTACAGTATCGCGATAAGCTGTGTATGTAAGTACATAAGTCAATCCACCATAAGTAGAAGGAGCTAAAGTAATCTGTCCACCCATCATGTGTGATGCGCGGGCAGTGATAGTGGAAAGACAAATTCCAACTACCGTTAAAATTAAGAATAGATTTTTTTTCATGGTCAACGGTTTTTAAGTGATTAAGGGCAAATCAAATGTATCTTTATTAATGACATACAATCCCTTGTGTATTAAAAAAATACCATTTTATCCACGAAAAACACAATTCTTCAATTTACGACAAAAAGGCCACACATGCAACTGTGGGATAAAAATTTTACATTTACCTTTCATTACCACGCCCTATGTTTCAATCCACATCCCTCGTAACCAGCATCCGTATTGCCCTATTCCTGATACTACACAGTATTTGCAGTCAGGGCCAAATCACCAGTTTTCCCTATTTCGAAGACTTCACCACCTCCCCGACAAACTGGACAGTCACCACAGTATCAGGAACAGCCTGGGATTTTGGTATACCATCTGCACCGGGTACAATAGGTTCCTATAGTTCTCCCAACTGCTACGGAACAGATCTTGACTCAGGATATAGAGCCAACACCACCAGTTATCTGACGAGTCCGAGATTCGACATTTCATCCTTAGTCAATCCATTATTCAGCTTTTACCAATTCAGGTATTTATCCGTAGGCCTCGACGGAATGCATGTTGAATATTCAACAGATGATATAACATGGTTTCGACTAGGAACTGTCAACAGCACTTCCGGTTTCAACTGGTACAACACCTCCAGTATCGTGGCCACAGGATTACCAGCGTTTACAGGTAATTCGTCAACCTGGATTCAATCCGGCTACTATCTCAACTCACTCACAACTGGACTTATCCGACTACGATTTGTGTTCCGCTCTAATTTAAATTTTGGCAGTTCTCAGCCCGGCATCTTTGTTGATGATGTACGAATAGAAAACTCCACTTCTGTGATTGTAGATCTGGCAGCAAGCACTATACCCGGATTTAACGGCCCCTATCAAACAGGCATAAAGCAAGCACTTACGTTTCGGGTCTTAAACTTCAGTTCAATACAGATTGACTCTGCACGTATCGGGTATCTATTAAACGGAAATGTAGTTATGAATACTATGACATTTCTGGATTTAAGTCCTGGAGAAGCCGATACATTTGCACTTGACAGCGTTACCTTACCTGCAGGAAATTTTAGCATCAAAGCCTTTGTAGCTATCCCCAACGACCCCAACAATAACAACGACACAACACTTCGAACAGGAACCAGTACCTCAATAGCAACCTTACCCTACACTGATGACTTTGAGACTCTGCCATCATTATGGTATAACAATTCTTTTTTCAACACGAACTGGGAACTTGGAATGCCCAATTTTGATTTAACTACTGGTACACATTCCGGAATACAGGCATGGGATGTAAATCTGGATACTAATTATTTTGCCAGTGCCAATTGTGAATTAATATCACCCATCTTCTCTATTCCTTCCACGGGATTACAGGAATTAAGTTTTTGGCAAAACAGATACCTTGAACCAACCTGGGATGGAATGCGAATCGATTATTCTACGAATGGTGGTAGTACCTGGACACCACTTGGGTATTATGGAGATCCACTGGGAACAAACTGGTATGATTTTTCTGTTATCAATTCTTCTAATTGGTCAGGATGGAGCGGCAACTCGAATGGCTGGGTAAAATCAAGCTATAAACTATCAGCATTCGTCGGCGAACCTCAGTTTCAGTTGAAATTTGTTTTTACAAGTGATAACTCAGGGCAGTATGATGGAATCAGTATAGATGATTTTTCAATCTTACCGATCCCTGACTATGAAGCCGTTTATATATCAACAAACGACAACATATTAAATCCAGTACAAGGGCAAACTTCAGGCCCGATTTACATGAAGTTTTGGAATAACGGATCACAACCAATTACCACCTTTACTGCACAATATACAATCAACGGTATATTGCAACAATCACAGTTATTTAATCTAACAGTACTACCATTCGATACCGCAACTTTATTGATGCCTGGTTTTACTGCACCAACAGGAGTATTTACTTTTTGTGGAAAGATTATCTTAAGTGGAGATATTGATACCACCAATAACGAAGTCTGCTTTCAAACTACTCCACAAATTGCAGTTCAGGTACCATACATTGAAGATTTTGAAACGCCGGGATCACCAGGATGGTATGCAATATCAAGCACACCAGGTACCGACTGGGAATTGGGCTATCCGACCTTTGGACTTACTACCGGTACACATTCTGGAAATAACTGCTGGGATATCAATCTTTCTTCCACCTACGGAGCAAATGCTCTCTCCTATCTTTACTCACCATCCATTAACCTGAACACACTCACGTCAAATCAACTTTCATTCTGGATGAACATAGCATCAGAAAATTTCTGGGATGGAACAAGACTTGAGTATTCCACCGACGGAGGGTTTTCCTGGACAATGCTCGGTTATTACGGAGACCCTATTGGTATTAACTGGTATAATAACGTCAGTTTAAACTCGAGTTCACTACCCGGATGGGCAGCCAACTCATTAGGATGGGTTCAAGCCCGGTATCGGCTAGATGCATTTCAAGGAGAAAGTGATTTTCGTTTACGTTATGTATTTACCAGCGATCAGTCAATAACAACTGATGGATTTAGTATCGATGATTTTCAAGTAACCCCAATACCAGACTTCGATGCCGAAATAACCAACGCATATTCGTCGTCACAATTTCCACCAGCAGGTTACAATACCGGAAATATCGTTTTGTCGATAGCAAATGTAGGAGGACAATCATTCAATGGATTCAACTATTCCTATAGCATAAATGGTGCCCCGGCGCAGACAGCATTATACACTGGTACATTAGCTACATTAGATACCACAATACTTGTATTACCTGGATTTATTCCATCTGCAACCAATTATACAATTTGCGTATATGTAAGTCAGGCCAATGATCCAAACCAAACCAATGACACTATTTGTTTTGAGATTAAAGGAACACCTGTTTACACTCCATATTTTGCAGATGATTTTGACGGAGCTGACCTGGGATGGAATCAACTTACTACAGGAGCACCGGGAACCAACTGGCAATTAGGAACACCATCTTATGGATCAACAAACTCGGCCTATTCTGCTCCAAACTCATGGGATATTAACCTTGCAACAAACTATACACCTAATGCTAATACGGCATTAATCAGTCCATGGTTTGACATCAGTATGGCAACCAATCCTATTTTGAGTTTTATGCAAAACCGGGGATTAAACAGCACTTTAGACGGATATCAGCTTCAATGGAAAATACCAAGTGATACTACATGGCATGTACTGGGTAATTTAAACGACCCGACAGGAACAAACTGGTATAACCTGGCGAATTTTTCCAGCAACAATTTACCGGCATGGTCGGGAAATAGCAATGGATGGATCAATAGTACGCTACCTATATCTTTCATGAGTTCTTTTAATCAATTAATTCAATTCAGATTTCTCTTCCTTAGTGGTCAGTTTACTTCATCCAGCGACGGTGTCTCCATTGATGAATTCAAAATTGAAGTAGCATTAGCAAATGATGCCGACTTAATAAGCATCGTAAGTCCGGGATCCGTTGCCATTGAAAACAGTGCAACTGCTGTTGAAGTATTGCTACGTAACAATGGAAGTGTTCCTTTAACGGCGCTCACATTTAAATACAGACATAACGGCGGTCCAATTATTTCACATAGCTGGACAGGAAATCTTGCCTATGACTCAACAGAAATTGTTCTTCTTCCGTCCTTCTTACCCACTGCCGGAACAAATGATTTACTGATTTTCGTTGAATGGGCCAATGACCAGTTTCATATCAACGACACAGTAAGACATACATTCAACGCAATAGCCACATCCGGTCTTCCCTACTCGAATGATTTCGAATCAGGCAATGGATTCTGGACAACAGAGAATACTCCATTCTCTACGTGGGAATATGGAAGTCCGACCTTTGCTCCAACTAACTCTACTCATTCAGGCAGCAATTGCTGGGACATAAATCTGACCACTCCATATGGTAATATTGCAACCTCAAAATTAACATCACCTATATTTGATTTAGGAAACAACACCACCATTACAATCAGTTTCTGGCAAAACTACGCTACAGAATTTGCGGCAGATGGTTTACTTATTGAATACTCGACCAATGGTGTTACCTGGCAGCCT
>JAGOJO010000017.1 GCA_017995075.1 Bacteroidia bacterium | reverse complement strand
ACTATTGTTCCATCGGGAGCCGTGATATTGATATTACTATTAACACTAACATGTTTTAAATCAGACATTATAGAATCGCAATCATTCCAAAGCGCATAACTATAATCACCGGATTCAGTAGCAACATATGAATTGAATACAGCACCTGCAATTGGTGAACCATCCTTATACCATTGACAAGCGCTCCAATCTAAAAAAGGATCTTCAACACTTAGTGTTATTGGATTGCATGATCCTAACATACCAACAATCGCAGGTTTATCAGCGCCGAGACCGGCAAACAATACTTGGGCATTATTGGAACCCGTACCACAAGCTGAAGTATAGGACACAATATAATCAGCAGTAAAGGATATAGGCACTAAAGTTGGAGTTATTGGAAAAATTGTAGGATGGCCACCCCATGAAGTTGATATTAGCCCAGCATCTGAATACTCGATGTTATATGAATCGACAAGCTTTAGTACCCCCCCACCCAAAAACGAGCAGTCACTGTATATTCGAACACCCGTATTTAACTCATCATTGTAGCTGATATATAAATCAGGTGCAACACCATGGTTTACATAGATAGTTGCAGAATTGACTTGTGATGGACAAATCATTGAATCCCTCACAGTACAGTGAATTCCTCCCGTTAAACTTGTTGTTATCTGACTTGATGTTGCTCCAGAGATTAATGAATTATTTACCTTCCACTGATATTGCGGACTATGATACATGTTCTGATTCACTCTTAACGTCACCAATGTATCAAGACAAGTTTGAGGAGATGTTACAGCAGAAATATTTGCATCAAGCGAAAAGTAGCTTGCTATATTTGACGACTTTGTACAGCCATTAGCTTCTACAGTACAATAATATTTTCCAGGAGCTGAAATCGGAAGTTTATGGGATATTGCACCCGGAATTAGTACACTGTCTTTATACCACTTATAAGTGTATCCACCATATACTGGCATTGTCAAAGTATCATTCCTGCCTTGCCACCAACAAAATTTACTATTGACACCATAGCAGGAATTACAACTTATGTTACCAATCTCCTCCAATAACTTTTTTACAGTTATGGGGTTTGAATAGACGAAACAACCAGACGAGTTAAATACTTTGGCCGAGTAAATCCCAGAATTTGACGCTTTATAAACAGAATCAACTGCACCGTTAATTAAAACACCGTTCTTGAACCACAAACAAGTTTCACCGGGTAATAAAGGCACTTTCAAAGAAGCTGAATCACCAGCGCAAACAGCTGTTGAAGTTAATACACTCAACTGAACAGAATGCATTATACAATCGGGGCAACCAAAAATGGCGGATGGATCAGCCGTCTCTGAAGCCGCAGTACTCCCTCTGTTACCATGATTTTGGATCATGGATACATCTTCAACCTTTTGTTTGAAATTTCCATTCAATTTCCATGCGCCGATGAGGTTGGTCAACTGGCTATTCGTTGTATTTCTTAACCTATTTAAAATCTGAAACTGAGACAATGGAATTGACCATATTCTAAAATCTCTAAGTGCGCCTTTAAATGGCGAACTACTTGCACCATAATTTTTACTGCCACCAAATAATATATCATATGACGAAATATTCAGAGCAGCAGTAATTGTAAATGTATTTGCCAAAGCCCCATCTACATATACTTTTATCAGATTACCTGATCTTACAAATGCATAGTGGTAACAATTTCCATTATAAAGTGAACCTAATGGCATTGCATAATAACCATGAGCGATCAGACCATTTTTTATATAAAGGGTCACCCAATTGCTACTGGCAACAATACTCACCCCGTTACGGGTGGCTGAATCCTGCATAGAAAATATGACTCCATCACTACCTGAATAAGGGCCATCCAGCTTCATCCAGAATTCTATTGTGAAGTTTCCTGAACCAATGGCATAAGATGGATGAGCAGGAATTGTTACGCGATCGTCAATACCATCAAATGTAAACATTGAACCGGTAGTTTGAGAATACAAACGTGATGACTCAAACCCCAGACAAATCCATAAAAAGAAAAAACAAAACAGGTGTTTAAAACCTCCTGAAACCAGGGATGGGTTATTTATAGAATGGTATTTATTTAAATCAAATTTCATCATTCAATATCTTTCTTCAAGTTTAAATATAACTACAGCTTATGCGAACATCAGGCCGACTATAAAAATTATCAATTCCGGGAGCAACCAACTGGTTATATATCCAGAAATATAAACGTGTATCCAGGTTTATTTCCGAACAGATAAATCTCGGGGCTACAAAACATAGACTGAGCGAATACGCTTTAGCCATAAACTTCTTCATTGATAAAATAATCTACTCAAATGTAAGAAATCCATAAAACAAACGTATAACAATCTCCTATAATTGGTAAAATCGATAAAAAGCGAGGTGTAAATCCATTTATCAAGGGCAAATCTATTAGAGTCCGGTGCCCCCCCCTACTCCAATTGGAAAGGTAACTTGTTCTTTTAAATAGTTCAACTATTCCCGCCTCTCTACGCCAAAGACTTCAAAGTCTGGAACAACCACAAGATTGTGATGGGGAATGTGGGGATGTTGGGAAAGTGATGCACTCAAGATTTCATCTTTGCACAAATTTCAATGAAAGTTTATTCTACTGCACTCAAGGTGTCGCAATTAACGAGAAGTTAACTTCCCTAATTTTTAACAATCATTGTGGTCAGAACACCACTCTCCGCCTCAACTTTAACAATATATAATCCGGCAGAAAGCTCTTTTCCGAGTGGATCGGCAACCCCGTCCTTGAATTCAAAACGCTCTACAATCTGACCCAACATATTGAGCACAAAACCTTGTAAAATCCCATTCGTTTTCCCGGAAATCCGGACTGTAAAATTTTCAATGAACGGACTTGGAGAAGCAATTAACATTTGAGAACCTGGCATTACTTTTCCCTCCTTGCACACTACCTGGATAGACTTATTGCTTGCTTGTCCGCTACCGCAGGTATTCACTCCCGCAACAGAAACGTACCCTGCGGAATTACCCATGTTCATTTGAATAGCGTTTGTCCCTTGCCCACTAATTATGTTTGCTCCGGAAGATACTGTCCAGACATAGCTAGATGCACCAATAACTGCTGGAATTGAATAACCTAAACCTGTTTGAAATGCACAAACGGAAGATGGACCGGTAATTGCGGATGCAGGATATGGCGAACGCTGCACAACCTTAGAAGTATAAGTACTACTTGAACAGGAGTTAGAAGCACTTACCTTAACTGTATCTGTACCAGAAGTATTAGGAAATGTAATTATAACATTCGTTGAACCTTGCCCACTAAGGATAACAACACCTGATGGAACTACCCAGTTATAGGAAGTTGCATTCTGAACAACCGGACAAGAAAATGAGCTTGATGAGCCGCAGCTAGCATGGGTAATTCCAAGAATTGAAGCAGGAGATATTACATTCAAAGAATTCAACAAAAGCGAATCAACTTTAAACGAAGAGCAACTGTTATTGGCATAAACCACCACTTTTCCTCCTTGATAATTAGCAGGAAAATTCACAGTAACAACATTTGAATCCGGATTGGAAATAATAGTTGGTCCATTTGTAAAAACCCAGGTATATGAAGTAGCTCCCACAACGGGCAATACCGAATAAACCTTATTTCCTGTAGTTGAGCAAATAGTAGTTGGTCCGCTCAATGTGCCGGGATTAGTGCTCAAAGAAATTCCTACGGTGATAGTGATGACATTTGACGTAAACGTACCGCAAGAATTAGTAATCTGACAAGTATAATTACCGGGGGTGGTTGCCATAAATGTTCCACCGGTTGCTCCGGGTATATTCACCCCATTCAATTTCCATTGACATCCCACAGCACTCGAGGCAACCAAAGCTTTTGAAACTCCTTGACAAACTATTGTACCATTTGGAGCATTTATTGAAGCATAACCAAGAATATTGACATTCTTTGAATAAGACATAATAGAATCGCAATCATTCCATAGTGCATAACTATAATCACCGGATTCAGTAGCAACATATGAATTGAATACAGCACCTGCAATTGGTGAACCATCTTTATACCATTGATAGGCGTCCCATAGAAGTGATGTAAACTCTGTACCAAGAGAAATCGGATTGCATGAAGATGTAGCTCCAACTACGACAGGCTTAACAGTATTAGGACCTGCAAAAAACACATTAGCAAACGCACTTCCCGATCCGCAGGCTGTTGTATAATTTACATAATAATCTCCCGTATTAGATACAGCGGCTCTTGTGGGAGTAGTTAAAGTCGGAGGTCCAATTCCTCCAGACCAATGGGTGGAAATCAGTCCTGCATCGTCGAACTCTAAATTATGCGCATCAACTAGCTTTAATTCGCCGCCATTATATGAAGAGCAATCGCTATAATCATGTCCATTTATATTCAACTGATCTTTATAGCTGATATACAAATTCGGGAGCACACCGTGACTAACGTAATGCGAAGCAACTGCAGGTGTTGGGCAAATCAACGAATCCGTAACTGTACAATTAATTAAGCCCGTTAAACTCGTTGTTAATTGGCTAAACGTAGCACCGGGAATAACAGAATTATTTACCTTCCACTGATACCGGGGATTATTAAACATATTCTGATCTACTCTTAAAGTCACTAATGTATCCAAACAAGTTGTTGAAGGAGTGACTGCAGATATCTTAGCAACAAGTGGAAGATAGGCTGCTTCAAAGGAGGACTTATAACATCCATTTGCCTGAACGACGCAATAGTACTTACCTGCGGTTGAAACAGGAAGAGTATTGGCTGTTGCCCCTTGAATTAAAACGCTGTCCTTATACCATTTGTAGGTGTATCCACCATAAAACGGCATTATCAATGTATCATTCCTTCCACTCCACCAACAATAATCACCATTGACTCCAAAACAAGAGGTACAATTTGGCACACCAATCTCCTCCAACAATTTTTTTACAGTTAGGGCATTAGAATAGACAAAACAACCGGACGAGTTAAATACTTTAGCCGAGTAAATCCCTGAATTTGGCGTTTTATAAACCGAATCAACTGCACCGCTTATTAATACACCGTTCCTGTACCACAAACAAGTTTCACCGGGTAATAAAGGAACTTTCAAAGCAGCTGAATCACCAGCGCAAACAGCTGTTGAAGTTAATGCACTCAACTGAACAGAATGCATTATACAATCGGGGCAACCTGTAATAGCAATAGGGTCTGCCGACTCAGATGCAGCTGTAATTCCTCTATTTCCATGATTATGGATAAGGGATTTATCTTCTACTTTTTGTTTGTAGTTCCCATTCAATTTCCATGCGCCGATGAGGTTGGTCAACTGGTTATTCGTTGTATTTCTCAACCAACTCAAAATCTGAAACTGTGATAGCGGAACTGACCAAATTTTAAAATCTCGAAGCGAACCCTTAAATGCGAAACTTCCTGCACTGTAATTTTTACTTCCTCCCAAAATAATATCATAGGAAGAAATAACAGGTGCATTAGCAGGATTATATGTCCTATTCAATGCACCATCGATAAAAATTTTAATTTGACTTCCTTTTCTCACAAAAGCATAATGATGACATTGGCTGTCATATAGCTGGTTTAAAGTTGTAGAACTTATAATAGTAGCACCTCCAAACGGAGTGAAATATCGCAGTTGGATAGAATTACTATCATTATAGATCCAAAATCCTAACATAGTCGCAGAATCCCGCATCGAAAAAATAATTCTGTCTCCAACGGGTGCAGGCGCATCAAGTTTCATCCAGAATTCTATAGTGAAGTCCGCAGCACCAAGAGCATACGAAGGATGTGCCGGAATAGTTACACGATCATCCACTCCATCAAATGTAAACATTGAACCGGTAGTTTGAGAATACAAGTGTGACGACTCACCCCCCAGACAAACCCATAAAATGAAAAAACAAAACAGGTGTTTAAAACCTCCTGAAACCAGCGATGGGTTATTTATAGAATGGTATTTATGCAAATCAGATTTCAACATATAATATCTTTCAGCGGGTTTAAATATAACTACAGTTAACAACTACATTTTACCTCCATTCATCAAAACTTACAACTGAAGTATTTTTAGTTCCATGTCTTGATGAATATTTGATAAGAATGAAAATCGTTGGTATTTCAACTTTTTATATTGCAATGCTAATGATTAACTTAATTAATTATTGCCTTGCCAACAATCCGTTGATCTCCCGAACTAACCTCAACCATATAAATACCATGGCTTAGATTTCCGAATACTGCAATTCCGTCTTGGGTCGATTCAATCAATTCCTTTCCGATTAATTGACCTAAAGAACTATACAGCGAAACAATTGCCGGTTGATCCATACCTTCTACTGAAACAGTGAGATGATGGTTCTCCTGCGTGAGATTCATTTGCATTACAGGTTGAGAAATTTGCTCCTCTTCTCTGCAAACTATATTTAAGTACTTTATCGAAGTTTGAGCATTATAACAGACATTTACCGGCCTAACACTTATTGGACCTGTCGTTGTCCCCATTTTTATTGTCATCGAATTTGAATTCCCAAATGAAAGCTGGACAGCTCCAGGTGGTAGAGTCCATTGATAATATGTCGCACCAATTACGGGTGGAATCGTGTACACAAGGTTGGATTGATTAGCACAAACATTCGTCTGACCACTTATTGGTCCCGGATTAGCAGGTGCACCTGTTAACTGGACGGTTAACACATCCGAATTTTTACAAGTTGCTTCACCATATACTGTTAAATTGCCGGAGTATAATCCGCTTCCAAATTGCACCACAATGCTATCAGTACCTTGACCGGACAAGATCGTAGCCCCATTCGGGACAGTCCAGACGTAGTTAGTAACTAAGGAATTTGAATCTACCACGAAAGATTCTGTAAGATTACAAAGTCCATATACATCACCCGATAACAATTTTGGTTTCGGTGGCTGCAAACTGTTTACATAAAGACTACTCAATGTATCTGCACCACAATTATTTATTCCCAGAAAATAGATCATTCCTCCTTGAAACCCATAGGAAAATTTAATATCAACTTCATTTGAATCTTCCGGGGAATACAAAGTTGCACCATTTGGTAATTTCCAGGAGTAAGCAACAGAACCAGGCACTGTTGCAATGGAATAGTGGTGTATACTATTGTTGGGACAAACAGAATCGGGACCCTGGATGCCTACTACCGGAGGAACCAGAGCAGTTCCATTCGTGATCGTGATTGTATCGGAAAAAACCACCCCGCAAGTTCCGGTAATTCTACAAGTATACTTTCCTGTAGTTGTAGCAGTATAGTACCCCAATGTTGCACCGCTTATTGCATTCCCATTTTTCCGCCATTGAAAAGCATTTCCACCAGTTGCAGTAAGTAACTTACCAATTCCGCCACATATTGCTGTTCCATTAACCGGCACAATGTTGTAAGTTTCCAACAAGGTATTTACCCTAATTGGGGTAGACCCTAATGTATCACATGAATTATCTAAAACACATATGTAATTTCCTCCCTGTAATGCTAAATATGAAGAACCGGTTGCTCCGGGAATTAACACACTGTCTCTATACCATTGATAGGATGGCCAGGAAACGAGAAAAGTATTTAATGTTAACTGTACAGTATTACATCCAGGAGTCCCTGCTGTAATACTAGGTGCTGGTACTCCAGGACCTGTAAAATATATTGTTTTACCAGTATGTCCACTTCCACAAAGTGTAGAGTAGAATGCGTCATAGGTACCTGATTGCAAAACAGTGATTTCATCCGGAGCGTGGATTACAACCGGAAAATCAACAGACCAATTAATTGATTGCAAACCAGCATCAAGATAACTTAAACCATATTGATCCACCAATTTGGATAAAGCCATGTCAACACCTGTACAAAGGCTAATTGTCTGACTTGAACTTAACGGAAGATAATTGACTCTTACAAATAAATTAGGGCTTTGATTATGGGCAACATAGATTGACTGCGATGTAGTCGTAGCCGGACAGTAGTTTGAATCATTAACAGTACAGGTTATATTACCGGTAGCAGAAGTGGTTATGGTTGATGTAGTGGCGTTTGGAATTACCGTACCATTCGCTTTCCAAATATATTGTGGTTGGTAAGACCATGGCAAGTTTGCTTCAAGAGTTACCAGTGTGTCCATACATGTCAGCGGCGTTGTTAAAGGTAGAACATCAACCACCAGTGGATAAAAATCATACCCATAACTCATTTTTGAACAGGAAGCTGTACTCACCAGGCAGGTATATTCTCCTGTATCAGTTATTGCTAGCTTGTAAGAAGTTGCGTTTGGAATAAGTACTCCTGACTTATACCATTGATAAGAATATAAAACATTTTTAGCTACCTGCAATGTATCTTTACGACCGGTCCAATAACAAGCAGCCGAAGCATTCCATGTTGGACTTTCACCCAATCTTTTCGGCTTAGTAATATCACTAAAATAGATGCTGACCAATACAGCATTAGAATATCTTCTGCAGTTCATCCCATTTGTAAATCTGGCAGAATATACTCCTCCCGTTTTTGCCGCCAATAAAGAATCTGTCTGACCTGCAATAGCAATTCCATTTTTATACCATTGACAACTAAAGCCAGGAAGAATTTTAACTTTAAGCGTACAACTATCCCCGGCACAAAAAGAAGTACTGCTAAGCTTCTGTATATTTACACTAGTGGCAGTACAACTCTGACAACCACCTGTAGATACAGGATCAGAAGTTTCACTTATAGATGACAATCCCTTAACGGCATGATTTTGAATTAATGAATAATCCTCTATTTTTTGTTTGTATTTATTTTCAAATTTCCAATCAGCTACTAATTTACTTATTGGTTGAGACACTGAGTTAGAAAACGAGTTAATTATATCAAACTGCGTCAATGCATATTTCCAAATACGTAAACGTGATAACATCCCTTTATATGGCGAGTAAGTGGATGGAGTATGATCTGTGCCAAATAATATCTCGTGAATAACTATGGGAGGAACATTCCAACTGGACTGACTATAGTTTAAAGTTGAAACACCATCAACATATAGCTTTCTTTTATTCCCTTGAACTACATACGCAATATGATGACATTCCCCATTATAAATGGAGTTCGGCAGAACCTCTGAAATACTATAAAATGAATTAACGGAGTAACTTGTAGATGCATAAATATCATTGGCGTACATAACAATTTTAAATCCCATATTTGCCGTAGTATCCCACATTGACAAAATATTGTAACTACCTACACCACTATCAGGTCTAAACCAAAAATCAATGGAAAAATCACCATTGAGCAATCCACTATAAGCAGGATTCCCATAGGCGGTTGCTCTATCGTTTACTCCATCAAAATATAAGGCATTAGTGGAGTATTGGGAAAATATAGCGGTTGAATAAAAGAATAGAACGGCGAACAGAATAGTAAGAAATAAACCCTTTTTCATTTCCAAACTTTAGTAGTTAAATAAATTACAAATCAAATGTAAAAATAAAAATGTAACTCAATGAAAATCACAACCAATTTATGTGAATATTCACTAACATTCCGCTAACGCACCTATTTAAATGGTAAACACTTAAAATTTAGGGATCGAAGGATCTTTGGGTTCTGCCTATTGGCAAACTGGTTACTTTAATTGAATTCTGAAAAATGGAAGGTCTCCAATTCAAGTACGCATTTTTTTTGATTCTAAGCTACTCCCTTTACCACTACACCTCTCTCTCCAACAAAAACTCAAACGCATTATCAGGAGTAACAACCTGCGTAGAAGCTTCCGGATATGAATTAATAAATGCCTTTGTGATTTTTCCCTTTGCCTTTATACTCCACTTACATTCATAAGCACTCAAATCCCCATTGACAGACTCTATATAATCAACTTCCTGCTGAGCAGTGGTACGCCAAAAAAAAGATGTCGCTTTGATTTGTAAATTATTCAGGTACTTTATTCGTTCACTGACGAACCAATTTTCCCATAGCTGACCAATATCATTTCGCAAATGAACAGAAGCAAACTGATTGATTACCGCATTTCGTATTCCATTATCATAAAAATAAATCTTATAACTTTTCTTTAGTTCATTTCTTTGATTTCGGTTGTAAGAGGGTAACCGGAATACTATAAATGCCTTTTCAAGTAATTGGATATACGATTCAACTGTTTCAGAATTCAACCCACACACCTGACCCAATTCATAATTGCTATACATCTGACCAACCTGAAACGCCAGCGCCTGTACCAGCTTTTCCAGTTTATCTGGTTTTTGAATCCGCCCCCAGATTAATATATCCTTGTACAGATAACTATCTGCTAATTCCTTTAACCGTATATCCTTATCTGCCTCCGAAATTACAATTTCAGGATAATAACCATATATCAAACGATGCTCAAGCAATCGCTGTTCTTCCATCAATGAAGTATGCTGAACCATTTCCCCAAAAGAAAGCGGATACAGATTATACTGCCATTTTCGACCTGTTAATGGCTCATTGATCTTGTTTGCCAATTCAAAAGACGAAGAACCTGTTGCTATTACCTTCACGTCTTTCAATTTATCTGTTATCAACTTTAAACAAACACCAATATTTTCTATTCTTTGTGCTTCATCAATCACAACAGTTTTGTTGTTACCAATAAATGTTATTAGTTTGGCCGAAGTTGGCTGCTGCAGCATTACCCGGATATCCGCTTCATCACCATCCCACCAGGCGATCGGCTTGGGCAAAGCAGTAGACATCATTTGCAGTAATGTACTTTTCCCCACCTGCCTGGGCCCTAAAAGTATAACTGCCTTTTTATCACTCAAACGTTTTAAAATTTGTTTCAACAGCTGTCTTTCTATCATAATTTCGATTTGATCCGTAAATATAATATGTTTTTTTCGGATGAAATCAGAATTTTAATAGAAAAAAGGGCGTTTTCATGAAATTAGTGTGATTTTTACGATAACATCCGTAAAATATCTATATATTTTACGGATAAAATCAAAAATATTATACTTTTAGCAGTATGCGTTAAAAGACATACCTATGATTTGATTTAGAGGATTCCGGCCTACACTTCTACTTCGAACTCAACCTTCTTAACCGTAGCGCCGTCAATACCTGCTTTGTTTCAGCCGGGAAATCACCTTTCAGCATCCAATCGTAATAAGATGGCTCCTTTTCAAAAACTTCAGCTACTGAGCGTCCTTTATGCTTTCCGAAGGGGTCAACTGCCTCAACCTTTTATACGCCAAAGATTTCAAAGTCTGGAATGATTTGAAGATTGTGATGGGGAATGTGGGGAAATTGGGGAATATGGATTCGTGAAAGTAATAGCCTAATTTCCACTCATTACAGCTATGAGTGAATTTTCTTTCTAATGCGAAGACTCAGTCCACTTTCGATTCCAACAGCAATGATACATGGTAGTTTATTAAAGTTTCAACAACTTCGTATAACTACTACCACTAGCTGAGTGAATTTTCATGAGATAAAGGCCGGCACTATATTTCAATCCAATTTCATATTCCATTTCATCGACCATTTCAAACTGTTCAACCAGTTCGCCTGTACTATTGTAAACGAAAACAGCAACAGGATCTATAGAATCCTCTGGTTTACTTAATTGAAAAACACCACTTGAAGGATTGGGGAAAACAGTAATTGGAGATTCAACCAACATTTCTTCCTCTCTGCAAACCACATTCAAGGCAAGTGTTTTATTGGAACTCACTCCGCAGGAATTGGACGACTTCACTTTTAGTGCCCCCGAAGCAGCCCCCATAGTCATGACAATTTGCGTAGTACCCTGACCGTTAGTAATTGTCGCGCCGGTTGGTTTGGTCCAAGCATATGATGTGGCGCCATACACCGGACTGATAGTATAATTTAAGCCGGTTTGTCCGGCGCATACATTTATTGCGCCGCTAATGGTAGGAGGAGTTGATGGGCGGCCTTTAATAAAAACAGCTCTTGAACTACCTACTCCACATGAATTTATTCCAACTACTCTTAGTGAATCCGATCCAAAGTTTAACGGATAAGAGACGCTCAATGAAGAAGTTCCCTGACCACCAACAATCGTAGAGCCAACAGGAATAGTCCAGGAATAAGAAGTAGCTTGACTAACAGAGGAAATTGAATATGTTTGAATTGAAGAACAAACACCATTTGTCAACCCGGAAATCGCACCAGGTTTTGCTGGCAAAAGGGAATAAATTGTTTTTACTGCCGGAAAACTTGATCCACAGATATTAGTCGCTACCACAGATAATGATAGAGAATCAAAAGAAGTTGTGAAATCAACGCTAATACTGTTAGTACCTTGCCCAGAAACCAAATTGATGCCAGAAAGGGCAGGGATAGTCCAAATATAACCAGTAGCACCCAAAACCGGTGAAATACTATATACCACATTGTTTGAACCCGGACAAATTAATATAGACCCTTGTATTGATGTTGGTGTAGAGGGCACAGTTGGACCTGAAATAAGCGTTATCTGGTTTGATAGAAAAGTATTGCAGGTAGTGGTAACCAAACAAGTATACACGCCAGGAATATTTGTTGTATAACTACTGTTATTTGCATTTAATATGCTATTTCCATTTAGTTTCCATTCATAGGAATTTCCAGCACCTGTTGGTGCCTTTAACATTACACTTAAATTAGAACAAACCACTGTTCCATTGGGAGCTGAAATAAATCCTTGAGTTGACCCAATAATTGTAACAGTTTTAGCTGATGTTATTACCGAACCGCAATCATTGAACAACTCACATGTGTAACTACCGCTCTGAGTAGCGGTATAGTTATGATTAGTAGCACCCGGAATATTTAAACCATTACGTTTCCATTGATATCCTAACCAATAGGAATCCACACTTAAAGAAACTTGCGTACAATTTGTAAGAGAACCGTGATAAATCTGGGGAGGGAAAAAAGATTTGGTTAGCAAAACAATCTTTGGGGACAGGCTATTATTAACTGGCAAGCAGACAGAAGAGCTTATTGATGCATAATAATAGCCGCTTTTATGTACCCATATTGACTGATTCGTACCGCTAAGAAGAAGTGAATTATTATACATCCAATATATAGAGGTAATTGTAGGGTCATTCGGATATAACCCTCCTGATAAATCTTGTAAAAATAAATTCATTAATGAAAAACTACAATCACTTACCGTTTGAGCGGCACCTGGACCAATCAGTGGTGAAGGCAGCTGACCAATACTTACATATTTGGGATTAGCAGTAACGCTATCAGGGCAAACGGCATCCGTGACTGTGCAAGTATACAAGCCAGTGTGAGTTGCTTGAAAACTAGAGCTGTTTGAAGTTACCACCGGAACCCCCCATTCCTTCCAGGTATAGATAGTATTAGTATTTGAATTTCCATATTGGCGAGAAGCAGTTAGCTGCACGGGTAACGAACATGATGTCGGCACACCTTGACTTAATATATATACCGGATTTTCACCAAGCGTAAAATCTGTGGTAATCCTTGAACAATTACCAACAGCAACTATACAATTATATACACCTGGAGTAGATGTATATAGATAGTAATTTGTTTTACCGGGAAGAATTGCGCCATTTCTCGTCCATTGATAGGTATAACCTGATCCTATTGCTGCACTTAATGTCCGGTAATTCCCACCACCATTCAGACAAGCCCATGAGCCAATATAATATGCGTCGCAAGTTATGCCACCGGCATTATCAAGAAGTTGGACTACATCCACGGCATTTGAAAAAGAGGTGCATCCCCCTGAATTTACCAATTTTACTGAATAAGTTCCTGTTGTCTTTGCATAAAAAGTTGAAGAAAACGCACCAGATATAGGAACTCCATTTTTATGCCATTGATAAGAAAATGCGAGCCCTGTATTCGCAGACAACAAAACACTATCACCGATACAAAATGAAGTCGGCCCAATCGATGTAACTACTGCAGCAGTTTGCAAACATGATGGGCAACCAGTTCCTATCACTGGATCACGCAATTCGATTGCAGATGAATTTCCAAGAACACCATCATTTCCTAAAAGCGACATATCTGTTACATTTTGGCCTGAAATATTGTTAAACCGCCAATATCCAATAAGTCCTGTAGAGCTGGCAGGTACAACAGTATTGATGAATGACAATATCTGTGATTGTGTTCGGGCTACATTCCAAATTCTCACTTCTTTAATTAGTCCATTGAAGGTCCTTGGACTTGAAATAAAATCACGGGAACCAATACAAAGGTTATTCGCTGAGTTAATAAACGTATTTGAATTAAAATTCCATGGTAATAATACTCCATCTATATAGAAACTTAAAATAGTGTCCTTACGAGAAACAGCTATATGATGACATAAACCATCGCGAACACTATTCGGAGTTGAAGTGCTGTAACCAATACCATTCACAGTAAATCGTGGGTTACCGTTATAATCCAATTCAAATGCAAATCCGGTTGCCCCAGATGTAGAATACTGTGTAACAAGATATTCATGAAACGACCCTCCCGAAATAGAATCGGCTCTGATAATTGCCTCAATAGTAATATCCCCAGCTCCTACACTATAAGCTGAATTAAAAGGAACTATCACACGATCATCAATTCCATCGAACAACAATCCATCCTGTGAAAGTTGAGCATAACTGACAAAAGAAATAAACAATGTCAGTGAAATCAAACCAACAAATTTCATATACCAAGGTTTTAATTCAAAACGAATGTATTGATCTTTTTAAAAAAAACACTATCAAATTTAATAAATTACATAAACACCTTCTATAAAACTGCGAACATCACGATTTTAATGGTAAAAAAGACTATAAATCTCCAATTTGAATCTTCGCCTGAAAATACATTAACCTTTCTAATTAAAACCTTGTTTTCTGATATACAACCGAAAACCATCTGTTTTAATCAGTTTATTCTAAAAAACAAGGCTTTAAGTCTTGTCACCAAAAAGATTAAATAGTTTTCAATCAGCAAACTACCGAGAAAAACTCTACTTCGAACTCAACCCTCTTAACCGTAGCGCCGTCAATACCTGCTTTGTTTCAGCCGGGAAATCACCTTTCAGCATCCAATCGTAATAAGATGGCTCCTTTTCAAAAACTTCAGCTACTGAGCGTCCTTTATGTTTTCCGAAGTTGAAGACTTCCTCCTTTTTCTCATTAAAAACAATGCGTCCGGCGAGGTCTACGTTTTGCGTCATTGCGGTAAATTGGTGTAACCCGTCTACATCCTTTGCAAGGTCAGGATAGCGCTCTAATTGGGCAACAAACACTTCGTAGGTAGCCATTATATCGGCCTCGGCGCTGTGGGCATTCTCAATTTCCTTCTGGCAATAAAATTTATAAGCTGCAGAAAGAGTACGTTGCTCCATCTTGTGAAAAATATTCTGTACATCAACCATGCGGCGGCCTTTCATATCAAAAGTAATTTCTACCCTGAGAAATTCATCCACCAGCATCGGAATATCAAATTTATTGGAATTATAGCCTGCCAGATCTGCATTGCCTATGAATGCGGAAATCTCCGGAGCCACTTGCTTGAATGTAGGTTCATTTGCTACATCTTTATCGTAGATTCCATGCACTTTTGATGCTCCCTCGGGAATAGGTATCTCCGGGTTTACTCTTTTTGTGAGCACTGATTTTGAACCATCAGGCATTAATTTCAATATACTGATCTCTACAATACGATCAGCCCCTACAGTAATACCGGTAGTTTCAAGATCGAAAAAGGCAAGTGGCTTATGAAGCTTTATCATGGAAATGCGTTAAGGCGTACCCGTTATGGGAATTTTAAATCAACTACAACTTTGTAAGAATTAGGATCAACAGTAATTTCTGTTTCTGCTTTGCCGGCCTTCGGGTGCTTCATTACAATTTTATAAGTTCCCGGAGGCAATGCAATGTCAAATCTTCCATTGGCAGCATTCGCTTCGATGGTGGCCACTGATGTTCCGGATCCGGCAGCAGTGATATACACAAAGGCGCCTTTCGCCGGTGTTCCGAGATTGGTAATTCCTCTTCCCTGTACCCATGTCAGACTCGTAGGCAGGATCGGCTTTTCAAATTGCACTTTGTAAATATCATAATCTCCTAAACCACTATCACGCACAGCTGCCATGTAAGCAGTTTTTGCATCGCAGGTAATCGCGAGATTGTAATCATCGTAAACGGAATTTATCGGATATCCCATATTTATCGGTTTACTGAACTCTTCTGATTCGCTGTTTTTCATGGAAGCAAATACGTCGAGTCCGCCCATACTTTGGTGTCCGGTAGAGCTGAACAACATCGTTTTTCCATCGAGCCAGATGAGAGGAAAATCTTCATCGCCTTTTGTGTTGATAACATCACTTAATCGTTCCGGTTTTCCCCAACCTGTAGATTCGGTACGTGTGCTCTTGTAAATATCCTTTCCGGTTTTTCCGTCAACAGCCTCTGCAGAGAAATACAACGTAAGGCCGTCAGGTGTCATTGTTGCTCCTGTTTCGAGTACCTTGGTTTGAAAATCTTTATTGATAAGTACAGGCTTTGTCCAGGTTTTCCCCTGTAATTCCGAAATATAAATATCACCACTTGCATCAGGACCTTCACGGTAAATCAACATGCGATCACCAGTCATATTGAGGAACATTGTTTCTTCATAGAACTCTGTATTAACAGTGATCCCTACATTCTTCACCTTTGATCGGCTGGTATCATTTTGTGTGAAGAACATAACATCAGAAGGAGATTCCCCTAGTTCATCTACGAGTCCGCCGGTGGTTCCTTTCTTCTTGGTAGAAAAATACACAATGGTATCTGCAGCACCCATGATCGGACGAAAATCTGCTCGATCAGAATTGATTGTTTTGCCGAGATTAGCCCATGTACATGGCATAGGATTAGCAGTCAAACTTTTTGCATTGTGACTCCATTCCACCCACATATCAAACTTCAGCTTTGCATCTACTGTACCACCTTTCTCGACACGAAATGCCTCATAGGTTTCAATAGCTTTGTCATAAAGTCCGGCATAGTGATACGCCTTTCCCAAATCGAATAAAACATCTTTCGGTTTTTCCTTGGTATTGGCATTCGATGCAAACTCGAGATAAGAAACCGCTTTATGTTTCGCAATATTGGTAAGAAGGTAACACATACCGAGCTTATGATTAAAGTCAGCATTGTTGGGTTCCGTGAGCACAAGTCTTTCATAGATCTTCAATGCATCACCGTAGCTCAGACCTTTGTACAATGCTTCCGCTTCCTTTTTGAATTCTTTAGCTTCATCCGGAGTATATGGCTTGATTGCAGGCTGCTTTTTCTGTGCAACAAGATTACCGGTGAAGAGGAAGAGAAGTATAATCAGAGAAATTCTTTTCATAGCTATGTAATTGTACTGCAAAATAAGGGAAAAATGAGGCCTTTATTGCCCTGTAGTTGCATCAATTATTCACAAAGGTCTTCCTTTCCATCCATTCTTCATAAATGGTCTGATTATAAAGGAAAACAAGGTGAAAAACGGATAAAACACCGACATTCCCAGCAGTGAAATAAGTTTAAAAGATTGTCCGGTTATTCCCGTCCAGACGGAAGTAAGGATGGTTTCGGAGATTAATCTGATGGCCAGAATCACTGGCAGAAGTTCGATGTCGTACATTCCTGTCAGTGCTCCCACTACAGCGAAAACCCATCCGGCTGAAGCAAGCATGACAATGGCACCTACGAGGTGAATATAACCCGGCTCATAATGTTTAACTTTTCCGTTCCATCTGATTCGTTGCCGCAGGAGTGATGTGAAGTCCGGCATCGGATAGGTCTGCACAACAGCATCCTGATGAATGGAGGGCACTACTCTTCCCGGAAAATGCTTCATGAAATGCAACATCAGAAAAGTATCATCTCCTGAAGCAATATGGGCATGTGATTGATATCCGTCAACTTCTTTCCAGGCAGATTTTAAAAAACACAGGGAGGCACCTGTATTGAGCAATGGTTGTTGCATGGCCAGCGACCCTGCTCCTGCACTCTGTAAAACTGCCGTTTCCATTGCCTGAAATCCGGGCCAGAGCTGATGATCCGGCGAAACTTTCACCATTCCGCATACCATGACTGCGTTTTTTTCAATGGAAGTACTTACCAATTGTGTAAGCCATCCTTCTTTCAACAAACAATCAGCGTCAGTGGTACATATCCATTCGGTAGCAGATGATTCAACACCGAGGCGCAATGCTTCTTTTTTTCCAGTCTTGTCCGGGGCTAGTTGTACGAGAGTAATACGGGAGTCTTTTACCGAGCGGATAATCTCGATGGATTTGTCATCGCTATGATCATCAATAAAAATCCAATTTGTTTTTTCTGCCGGATAATTTTGTTGTTGCAGGGAGGCGATTAATCCGGGAAGATGCTCGGCTTCATTACGCAAGGGAACCAATACAGTGACTTTCGGGAGATCGCCGGAAAGGTGCACGGGTGATTTCTGCAGACGTCGTACAGCTATGTAAAACGTCAGCAACAGCAGTGCATACAGTATATTCAATCCAAGGATAATCATGGTGTAGCTCCTGTTACCCGTTTACGTAATTTAAGAAACAAGACAGAAGTTGCTCCGAACAATGCCGGGAACGCCAGATTAATAAACCAGATTCCGAAGGTTGCCAGCAGGATCACAGATGGTGCGGCACCAGCACTGTAGAAGAGCGCCATGTTTACACTTCCTCTGATCCCCAACTCACCTAAAGCGATACTTGGGATCAAGGTGATGAACAGATATGACAATGCGGTAAGGCCTGCCACCTCCACCACTCCGGGCTGAAAACCCAACAATCCATACAACAACACCGACTGTGCAGTAAAGACGGAATAACGAAGCACGGAGAGCAGCCAGACCTTCAGCAGATCATTCAGGGAACAGGTTTCCCATACATGCAGTTTTTCTTTCCATCCGGTGCGGATATTCAACTTGTCGGTTAACCGAACCAAACGCGGCCAACGGAACCATGCCCATGTACACAAGAAAATCATAACGGCAGCGGATATCCGTAAAACGAGAAATTCGATTTCACTCCATTGCACCAATCGCTCTATAAAAAACATCAGTGCCAGCAAACCAAACTGCAATGTAACCAATAACTGCGACGAACTGCCGATGACTGACAACAAGGCACCCTTAATGGTATTTTCAGACCGGAGATAGATGACTCTTCCTGCAAATTCGCCAGCTCTGTTCGGGGTGAAAAAACTCAGGGTAACACCGTTAAAAAACGCGCGCAATGCTTTAATGAAATCCACCTCTTCCAGTGAACGCATCAGGAACTTCCATTTATAGGCTTCGATACTCCAGTTGATGAAAGAAAGCAAGAGTAAAAACCAAAGCCACCATCCGGTAGTATTGAGTTGTATTGCCTGCAAAAAAAACCGGCGGGAATCACCCACCAGCGACATCTCTTCGCGAATATGCAGGTAGATAAACCAGCACGACAACAGGAATACGATGGCCTTAATCAGCCACCAACTCCGCTCATACCATGGTTTATCTGTCATGTTCAAAATGAACTGAAACAACCACAGGAATCAACAATGAGTTCCTGTGGTTATTTCCGCATCCGGTGAAGATATCAATCCGCCGGAAGAATTCTGTTTTTAAGCCTTAAGCTTGTGCTGTAGGGCCTCCAAAGTTCATTGGGAGTCCAACACCCTCTGTTACTTTGATCGGGCCGTGAGCCGCTTCAAATTTCGCTACGTTGTCAGCCAATGCACTCAGCAATCGCTTGGCATGTTGCGGGGTTAACACAATACGTGATTTCACGCGTGCTTTTGGAACACCCGGCATCACTTTTACAAAATCCACTACAAATTCCGCATTGGAATGTGTGATAATAGCGAGGTTAGAATAAATACCTTCTGCGATCTCTTCGGTGAGTTCTATGTTTAACTGATTGTTGTTGTCCATGAGTATGAATGTTTAGATTTTATACGTTGATTTCTGCACACCGCTTCTGACCGTGAACATGTATACTATGCAAATATACGAATTCAACAGGGCCAAAAGACATCTATGCCGGCGACAATTGTACGGCAAAAGTGGCTCCACGGTTGTCTTCCTAAGTAAATAAACACCGGAACTGACCAGCCGACTCCAAATAAAAACGCCCCGAGATAACCTCAGGGCGTTCTTCTATGGGCAAACGATTATGCTTCCTGTGCTTCTTTCTTTGAAGCCATGAGCAGATCGTATTCTTCCTGTGATCCAACGATGAGTTTTTCGTACTCGCGGAGACCGGTTCCGGCTGGAATCAAGTGACCAACGATTACGTTTTCTTTCAATCCGTTGAGGTAATCGACAGCTCCTTTGATTGCTGCTTCGTTGAGTACCTTGGTTGTTTCCTGGAACGATGCAGCAGAAATCCAGCTCTTCGTATGCAACGAAGCCTGTGTGATACCCTGCAACAGCGGAGATGAAGTAGCCGGAGTAGCATCACGTGCCTCCACCAGTTTCATATCCTTCCGTTTCAACTGTGAATTTTCATCGCGCAGCTGACGGAGAGTGATAATCATACCAGCTTTGAAACGTGGTGAATCACCTGGCTCAACAACTACTTTTTTATCAATAATGGAATCATTCTCTTCCATGAAATCCACTTTGTTCACTGATTCACGTTCGAGGAATCGGGTATCGCCCGGATCTTCGATAATCACCTTACGCATCATCTGACGTACAATAGTCTCGAAGTGCTTATCGTTGATTTTCACACCTTGCAGACGGTATACTTCCTGAATCTCATTCACCAGGTATTCCTGTACTGCAGTAGGACCTTTGATCGCGAGGATATCACTTGGAGTAATTGCTCCATCCGACAGCGGTTGTCCGGCGCGGATAAAGTCACCATCCTGAACAAGGATATGCTTACTCAATGGAACGAGGTACTTCTTAACTTCCCCGTCGCGGGCAGTAATTACGATTTCACGGTTACCACGCTTCACGCCACCATAGCTCACCACACCATCGATTTCAGAAACGATCGCAGGATTACTTGGGTTACGTGCTTCGAAGAGCTCCGTCACACGTGGAAGACCTCCGGTGATATCACCAGTACGGCCTAACTGACGAGGGATTTTTACCAGGATATCTCCCAGCTCAATTTTATCTCCTTCGCTTACGGTGATGTGAGCACCTACCGGAATGTTATATGCTTTCAGGGTTTCTTTACCGCTCAGGACTTTAATCACAGGGATCTTCGTCTTGTCGCGGCTATCCACCACTACTTTCTCTTTAAAGCCGGTTTGTTCATCCGACTCTTCTTTAAACGTCACACCTTCTTCGATATGTTCGAATCCAACTTTACCGGTGAATTCGGAGATGATCACCGCGTTGAACGGATCCCATTCGCAGATAAGTGCACCCTTCTCTACTTTCTCTCCTTCTTTCACGAAGAGATGAGAACCGTAAGGAATGATACCGGATGTCAGCACCGCACGGGTATTTTCGTCGATGATACGCATCTCGCCTGAACGACCGATTACCACCTCGAAATTACCTGAAGATTCTTTACCTGGTTTGATACTACGCACTTCATCAAATTCGATGATACCATTGAACTTCGCTACGATCTGGGTTTCAGTCGCACCCTTCATCGCCACACCACCCACGTGGAAGGTACGAAGTGTAAGCTGTGTACCCGGCTCACCGATGGACTGTGCTGCAATAACACCTACAGCTTCTCCTTTCTGCACCATGCGACCGGAAGCAAGGTTACGGCCGTAGCAACGACCACAAACACCTTTCTTCGACTCACAAGTCAATACAGAACGGATCTCCACCATTTCGATTGGAGAATTCTCAATTGTTGATGCGATATCTTCTGTGATTTCTTCACCGCTATACACAAGCACATCGCCTGTTTGCGGATGAATCACATTGTGAACAGATACACGACCGAGGATACGGTCATATAAACTTTCCACAACATCTTCCTGATTCTTGAGAGCAGTCATTGCCAGTCCGCGCAGTGTTCCGCAATCCGGATCAGTAATGATTACATCCTGCGCCACGTCAACGAGACGACGGGTAAGGTAACCCGCATCCGCCGTTTTAAGAGCGGTATCGGCAAGACCTTTACGCGCACCGTGGGTAGAGATGAAGTACTCAAGGATGGAGAGACCTTCTTTAAAGTTTGAAAGGATCGGGTTCTCGATGATCTCACCACCGGTAGAACCGGATTTACTTGGTTTTGCCATCAGTCCCCTCATACCTCCCAGCTGACGAATCTGCTCTTTCGATCCACGTGCTCCGGAATCCAGCATCATGAACACAGAGTTGAAACCTTGTTTATCGGTTGTCATCTGTTTCATGAGTGTATCAGTGATACGTGAGTTAGTACGTGACCAGATATCGATAATCTGGTTGTAACGCTCGTTGTTGGTGATGAAACCCATGTTGTAGTTGCTCATCACCTCTTCTACTTCCTGATTGGCTTTTCCGATAAACTCTTCTTTCTGCACCGGAATGATTACATCGTTCAGGTTGAAAGAAAGTCCACCTCTGAATGCCATACGGAAACCGAGGTCTTTGATATCATCGAGGAAACGTGCAGTCTCCGCAATTCCGGTAGACTTCAATACACGTCCGATGATTTCACGCAATGATTTTTTCGTCAGTAATTCATCAATATATCCAACAGCATGCGGCACCACTTCATTGAAGAGTACACGACCTACAGTTGTATTGATCAGTTTATTGACCAGCTGACCGTTTTCACGCACATTCGCTTTCACACGAATATGTGCATGCAGTTCAACTCGTCCTTCGTTGTATGCAATTACTACTTCTTCCGCCGAATAGAAAGCAAGGCCTTCACCTTTTACTTTTAATTCGTCAGTAGATTTTTTACCCTTGGTGATATAGTAAAGACCAAGTACCATGTCCTGAGAAGGAACGGTAATTGGCGCACCATTCGCCGGGTTAAGGATATTATGAGAAGCCAGCATTAACATCTGTGCTTCCAGAATCGCAGCATGGCCCAATGGAAGGTGAACCGCCATCTGGTCACCGTCAAAGTCAGCGTTGAAGGCTGTACATACCAATGGATGCAACTGGATTGCTTTTCCTTCAATCAGTTTTGGCTGGAATGCCTGAATACCTAATCTGTGCAGGGTTGGAGCGCGGTTAAGCATTACAGGATGTCCTTTGAGTACGTTCTCGAGGATATCCCATACAATCGCGTCCTTGCGGTCAACGATTTTCTTTGCACTCTTCACGGTTTTCACCACACCACGCTCAATCATTTTACGAATGATGAATGGTTTGAAGAGCTCCGCAGCCATATCTTTCGGCAGACCGCACTCATGCAATTTCATTTCCGGACCTACGACGATTACAGAACGGGCAGAATAATCCACACGTTTACCGAGCAGGTTCTGACGGAAACGACCTTGTTTACCTTTCAATGAATCAGAGAGTGATTTCAGTGCACGGTTACTTTCCGTTTTCACTGCATTCACTTTACGGCTGTTATCGAAGAGTGAATCCACTGCTTCCTGCAACATCCGTTTCTCGTTACGAAGGATTACTTCCGGCGCTTTGATTTCGATCAGACGCTTCAGACGATTATTACGGATAATAACACGACGATAGAGATCATTCAGATCGGAAGTCGCGAAACGTCCGCCATCCAGTGGAACGAGCGGACGCAATTCCGGTGGGATCACAGGAACAACTTTCACAATCATCCATTCAGGACGGTTCTCAATATGAGAGTTTGCGTGACGGAAAGATTCCACCACCTGCAAACGCTTCAATGCTTCGTTTTTACGTTGCTGACTTGTTTCAGTATTCGCCTGGTGACGCAGGTTATAACTCAACTGATCCAGATCAAGACGACCTAACAGATCAAATAAAGCCTCTGCACCCATCTTCGCAATGAACTTAGATGGATCCTTATCATCCAGATGCTGATTCTCCTTCGGGAGAGTCTCCATGTGAGAGAGGTATTCTTCTTCCGTGAGGAAGTCGAGGTAATTCACCCCTGACTCAGCCTTAATACCGGCCTGAATCACCACATAACGCTCGTAATAAATGATCAGATCCAGTTTCTTCGTCGGGAGACCGAGCAGATAACCGATCTTATTCGGCAGGGAACGGAAGTACCAGATATGAGCCACCGGAACGGTAAGGGTAATATGCCCCATACGCTCACGACGTACTTTCTTCTCAGTAACCTCCACACCGCAGCGGTCGCATACGATGCCTTTATAGCGGATACGTTTGTATTTTCCGCAGTGACATTCCCAGTCTTTTACAGGTCCAAAAATCCGCTCGCAGAAAAGACCATCTCGTTCCGGTTTATAGGTACGGTAGTTGATGGTTTCCGGTTTAAGCACCTCTCCGCTGGATTGCTCGAGGATGTTCTCCGGGCTGGCAAGACTGATGGTTATTTTCGTGAAATTGCTTTTCAGCTTTTGTTCTTTTTTAGCCGCCATTTTTGTTTTTCGGTATAACGTGAACGTTAGTCGGTGTTAATTGTTAATCGGATGTTTCTCCGGTCTTAGTCGAGGGTTACTTTCAGACAGAGACCTTGTAATTCGTGGAGTAACACGTTGAATGATTCAGGGATACCCGGAGGCAGCATATTGTCGCCTTTTACGATCGACTCATACGCCTTCGCACGTCCCAGTACATCATCAGATTTCACGGTAAGCAACTCCTGCAGGATATTGGCAGCACCGAATGCTTCGATCGCCCATACCTCCATCTCACCGAAACGCTGTCCTCCGAACTGCGCCTTACCACCCAACGGTTGCTGTGTGATGAGCGAGTATGGTCCGATTGAACGGGCGTGCATCTTATCATCCACCATGTGACCAAGTTTCAGCATGTAGATAATACCTACTGTTGCCGGCTGGTGGAAACGATCTCCTGTACCACCATCATAGAGGTACGATGAACCGAATTTCGGCAGACCAGCTTTCGTCACATAATGATCGATTTCTTCCAGTTCAGCACCATCGAAGATCGGAGTAGCGAATTTCACTCCGAGTTTTTCTCCGGCCCAGGCAAGTACGGTTTCGTAGATCTGCCCAAGGTTCATCCTGGATGGTACCCCGAGTGGGTTCAACACGATATCTACCGGTGTTCCATCTTCGAGATAAGGCATATCCTCATCACGAACGATACGGGCAACAATACCTTTGTTACCGTGACGACCTGCCATCTTATCACCCACTTTCAGCTTACGCTTCTTCGCGATATACACTTTCGCCAGCTGCATGATACCGGTTGGTAATTCATCACCGATCTGCACCTGGAATTTCTTCCGCTTGAACGCTGCAATCACCTCATTCGCCTTAACGTTATAATTCGTAAGGAGACGGGTAATCATTTCGTTTTTGTCTTTATCCGTTGTCCACTTGGTCGGATTGATATTGTTGTAATCCAGATCAGCGAGCATTTTCTGAGTGAACTTCGCGCCTTTCGGAATCACCACTTCTTTGTAAGCATTCATTACTCCCTGAGAAGTTTTTCCGCTTACCAATACGAAGAGTTTATCAATCAACTGCACCTTCAATTCTGCCAGTTCTTTATCCTGTTCAGCATCGAAGCGGGCAACAATATTCTTCTCCTCATCACGACCACGTTTATCCTTGATCGCACGAGAGAAGAGTTTTTTATCAATTACCACCCCTTTCACAGAAGGCGGAACTTTCAATGAAGCATCCTTCACATCACCGGCTTTATCTCCGAAGATAGCACGCAACAGTTTCTCTTCCGGAGAAGGATCTGTTTCGCCTTTCGGAGTGATTTTACCAATGAGGATATCTCCTTCACCTACTTCAGCACCCACACGGATCAAACCATGCTCATCGAGTTCACGCGTTGCTTCTTCACTTACGTTAGGAATATCCGCTGTTAACTCTTCGAGACCACGTTTTGTATCGCGCACTTCCAGGCTGTACTCATCGATATGCAGCGACGTAAAGATGTCCTCGCGCACCACACGCTCAGAGATTACGATCGCATCCTCGAAGTTGTACCCTTTCCATGGCATGAATGCTACTTTCAGGTTACGTCCCAATGCCAGTTCACCACCTTGTGTAGCATAACCTTCGCATAACACCTGACCTTGTTTCACCTTGTCACCTCTCTTCACAATCGGCTTCAGGTTGATACAGGTATTCTGGTTGGTTTTCTGGAATTTGGTAAGACGATATACTTTCACATCATCATCAAAGCTGATGAGTTTTTCATCTTCGGTACGTTGGTTACGGATATGAATTTCATTCGCATCCACATACTCAACAATACCGCTATAATCTGCATTAATCAATACACGGCTATCACGCACTACATGCCCTTCCAGACCAGTACCCACGATTGGCGCCTGAGGACGCAACAATGGAACTGCCTGCCGTTGCATGTTTGATCCCATCAGGGCACGGTTAGCATCATCGTGCTCGAGGAACGGAATCAGAGAAGCCGCAATAGAAGCAATCTGGTTCGGCGCTACATCGATCAGGTGAAGATCTTTCGGCTCCACAATCGGGAAATCACCCTCGAAACGGGCAGTGATACGACTGATGGTAAAGTTACCACCTTCATCCACCGGTGCATTCGCCTGTGCAATTACTTTAGTATCTTCTTCCTCTGCAGTCAGGTAAGTTACATTACCACCGATATCTACCTTTCCACCTTCCACAATACGGTACGGTGTAGAGATAAATCCGAGAGTATTGATCTTCGCATAAACGCAAAGAGAAGAAATCAGTCCGATGTTTGGACCTTCCGGTGTCTCAATTGTACAGAGACGACCATAGTGAGTATAGTGTACGTCACGTACCTCGAAACCGGCACGCTCACGGGAAAGACCACCTGGTCCGAGTGCCGAGAGACGACGCTTGTGCGTGATCTCTGCCAACGGATTCGTTTGATCCATGAACTGACTCAACTGATTGGTACCAAAGAACGAGTTGATCACACTCGACAAAGTTTTAGCATTGATCAGATCTGCCGGTGTGAACACCTCGTTATCACGAACGTTCATCCGCTCACGAATGGTACGGGCCATACGGGCCAATCCCACACCGAATTGCGAATAAAGTTGCTCACCCACGGTACGCACACGACGGTTACTCAAGTGATCGATATCATCCACGATAGTTTTCGCGTTGATCAGTTCGATCAGATATTTGATAATCGCGATGATATCTTCCTTGGTTAATACCTTGGTATCATCAGCGATATTTAATTGCAATTTACGGTTCAGACGGAAACGACCTACTTCACCCAGATCATAACGTTTATCAGAGAAGAAGAGCTTGTCGATAATACCACGGGCAGTTTCCTCATCCGGTGGCTCAGCGTTACGCAGCTGACGATAGATATGCTCCACCGCTTCCTTCTCCGAGTTAGAAGTATCCTTCTGGAGTGTGTTATAGATAATCGCGTAATCGTTCGTATTGGCATCTTCCTTATGCAGAATAACGGATTTCACACCGGCATCCACAATCATATCGATATGATCGTCTTCCAGGAAAGTCTCCCGCTCAAGGATCACCTCGTTACGCTCGATAGAAACTACCTCACCGGTATCTTCATCCACGAAATCTTCCAGCCAGCTCTTCAAAACACGGGCAGCCAGTTTACGACCAACTACTTTTTTCAGACCGGCCTTACTCACCTTCACTTCATCAGCCAGACCAAACAATTCAAGGATATCCTTATCTGTCTGGAAACCGATTGCACGAAGCAGGGTGGTCACCGGGAATTTTTTCTTACGGTCGATATACGCGTACATCACATTGTTGATGTCAGTCGCGAATTCGATCCATGATCCTTTAAACGGAATCACACGTGCCGAGTACAGTTTGGTACCATTGGCGTGACGGCTTTGGCCGAAGAACACACCAGGAGAACGGTGCAGCTGGCTAACCACTACACGCTCCGCACCGTTAATCACGAACGTACCTTTTGGCGTCATGTACGGGATAGTACCCAGGTACACATCCTGCACAATGGTTTCAAAATCTTCGTGCTCAGGATCGGTACAATAGAGCTTCAGTTTAGCCTTCAGCGGAACGCTATAGGTCAAACCGCGCTCGATACATTCCTCAATCGAATAGCGGGGAGGATCCACGAAATAATCGAGGAACTCCAATACGAAGTTGTTACGTGAATCGGTGATAGGAAAGTTCTCGCTGAAAACCTTATAGAGACCTTCCTGCGTACGGTTATCGGCCGTGGTTTCCAGCTGGAAGAAATCTTTAAAAGACTTCAGCTGAATCTCGAGAAAATCAGGATACTCGATCCTGTGTTTACTCTTACTGAAATTAATTCGGTTGGTTACTGACTTCTCTGTGGTGAGACTGGTTATTGTAGTCAAGGCGAAGGAGTTTTTTTAGTTAATGAACAACCGTTCGGATTACCCCGATTTGCAGGGGCATGAAAATGGGAAAGACCTGTTCCACCGAACGGGTGGAACAGGTCTGTAAATTACTTGAAAGTCAATTACTTAACTTCCACTTCCGCACCAGCTTCAGTTAACTGAGCTTTGAGTGCGTTTGCTTCGTCTTTAGAAACACCTTCTTTGAGAGGCTTTGGAGCACCATCAACGAGGTCTTTTGCTTCTTTCAGTCCAAGACCGGTAAGGTCTTTTACTAATTTCACGATTGCAAGTTTATTTGCACCAGCGCTTTTGAGGATAACGTCGAAAGAAGTTTTCTCTTCAGCGGCAGCAGCGCCACCACCAGCAGGAGCAGCAACAGCTACAGCTGCAGCAGCAGGCTCAATGCCATATTCGTCTTTCAGAATAGTTGCAAGTTCCTGAACTTCTTTAACTGTCAGGTTCACGAGTTGCTCAGCGAATGCTTTCAGATCTGCCATTTTATTATTTTTTTAGTAGTTACTAGTTGTTTTTGTTTGTGAATGATGATTTCGGAAGGATTTAAACCCACGTTTTCAGGCTACGCTGCGAAGCTTAGGCTGCACGCTCTTCCAGGGTTTTGAGGATGCCTGCAATTTTGCCACCCTGACCTTTGAGGCCGGAGATAACTGCTTTTGCAGGAGATTGAAGAAGGCCAATAACATCTCCGATGAGTTCGTCTTTGGTTTTCAGCGATGCGAGGGCATCCAGCTGATTGTCGCCAACGTAAATTCCACCGTCGATATATGCGCTCTTCAATGCAGGCTTAGTAGCGTCTTTTCCACTGTCTTTGCGGAAATCCTTGATCAGACGAGCTGGAGTACTTGGAGTTTCACTTACCATGATAGCTGAAGAGCCTTTCAGGGTAGGAAGAATATCCGCGAAGTCGCCTTCGATTTTCTCCAGAGCTTTTTTGATCAGCGAATTTTTCGCCACCTTCAACTGAACGTTCTGATTGAAACAGAGACGGCGCAGTTTGGAGGTTTTTTCTGAGTTCAGAGTATCAATATCGGTGATATAGAAACTTGGATACTGACTCAGTGTCGCCACTAATTCATCGATGATCTGGTTCTTTTCTTCTCTTGTCATTTGACGAATTCGTGTTAATTGTTTTACCCGGCGATTGTTTTCGCATCAATGCGGATTCCCGGGCTCATCGTACTGCTAACGGACACACTTTTGAGGTATGTACCTTTTGCAGCCGATGGTTTGAGCTTTACGATAGTCTGGAGCAATTCATGAGCATTATCGTACAACTTAGCAGCGTCAAACGATACCTTGCCAATAGAGGCATGAATGATACCGGTTTTGTCTACTTTGAAGTCGATTTTACCACCTTTCACCTCTGTAACCGCCTTGCCGACATCGTTTGTAACGGTACCGGTTTTAGGGTTAGGCATGAGGTTACGGGGGCCCAGGATCTTACCCAGCTTACCCACTTTCGCCATTACACCGGGCATAGTGATCACGATGTCTACATCTGTCCAACCGCCTTCGATTTTCTGGATATATTCATCGAGTCCTACGTGATCGGCTCCGGCTTCGCGGGCTTCCTGTTCTTTGTCAGGAGTGCACAACACCAGCACACGAACAGTTTTACCTGTTCCATGCGGGAGGGTCACGATACCACGTACCATTTGATTGGCTTTACGTGGATCCACACCAAGACGTACACTCAGGTCAACTGATGCATCAAACTTGGTGTAGGTTGCATCCTTCACAAGTTTGGTGGCATCTTGCAGGCTGTAGGCTTTGTTCGCATCTACTTTCGCGTAAGCTACCTTTTGGTTCTTCGTTAACTTAGCCATTTTCTGATTCTGAGTTTATAATTGTTCCGGCACCGGATCACGGGAAGCAGCGAGCGATTCCCGATGCCGCGATCAGTCTTACTGCTGCCAGGGAGGGGTTCCTTCTACATTGATACCGGCAGAACGGGCTGAACCTGCTATCATCTTCATTGCTGATTCGATGGTGAAGCAGTTCATATCCTGAATTTTGCCTTCTGCAATTTTACGGACCTGATCCCAGGTTACGGTTCCAACTTTTTTACGATTGGATTCAGCTGAACCTGTTTGAATTTTTGCCGCCTCAAGTAACTGCACGAATGCAGGAGGCGTTTTAATGATAAAGTCAAAAGACTTATCGGTGTATACAGTAATGATTACCGGCAGTACTTGTCCTGCTTTGTCCTGCGTACGTGCGTTGAACTGCTTGCAGAACTCCATGATGTTCACCCCTTTCGCACCGAGTGCCGGTCCGATTGGAGGTGCAGGGTTAGCAGCGCCGCCTTTCACCTGTAATTTGATGAGTGCGCCTATTTCTTTTGCCATTGTTTCTGTTTAATTATACTCGGGACTGTTATCGTGGAGAGATGTTTCATCGGCCGGGTTGGAAGCACACCGGCGTTTGAGGGTACGACTTACAGTTTTACGATTCTTTTTCTACCTGCATGTAGCTGAGCTCAAGAGGTGTTTTACGTCCGAAGATCTTCACCATCACTTTTAACTTCTTCTTCTCTTCGTTTACCTCTTCAATTACTCCGGAGAAACTGTTGAATGGTCCGTCAATTACCTTCACAGTTTCACCTACTACGTAAGGAATGTTCAACACTTCATCACTTTCAACCAACTCATCCACTTTTCCGAGGATGCGGTTTACTTCAGATAAACGGAGCGGTGCAGGTGGTTCACCCTTCGCACCAAGAAATCCGATTACTCCGGAAGTGTTTTCAATGATATGGGGAATTTCTCCCACCAATTCTGCTTCAAGTAAAATATAGCCCGGGAAATAACTGCGCTCTTTGCTGATCTTTTTCCCGTCCTTAATCTGATAGTACTTCTCCATTGGGATGAGTACCTGTGCTATGTAGTCCTGCAGTCCGGTGCGGATAATCTCGCTCTCGATGTACTGCTTCACCTTCTTCTCCTTGCCACTGATGGCACGGATCACATACCACTTTTTGTTGCCGGTTGTTGTTTCAGCCATGGCGGGTATTATGCAAAAAGGTTATAGATAAGATTCAATGATCCCGAGAAGATGGCGTCGATCATGAAGATCACCAGTCCGAAAATCAAAGTAGCAACAAGTACAACCATCGCACTGCCCTGTAATTCATTCCAGGTAGGCCATGATACTTTGTTCATGAGTTCGTTGTACGAATCCTGAATGTAAGCTCTGATCTTTTCCATTGTTCGACTGTTTTTATTTATTTACTTGTTCGTCTTCGTTTTTTCCGATTCCGGTGAATTGCAGCTGACCATTTTCACGAATGGACACCTCTGAAATCCTCTTCCGGATAGTGTATTTTACTTTGCTCTTCGCGCCGTTTCTTACTCTGTTCGTGCACGGGTGGAGAGACTCGAACTCCCAGCCAACGGTTTTGGAGACCGCTACTCTACCAATTGAGCTACACCCGTAACTGAGGTTGGCCTTTTTGATGCCTTTCGCTGTTGTTTACTGTTCCGTTTCCAGAATAAAGAAGCAGATACTCCCTCCTTCCCGACCGTTCAAAAGAATGATTCTTTTACCCGGCATTACCCTGAAATTGAACGCTTCAAGTTCCAACTTTTGACGCCAATCTTGCCCCTCTTAATAAACAGGTGCGTCCCAACCATTCGGCCGGGACGATCACCTGCAAATTTCTAGTGCGGATTACGCAATGATTTCAGTCACCTGACCTGCACCTACGGTACGGCCACCTTCACGAATCGCGAAGCGGAGACCTTTATCCATCGCAATTGGCTGGATCAGCTCAACTGTGATTGTTACGTTATCACCAGGCATTACCATCTCACGTCCTTCAGGAAGTGTGATTTCACCTGTTACGTCAGTTGTACGGAAATAGAACTGAGGACGGTATTTGTTGTGGAAAGGAGTGTGACGACCACCTTCTTCTTTCTTCAATACGTAGATCTCAGCTTTGAATTTCGCGTGCGGCTGGATTGAACCAGGCTTCGCGATTACCATACCACGACGGATATCTGTTTTCTCAATACCACGGAGGAGGAGACCAACGTTGTCACCAGCTTCACCACGATCAAGAATCTTACGGAACATCTCTACACCGGTAACTGTTGAAGTCAGGCGCTCAGATTGCATTCCGATGATTTCTACTGAATCGTTAGAGTTGATTACACCACGCTCGATACGACCTGTTGCTACTGTACCACGACCTGTGATAGAGAACACGTCCTCGATTGGCATAAGGAAAGGCTTGTCAACTTCACGTGGAGGCAGTGGGATGTAAGAATCAACAGCATCCATGAGTTCCATGATTTTTGGAATCCAGTTACCGTCAAGGTTCAATCCACCCAATGCAGAACCACGGATGATTGGCGTGTTATCGCCATCGTAATCGTAGAATGAAAGGAGTTCGCGGATTTCCATTTCAACGAGGTCAAGCAGTTCAGGATCGTCTACTGCGTCAACTTTGTTCATGAATACCACAATCTTTGGAACACCTACCTGGCGTGCAAGAAGAATGTGCTCGCGGGTTTGTGGCATAGGACCATCTGTAGCAGCTACTACGAGGATCGCGCCATCCATCTGAGCAGCACCCGTAACCATGTTTTTCACATAGTCAGCGTGACCCGGACAGTCAACGTGAGCATAGTGACGGTTAGCCGTCTGATACTCTACGTGAGCAGTGTTAATCGTGATACCACGCTCTTTTTCCTCAGGAGCATTGTCGATAGAGGAGAAATCTCTCTTCTCCGCCAAGCCCTGCTGTGCAAGAACGTTTGTGATTGCAGCAGTAAGAGTGGTCTTACCGTGGTCAACGTGACCAATGGTTCCAATGTTTACGTGTGGCTTGGAACGGTCAAATTTCTCTTTAGCCATTTTATGAAGGTGTTATAATTTATTGTTTACTAATTTGTGAATTCTATTTGTTGAGCCAATGACCAGGATCGAACTGGTGACCTCATCCTTACCATGGATGTGCTCTACCGACTGAGCTACATTGGCGGGCTTTTCTGAATGACAGAAACAATCGATACGGTTAACTCCCGTATTCGATTGCCAGCTTCGTCCATCCGACCCGCGTCTTATGTGTTTCGACCATTGAAAGTCAGTACTCGTTCACTTTCAATGGGCCGTGAAATTACTGAATTTCCCCTTCCCTTTTACCGTCAGGAGCAAATCTTTTCTTTCACTCCGGCTTACTCTGCCGAATCCACCGCATCCGATGCTTGGTCACTCTGTTTTTTTTCAGAGCGGAAGACGAGGCTCGAACTCGCTACCCTCAGCTTGGAAGGCTGATGCTCTACCAAATGAGCTACTTCCGCTTGTTTAAGAACTTTTACGCTTCCTCTCTCCTCTTCTTCTTCCGCGTGTCCTTTTCCTCCGGAAACCGGGCCCAGCAACTCTCGCTACCTTCACCCCGTGCCATTTAAGGCCATTTCCTTCTGAATCCCCTTCTAAATCTCCTCCGACTTCGTTGAAATCCTGCCTTACTCCGGCATTCTCTCTCCTCCATCCGCTAGAACTTAGAAGCATTTTCATTTCAAAGAACCTTGTGGGGAGAGAAGGATTCGAACCTTCGAACTCCGAAGAGGACAGATTTACAGTCTGTTGCCGTTGGCCACTTGGCTATCTCCCCAGCTTTTTTACGATTGCTCTGACACAATCTAACCGGTCGCAGCTTTTGCACACCCGGACGACCAAACTATGAGCCGATGGAGGGATTCGAACCCCCGACCTACTGATTACAAATCAGTAGCTCTGACCAGCTGAGCTACATCGGCTTGAATATCAAGGAACTACAAGTCATTCCCCAAAATGGGACTGCAAATTTAGTGAATAGTTTCTTTCAAACAAGGGTTGCGCTAAAAAAAATAAAAAAAATGCATGATTTTTTCAACGGGCTGTTAGTAACCGGGTGGTATTTTGGCTGCAATTCTGATAAATCTGCCTGAAAATCAATAAAAAAGATGTACAAAAAAAACACCCCGTTCCGGTGGTTTTTTCCAGGCCGGTTCGGGGTGTTGAGCTCGTTTTTGGGATTATTGCTTTACAAATCGGGTTGAATAGGCTGCTCCGTTGTGGTCTACAGCGCGAATCTGGTATACTCCGACGGGTAATTGTCCGATGCTGATCCGGATTTCCGTTTGTTCAATTTCCAGTTCGGCGGCTAGTACTTCGCTACCTTTCATGTCCATGACCGAGTAGGATTTGAGCGGCTGGCTGAGGCGCAGGTTGATTTCTTTTCCGGCAGGATTCGGAAATACCCCAAGTCCGGCAACTTCAGGATTCTCACCAACGGAGGTGATACTGTTTCCGGTGTTGAGTCGCAGTACATAAATCCGGCGGAATCCGAAGTCTTCGTTGTTGGCCCAGGCCTGACCGGGGAAGGTGATGAAAGTTACATTGGATCTCCAGTTGAATTCGGATGTTCCGAGTGAAACGTTCTCCTGGTGTTCCTCCACGCCTACGAAATATGTTCCGGCAGCTACTGAGAGTGGGTTTCCTGACATGTCGAGTATCGGAAGTGTGAGTACTACGCCGTCGGTGTCGGCTGCTGTGAAGAAGTAATAATCCGATTGTCCGATTTGTGTTCCCGGCACACCGGCTGTCATGGAATATACAACAACACGGGTAGTATCGCCTTCGGTTGGTCCGTTACATCGGAATGTAGCGGAAGTGAGCACATCAGTGTTGGGAAGTGAATAAATCTGTCCTAGTATGCCCGTGAGATTTGATCCGATGCCTAATCCTCCGGTTACAACTCCATTGTCGCGTGCCATAACGGTATCCGTTACCGAAATCAGGAAGGAAAGTGTATCATTGACCGGATTGCCGTCGGTTTGTCCTACGATTGAGCATCCAGCTTCTACTGTGTAATCACCAATGGCTGATGGCGTGAAGTTTCCATTGGGTGCTACCAATGTACTGGAGCCTGAAGCAATGGTTCCGGTGGTACCTGTTCCGGTGTATAGTGCCGGCCCTCCCTGATTTACTTCTACCGTGTATGTCACTGCTCCAAGCGAGGCTCCGCCAATATTGGTGATGACTGCAGGAAAGGTGAAAGCGGATACTTGCTGGTCGGCTACCTGCGTATAGGCTGGTAACCATTTTACCGTATCGAGTAAGGCGTCGTAGGCAATTTGTGAGACAGAGTCCAATTCGTAGGCAAACAAGGCGTCAAAGGGTGCGCCCTGGCTGATTCCGGCAATGGTGTTCTCGCCTGTTACAAATGAATTGGTGATAAACAAACCGCCTGCAATTCCATTGTTGACTTGTGTACCTACGTCACTGTTCACATCGTGAATAACGAAGGTTGGAATACCGGATGGAAGTTCGAGGCGCACAAGATTATTAAAGGTTCCTGCACTGCCCTGATCATAACACCAAAGAAATGGTCCGCCTACAGATAGATTGTCAAGTGCGATACCATAAATACTACCGAGTCCATGTGTTGAGGTTGGGATTGAATTCAATACATTTCCATTCATATCGATTTCTGCGATTGGTGTTCCGAAATTGCTGACATAGAATCCTCCGAGACCGCCATTAGTTGTCGGGCTGTACGTGATCGCTCTTGCATTAAAACCAAGAGAAGAAACCAAAATAGTTCCGGTAAGTGTTTTGGTTGCAGGATTCACGATTTTAATGGTATCGGTATTATCCGCCATGTAGAGATTTGTACCATCGGTAGTGATGCTCCTAACTCCTGAATTCGATCGGCCTACACCTGCAATTGTGAAAGATGCAGTTAGATTACCTGCAGCATCCATTGTAAAGAGCGAATCTTTGTTCCAGAGTGAAAACCACCATTCGGTACCACTCCAGGCTAAAGCTGCATACGATCCGGTAGTAGAGGCGATGGTATCAGGCACATAAACTTCCTGTATATCGAACAATGCTGCTGGCGCAGGCTGCACACCATTTCCGTTTTTTTGAGCTTGTTTAATTGGAATAGAAGAAAGATTAATGGAAGCAGCCTTTACTCCCGTCACTTTTTCAGAACCCGTTTGCGCCTTCACTGCAGCTGACATCAGTAGCGCAGCGGCTAATAAATAGAGAATTCGTTTCATTTGGTTTTATTGGTTGTTGATTAGAATATGCTAATTAAGGGAAAAAACCATTACGGTTTGATCAGGAAATCCATTGTTCAATGCAAAATTCCGTAGCATGGAAAAAGCGATAAAAGGAGAAATTAATGCTTGCAATTGAAGCAATGCCATCGCTGTACAGACGCACTTTTTCGGAAAAGCAAATCAAGAACATGCGGAAATAAAAAAAGGCCGTCTTTTCGGACAGCCTTTGCAGAGAGATCGATTTTATTATTCGCCTCTTTGTTTTTCCTTGTGTTTAGTGATTTGCTTACGCAGTGCTTCGATGGCGTTGTCTGTAGCTTCTTCGAAAGTTTTGCATTGTTCTTTTGCGAAGAGTACTTTGCCCGGAGTGGATATTTTTATCTCAGCGATTTTATTATCTCCTGCATCTGATTTATCGAGTCGTAAAAAAACTTCTGTCCCGATGATGGCTTCATAATAATGTGACAATTTGTCCACTTTATCTTCAACAAAATCCAGAAGTTTACGATCAGCATCGAAGTGGATGGATTGAACTTTCACTTTCATAGTCTATAAGTTTTAACGTGTTATGCTTTGGGGAAGGCTTGTTTGTATATCTCCTTCAGCTTTTCAATTGAATTGTGGGTGTAAACCTGAGTGGCGGCGAGACTGCTATGTCCGAGTAGCTCCTTAATAGCATTAATGTCGGCACCGTGGTTGAGCATGGCTGTGGCGAAACTATGGCGCAAAACGTGCGGACTTCGTTTTTGTCCTGTCGACACCTGGCTGATGCTGTTTTTCACTGTTGTATAAACGAACCCGGGACTCATTTGGTTACCCTTATTATCAACGAAGAAATAGGGATGATCAGTGCCCATTTCTTCGATGAATTTCTTTCGTTGACCTAAATAATCTTCAATCAGTGTTTTGAAGCCGAGTGTAATGGGAATCTGACGCACTTTATTTCTTTTTCCCAACACCGTGATCGTCAGATTATATAGATTAACATCCGACACTTTTAGTTGAATCATCTCTGAAAGACGTACTCCTGTGCGATAGAAAAAATCAATGATGAGGTAATTCCTGAAGTGCATAAAATCGGCCGGCTGGTCCCCTTCTATCTGCAATAATTGCTCCATCTTTTTCTCGTCGATGTATTCCGGAAGCTTCTTCTTTGTTTTGGGAGCCTGCACTTTCAGCATCGGACTACGTTGCATGCGGCCGGTTTTAATCAGAAAACGATATAAAGTTCTCAGTGTGGTAATCTTCCTGTTTACAGAGCGGGGATCTATTCCTGCTTCCATCAGCGAAACAATCCACGAACGCACAATCATATGTGTGGCTTCCGTGAGATCTGTCAGTTGGTATTGCTCGGCGAGATAGTCGGAAAATTGCCTTAAATCGATTTCATAGGCTGTAACGGTATGCACTGATGACCTTTTCTCAAACCGCAGATAATCCAGAAACCGTTCTCTGTCGTTGTGCATCCTGTAGTTGTAAAGACCGGAAGACTCCCGGAAGGCTAAAGATACACATGAAACATGCCTTTTCAGAAAAACAGGTGTTGTTTTTTAACAATCTTATAGACAAGCCGAATCGGAAAGGTCTATAAAATAAAAATCCGGGCTCTTTCGAACCCGGATTGTATATCTGAAGGGACAGGACAATTAAGCCTGAACCGCTTGCGCCTGAAGGTGATTTTTGTAAATCGCTTTCTTGATCTCGGTACGACGAGTAATAGATGGTTTCTCAAAAGCCTGACGGGCACGTAATTGCTTTACAGTACCTGTTTTCTCGAATTTCTTCTTGTACTTTTTGAGCGCCTTATCGATGGTCTCGTTTTCTTTGATTGGAACAATAATCATGTTATTTCTCTAATTGGGTTGCAAAGATAATCAGTCTTTTGGTTATTGCAAGGCCTTTGTGTTAAATTTCTTTGAGCGGCCTTTTTACTCGAAAAAACTTATAATCTACTATTTTTCAGTCAATTAATTGTACTCAAACAGACTCTTCAGTTCCACCACAGTTGCTTTGTAGTCGGTTTCGAGCTGTAAACTGAGGCCAAAAAGTCCGGCTGTTTCCAGGTTTCGGCCTTTCTTTTCTATTTCGCGGCAAATCTCGGAAAGCC
>JAGOJO010000101.1 GCA_017995075.1 Bacteroidia bacterium | reverse complement strand
CCAGCAAAGAAAACCGCCGCCAAGAAGAAGAAATAAGGTAGCTCACTCCTGCAGTCCATGTTATCCGCTTATTTCCAGCCCCTCGACTCCGCGTTACTCAAAGGCGTTAAGAGTCCATTACCCGCCGATGCCCTCGGAAACTTTGTAATTGCCTATTGCGACGATCAGCCATTTCCGTCATTCGAAGGAGCGCGCATCGCAATATTCGGAGTAGGAGAGGAGCGGGGAAGCGTACAGAATCATGGCTGCGCAACAGGACCCGATAAAATCCGCGAATCGTTTTATCAACTCAAGAAGCACCAGCAGAATCTGCACTTCATTGATCTCGGTAACTTACGCATCGGCCATAGTTTAGCTGATACCTACGCTGCGATCGGAACAGTAGTGCATGAATTACTCGCCGCGCGGATCATACCCATTGTGCTTGGCGGAAGTCAGGATCTCACCTACGGACAATATGCAGGGTACAAACTCTCTGAACAGATCATTAACATCGTCAGTGTAGATGCCCGCTTTGATTTAGGAATGCCCGAAGAGCCCACCAACAGCGACACCTATCTCGGGAAGATCATCCTCGAGCAGCCCAACTATCTTTTCAACTTCAGCAATCTCGCCTACCAGACCTACTTCACCGGAGTAGACAACGTAGCCTTGATGAAGAAAATGCACTTTGACACTTATCGTCTCGGACAAGTACAAAGCGACGTACAGGACACTGAACCGGTAGTGCGCAACGCAGATCTGCTCACAGTAGACATCACCGCGGTGCGCCAAAGCGATGCACCCGGAAATGCCAATGCAAGTCCCAACGGGCTATATGGAGAACAGCTCTGCCAGATCATCATGTACGCCGGACTCAGCGACAAACTAAGCGGCATTGGCTTTTACGAATACAATCCCCAACTCGACCCACAGCGACAAACAGCCCAGCTCATCGCACAAGCCATGTGGTATTTTTTCGAAGGAGTAGGACAGCGCAAACAGGATCTCCCTCTCAGCCAGCCCAACCAATACCTCACTTACCGGGTCACCCTCGAAGAAATTGACCAGGAAATCACTTTCATCAAAAGCACCAAGAGTGACCGGTGGTGGATCAAGCTACCCACTGACGGAGCCCGCAACCGGTATCTCAGCCAGCATTTACTCCCCTGCACCTACAAAGATTACCAGCAGGCCTGCAATAACGAAGTCCCCGAACGCTGGTGGAATGCTGTCCACAAAATGATATAACCGGGGACAGGTTTTGAATCCAAATCCGGGCCCAACTTTTAAAAAGGTTACGCCAATGATCGAAATATATTGGCCGGCTTTGTAAGGTTTCACCCAAAATTGCTCCCTTTCTGATCCGGCCCCAACAATCTTTTTCAACAGATATCCGCAGTAAATCCCCGCTTCCTGTCCATACCATTAGTTACCTAACCCCCGAAATGGTTCATAATATCCGTTTTTTAGTATTGATTATCAGTCACTTTTAAAATATTTCAAACAGGGGCCTGTGCAATCCTGAAATTCCTATTTTAGTCCCGCCCAAGAGGGAACACCGCCAGCTAAATAAACCGGCCGAATGTTGTCTTTTGGGTTTGTAAATAATATTTACTTACTTTATCCCCCTCAAATAACCCGAAATCGATCGAAATCTGTATGAAGAAACTTTTAACTGTACTAGCAGTAGGATGTCTCTCAACGGTGGCAGTTGCGCAACAAGACCCACAGTTCAGCCAGAACATGTTTAACAAATTATGGGTGAACCCGGCATCTGCAGGAAGTAACGAAGCCATCTGTGCAAGTCTGTTATACCGTGCACAATGGGTAAGCTTTGACGGAGCACCGAAGTCTGGTGTACTCGGGATAGAAGCGCCATTGATGAACAACAAAATTGGTGTTGGACTCAGCATTGCTACAGACGAGATTGGATTTGAAAATTCACTCACAGCGAAATTAGCCGGAGCTTATCATTTCAATGTAGGAAGTGGCAAGTTGGGTGTTGGATTAGATTTCGGATTAGTACAGAACACGATTGACGGCAAGTTCACGGCACCTGACGGAACTGCAAACGATCCTGCGATTCCACAAAGTTCCGTAAGCGGATCTTCCTTTGACATGGGTGGAGGATTGTATTACAACTCTGAGAAATTATACATTGGTATTTCGTCCACGCATCTGCTCGAGAGCGAGATTGATCTGGACAAATTCACGAAGACATACGACAGACATTACTACGGGATGATCGGATACAACTGGGAAGTGACTCCGAACGTAACGCTAAAGCCTATGTTGTTTGTAAAGAACGTGACTGACAATACCACTATTGACGTGAACGTAAATGCTCACTTCAACAATAAGTTTTGGGCTGGTTTATCGTGGAGAAATGATGACGCCATTGTAGGAATGCTCGGGTTAACCCTTCTCGAGAACCTGCGACTGGGTTATTCATACGACTTTACTACCTCAGAATTAAAAGATTACAGCGACGGAACCCATGAAATCATGTTGGGTTACTGCTTCAATGTAAAGAAACGGGTGCCGGTAAGCATCCGAAACGTAAGATTCCTCTAATAATCGGAATAAATCCGGAAGGTAAAGCAACTATCTTTGAAAACTGACGTATCATCCCACTGGAAATGTGGCGAATAATATTCCGAAGTTTTCAGCGTTGGATGCATACGTAATACATTTCCGGAACCCAAAAGCGAACAAAGCATGAAAAACCTGATTATTGCTTCCCTCGCACTGCTGCTGCTAAGTAGTTGTGGAGGCGGTAACCGTGGTCAACTGGTGGGGGTACAAGGACGTGAGAGATGGTACCAGGCCGATCCCTATGGCATGGTGTTTATCCCTCAAGGCTCCTTCAACATGGGTCCTAGCGACCAGGATGTACCTTACGCCCAGAACGCAATGGCAAAGACTGTGTCGATGCATGCGTTCTACATGGACAACACGGAAATCACGAACAACGAGTATCGTCAGTTCGTGTACTGGGTGCGTGATTCACTGGCACATCGGTTGCTAGGTGGAGACCACCTGACAGAGGAAGGAGAGTATGGTGAGCGCATCAACTGGGACGAGCGCATCAGATGGGACGACGAGGAGAACGTCGAGACCCTTTCTGAGCTCTATCTCCCTGAAAGTGAGCGTTATTACCGCAGAAAAGAGATTGATTCACGAAAGCTCAACTTTGAGTATTACTGGATTGATCTGGTAGCTGCGGCGCAGAAAGACTTCAGTCGCGACCGCGATCCGTCAACTGCATCACTCGCCAACCGTCCACAAGGCCGTACCGACCGTTCGGTATACATCAAGAAAGAGATCATAAACGTATATCCGGATACATTGTCCTGGATTCACGATTATACTTACTCTTTCAACGATCCGATCACCAAAGCTTATTTCTGGCATCCAGCCTACGACGACTATCCGGTTGTTGGAGTTAACTGGCTGCAGGCAAAAGGATTCTGCGTATGGCGGACTCAGTTACTCAACTCCTATCTGGAGTCAGTAGACGAGACTTACGTACAGGATTTCCGTCTGCCAACAGAGAGTGAGTGGGAATATGCATCACGTGGCGGTTTAGCGAACAACCCATACCCTTGGGGAGGTCCGTACACCCGCAACAGCCGTGGATGTTTCCTTGCGAACTTCAAACCGCTTCGTGGAAACTACATCGATGATGGAGGATTCTACACTGTGAAAGCAACTGCATACTGGCCGAATGATTACGGACTGTACTGCATGGCCGGAAACGTAGCGGAGTGGACCAGCAACGCTTACGATGAGTCATCTTACAGCTTTATACATGACCTGAATCCTGACTATACCTATGATGCCAAGGACACTGACCCACCAGCTCTCAAACGGAAGGTGATTCGCGGCGGATCATGGAAAGATATCGGGTATTTCCTTCAAACGGGAACCCGTAGTTACGAATACCAGGATACATCCAAAGCCTACATCGGATTCCGATGTGTAATGGACTTCCTGGGACGTGACAAAGCAGATTTCTAAGAGTAAACACACACACACTTCTAACGGGAGGCGCCCTCAACCCGCTTCCCGATTAGCAAAATATTGAACAACACAAATCATTCTAACCAAAACCATTAAAAACTCGAGAACAACATGGGATTAGCTCAATTGACCCAAGGTAAAGGGTTCAAACAGTTCATGGCGAAACTTTACGGTTTCGGAGCTGCAATTGTAATTGTAGGTGCGCTCTTCAAAATTCAGCACTGGGAAGGTGCGGGTATCATGCTTACTGTAGGACTTCTTACAGAGGCGGTTATCTTCTTTTTCTCTGCATTTGAACCGCCGCATGAAGAAACAGATTGGTCATTAGTTTATCCTGAACTTGCAGGAATGCATGAGCCGGGAGCTGACCGCAAGAAGCACAAAGCCGGCGATCCGGTTTCACAGCAACTTGACAAAATGTTAACTGATGCCAAAATCGGTCCGGATCTGATCGCTAGCCTTGGCAACGGATTGAAGTCACTCAGCGAGAACACTGCTAAAATGGCAACTGTTTCCAACGCTGCAGTAGCTACTGAAGAGTATTCAAAGAATGTTTCAGCCGCCGCTAAGCAGGTTAGTACCCTTACTGCTTCTTACGAGAAGGCTGCAACAGCAATGAACAGCATGACTGTAGCGCATGACGATGTAAAAGGATTCACTGAGCAAATGAAATCAGCCGGTAAAAACATGGGTGCTCTCAATGCTGTGTATGAACTCCAGTTACAGGAAGCAAATACACGTATGAAGGACACCAAGAAGTTCTACGACGGAATTCAGGAGTTGTTGTCTAACCTTAACAACACTGTTGAAGATACCAAGCGTTACAAAGACGAAGTTGGTAAACTCGCGAAGAACCTCAACGCCCTCAACACGATTTACGGCAACATGTTGTCTGCTATGAATCCTAATTCAGGGAAATAATCACTGACATTTTTTCGTTATTCATTTATCAACCAAAAACCCTAGAATCGAAAAATGGCAGGTGCAAATCTATCACCGAGGCAGAAGATGATCGGGATGATGTACCTAGTGTTAACAGCTCTGTTGGCACTGAACGTCTCCAAAGAAATCATCAATGCGTTCGTTACAATTAACGACAGCCTTGAGATTACTGTAAAGAATCTCGCGGGCAAAAACACCCAGGCCTATAATGCATTTGACAAACAGATGCAGAATGACAAGGCTAAGACTGAGCCATTCTACAAGAAGGCTCAAGTGGTGAAGGCAGAATGTGAGAAACTCGACAAATACATCAATACATTAAAAGAAGAGTTGATCCGTACTACTGATAAAATGGAACCGAGTGCAAAGATGGTTCCATTGCGTGAAATGAAGTCTCAGGATAACTACGATGAACCAACCCGCATTATGTGTGGTGACAAACAGGATGGTCGTGGTCACAAGGCTTCTGAATTGAAAGCAAAAATTGATTCGTATAAAAAGAACATCCTTGCATCTCTAGATGCCGGCGATCGTGATAAATTCACAAAACGTCTGGATGAACTCTTCAATACAAAAGATCCTGCAGGTAAGGCTACAGAAGATGGAAAGAAGACCTGGGAAATGGCGAATTTCTACCATAATCCTGTAGTTGCCACTGTTGCATTGCTTTCTAAAATTCAGTCAGATATTAAGAATGCTGAATCGGAAATCGTTACTCACCTCTTGAGTGCGATCAACGCAGCTGACTTCAAATTCGATACACTGGCTCCAAAGGTAATTGCGCCTTCCAGCTATGTGATCGAAGGACAGGAGTATTCAGCAGATATCTTCCTGGCAGCTATGAGTTCAACTAGTGATCCTGAGATTACAGTTGGTGGTTCAGCGTTGACAGTAGATGGTGGAGTAGGTATGTACAAAGTACGTGCTTCAGGTGTTGGTGAGAAGAAGTATGCCGGTGTAATCAAAGTGAAGAAGCCGGATAATACTTATGAATCATATCCATTTGAACAGTCTTATATTGTTGCTAAACCTTCTGCATCGGTAGCTGCGGATAAGATGAACGTAATCTACATTGGTGTTCCCAATCCGATTACAGTATCTGTTCCTGGTGTACCTGATGAAAAAGTGAAAGCAACTCCAACCGGTTTTGCGCTGATTCCAGATGCAAAGTTGGGTAAAGGACACTTCATTGCAGATGCAAAAGGACAACCGGGAGAAGGTAAGGTAATAGTATCTGCCGACTTCAACGGAAAGCCAATGCAAATGGGTGAATTCAAATTCCGTCTCAAGCGTATTCCTGATCCGGTTGCTAAAATCGGCGGAAAGAAGGATGGTGGTATCTCTAAAGCAGTATTAGCTGCACAGCAAGGTATCATCCCTACAATGGAAGGTTTCGACTTCGACTTATATCCTAAAGTAATCAGCTTCAAAATGAGCCGTTACGGTAAGGGTGTGGATCCTATCGAAAAATCTGCTGATGGCGGTGCACTTTCCGGTGATATGAAGGATGTAATCAGCCGGTGCAAAGCGGGAGATAAAATCCTCTTCGAATACATCAAAGTATCGATGCCGGATGGTACAACCCGTACTGTAAACTCAATTCCGCTGACAGTACAGTAAGGAATTACTAAAAATTGCAACCGCAAACATCACGATTCGTTTAAATTACAGAACACATCTTATATCCATGAAAAAGTTCTTCCTTATGCTTACAATCCTTGTGATAACAGGGATTTCGGCAAGTGCACAGAACGTGCTGGATGGAGTATACGTGAAAGAGAATAATCCTGCACGCAGGGTGATTCCTTACACTTATCTCCGTGAAGCAGATGTAATGTGGGCAAAGCGTATCTGGCGTCACATTGACCTCAGCGAAAAGATCAACGCTCCGCTCCGTTATCCGAAAACTGATGAAACACAAGACAGGAAAAACCTGATCAATGTGTTTATGGATGCAATTCAGGAGGGTTCCCTCACTGCATTTGATCCGGGTGATGATGAATTCAAACTGCCAATGACCGGAGATGAGTTCTCAAAGGTAGGTGGTGCAGATTCTATCCAGATTAAAGTTACTCGTGCAGATCCTCCGTACGATGAATACGATTCTACCGTATTCCGTCCTTTCAACCGTGATGATGTAATTCAATATCGTTTGAAAGAGGAATGGTTCTTTGATAAGCAGCGTTCAGAGCTCAAGTGCCGGATTATTGGTATCTGTCCGATGACCCTTGCCCGTGATCAGGAAGGTAATCTGATTGAAGGTGGTCAAAAGAAATTGTTGTTCTGGGTTTACTATCCTGAAGCTCGCCGTATTCTGGCAAACGCTGAGGTGGCAAACCGATTCAACACTGCTCAACGTATGACGTTTGAAGATGTGTTCCAGAAACGCATGTTTAACAGCTATATCATTAAAGAAGATAACGTCTATAACCGCAGGGTGGATGATTACAAAGTGAATCCGATTGATGCATTGCTCGAGTCAGAGCGTATCAAGCAGGAGATGATCAACTTTGAAATCGATCTCTGGGAGTATTAAGATGACTTCAGTTATAAGAAAAGGCTTCGGTGTTATACCGGAGCCTTTTTTATTTTATGGCCTGTTTTGACCGGTGGATTTTATTATTTTGCATCTCTGGATATTGTTCAGGAGAATAAACTTCTGTAACGTAATTAAACGTCGGTATATGAATCTTAAGCGTCTGGTTGGATGGTTGGGTATGTTTGGTTTGCTATTGCTTGCAGCGCCCGTTTATGCGCAAAAAATAGCGGTAAACAAGCAGTCGTTGCGTACAGATTCAACATTGAGTGCCGAGTGTTCACGGTTGGCTAAATCTCTGCTTGGCGCTTATTTTGAAAAGGATTCACTGTCCTATTATGATCAGCTCTTTCGCTTGCATTTACTTGCAGGAAACTACCGGACGGGTGTTCAGTTTCTCAGGGAATTCAGAAGTATGCAGCCGGATAAAAACTGGGATGGTCTGCCGGTTATCGGTATTCAGTTTGAGCTTTACGGACTTACTAAAGAGAAGTTGAGTGAAGGCAGAACGGATACAGTCCTAATGATAGAAGAGCAGCTGCAACGTTTGATAGAGGCTGTCCCCGCGTCATCGGTTTCCTATGCACAACAGTATTTTCAGCCAGATATCGAAAATCTTGTTAAACGAAAAGATGAATTGATATCGAAGATCATCACGCAAGAGGGAGGTGATGTGGAAGTAAAAGATGCTCTTCAATTGTGTCGGTTAGTATTGGCGTTAAAAATTGCATCTGCCGTTAATTCACCTGCGTTAAATTATTTTCGGAAGGAGGAGGAAAAGAAATTTATCATCGAAGACAGCTTGTATCTTTCAGGAGCTGATGGTGCTTTATTGTCGGGTGTGGTGGTAAGAAAGATGGATGCAGTCAATCCATTGCCGGTCATTCTGGTTTTTTCCATTTACCCTTCTGCCGGCGATATTGGTATTGCCAAACGCGCTGCCGAACATGGCTATGTGGGAGTAGTGGTTTATACCCGCGGGAAATATTTAAGTCAGGCCGAAATACAACCATTCGAGCACGATGCAAAAGATTGTTTTGCTACCATCTCCTGGTTGGTGCAGCAGCCCTGGTGCGATGGCAGAATTGGAATGTACGGTGGAAGTTATCTTGGATTCACGCAGTGGAGTGTACAGAAGTATCCACACCCGGCATTGAAAACAATTGTACCACAAGCTGCAGTTGCTCCCGGTGTAGATTTCCCCAATTATGGTGGTGTATATGGAAGTTATATGTTGTCATGGTTGCATCTGGTTACCAATAACCGCATGATGGATTATCTTTCTTTTAATAATTCAGAAAAGTGGTCCGCGCTCTATCGCAAATGGTTTAATTCATCATTGCCCTTTTATCTGCTCGATTCGCTGGAAGGAAATCCTCATCCGCAATTTCAGAAATGGCTGATGCACCCTGCCTATGATAGTTACTGGCAATCATTGATGCCCTATAAATCTGATTTTGCAAAGATCAATATACCTGTTCTTACTATTACCGGATTTTACGACGACGATCAATATGGAGCTATGTATTATTTCAATGAGCACCATCGGTATCATAAGCAACCACAACATTATTTTTTAATGGGTCCTTGGGATCATGCAGGTGCACAATCTTCACCGGCATTGGAGGTGCGCGGCTATACGATCGATTCAGTTGCGTATTGTGATATTGATGCACTGGTGTTTGAATGGATGGATTATATATTTAAAAAGAAAGATCGTCCTGCTATCCTTCGCGATAAAATCAATGTTCAACTCATGGGGTCGAACCAGTGGATACATTCGCCTTCGTTTAGCTCTATTAGTAATGATACAATTCGTTTTTATCTGAATCCAACTAAGAAACGTAAGGAGTATGCGCTCTCGGATAAGTTAGTGTCGGATAAAACTGTTCTTTTGAAAAAGAATTTGCGCTCGGAAGACGAATCAACATTCATTGGACTTGAGAGCGATCTGAATATTTTGAATGCGCAGAATCCTTGTCGTGCCGGAGTAAATTACAGTACTGCTGTGATTAAAGACACGATCAACATAGCTGGTGCATTTCAACTTAGCTTAAACATAATACCTGAAGTCCGGGATGCTGATTTTATTATGCGGCTGTATGAAGTAACAGCTGATGGACATTATTTTCTTATCAGCTCGGCCATACAGCGAGGTTCATATTTAAACGGATCGATATTGAAAAAAACATGGTCGCCCGGAGAAGAGCAGACACTGGTGATAACAACTGCGGCCTTTTCTGCCAAACAGGTATTGCCCGGAAGTCGGTTAGTTTTGAATCTGGATATTTACAAGGACTATGCTGCAGAAGTGAACTATGGGTCAGGGAAACGCGTCAGTAATGAAATGCCGGCTGATTATATTGGGAATACGGTACTGAAAATTCTTGGCCGTTCAGAGCTTAAAATTCCAATTCATAAATAAAAAAAGAGACTGCTTCAGCTTTTTGAAACAGTCTCTTTTTAGAATATCTGACGATAGCAGTTTTTTTAATCATCAAAGCATCCTGCTACGAGATGATATATTTCGCTACCTTCTTTTTGTGGATGTTACTCCTTTTTAACTTCCATCACCATCATCTCGGTACGACGGTTCAGCTGGTGCATTTCTTCTGTACAAGGTGCATCATCGCCGCAGTTGTTTACCAATACAGATTCGCCGGACCATGTGATACGAGCTAATTGTTTTGGATTTACTCCTTTTTCAATCAGGTATTCGCGCGCAGATTTCGAACGGTTTTGCGACAGACGTTCATTGTATTCTTTCGTTGCACGACTATCTGTAGAAGAGGAGAGAGAGATTTTTACATTCTTATGTTCGATCAGGAACGCCGCAACTTCATCCAGCACTTTGCGGGCGTCATCACGGATGTTGAATTTGTCAAGGTCATA
>JAGOJO010000100.1 GCA_017995075.1 Bacteroidia bacterium | reverse complement strand
CCTGTTGAAATGTGGACAGCTTGCCTGCCCGCAAACTACCCTCAACCTGACCACAGTTCAACAGGTCAACAACAAGTAACAATGAAAAACTCTATTTTTAAACTGTTCGAAAATGGGGGTACTTACAGTTTTACTCCAGGTTTCAATGGAGTTTCGGTGTCGTACTACAATATAGGTACTTAATCCCGCCAGGGAACCCGGGATGCTCAATGGAGCTTGTCCGCTGGTACTGAGTAGCGTTGATTGCGAGTGAAGAAGGGAGTATGGCGCAACTGGTGTCCGCAGTTCAATGGTTATAGAATCAGTGATTCCCGGGCTTAGTAGTTCAGTCATCATACCTCCGCCTGTATAAAATCCTTCAATAAACATGTTGACAGTGTATGGGAAAGCTGAGATAATATTGATCGGACTAGCACTAAACGCTGTATCGTAGGCATTCACTACTGCTATCAATCCGCTGGTGGCACCGGAAGGGATTACAGCATTTATCTGGTTTTGATTTACTACAGTAAAACTTGATGCATTTACACCGTTGAACAATACGTTGCTGACAGAAACAAATCCTTTGCCATTGATGGTAACTGAAGTTCCCGGACTTGCTGATGTAGGAGTAAAAGAGAATATATACGGTGGTGCGATTTCACCTTTAAGCGACGGAAATAAATATTCACCGAACGCAGGATTGACAGCTACATATTTTTCGATTTGAAAGTTAACCGAATTCCGCAGCTGAATGTTTAACTCATAACTGAAGACACCATCGGTAGTAAATTGTCCAAGCAACACCCTGTTGGTTCCTGAAGGAAAGGCTCCAGTTTGTTGTCCGAGTACTCCCCATGAACTATTGGTACTTACAAATGAATTTCCAACTGTTGAACCGTCGGTGAAAATATTAACTGCACTTCCACTTACATCACCCAACATGGTAAGACCGATGATTGAAGGAGATGACACTCTGTAAATACCATCGAAAGTAGTCAATGCGGGAGCGGTGTTGGGATCGTTATTGGATAAAGTCGGCGATGATACTCCAATGTAATTCGTTCCTCCGCCGGTTGGAAATGCAACAGAGTTGTCTTCTGATTTTAACACACCAAATCGCTGTGTAGTTACGCCTCCGCAGGTCAGGTATGAGTCGAGCAAGGTCGCACCGGAGGAGAGTATGCCCACAGAGGAAGTCGGGAATGGACCGGCTGTTACGTTACCATTGGGATGGTTGAAAAACTGCGTTGTTGTTTCCAGCTTAACCGGATGATTGCTCACCCCATACACCGCCTGAACACCCCAATCCGGAGCGAGATCGGCAAAAACTCTATAGGTAACAGATCCAACCGGCAAGGTAGCTGTCGGATATCCCATTGCTGCTAAATCAGTGCTGGCACTAATCGAGTCGGCGGCATTGGAGATGTAATATTTTTCGATGATAACCTGCTGGAGTCCGGATTGGGCATAAACCCGGGATATAGAGAAAAAAGTTAAAAACAGGAAGGTGTATAATTTCAGTTTTTTCATTGACACGACTAATTTATCTTCGCAAAATAAAGAAGCTCGTTGAACAGGGTGTTATGCCATTATTAAGATTAAAACTAAAATGATAACATTGAGGGAATATTGGGAAAAATGTTGTCTGATTGTATTTGCCGGTGTCCGCGCCGGAAGCAATGCCGCATTAAAAAAAGAAACCATCGACACCCAACATATCTCCTCCCTCCTCCCCGACCCTGCCATCAAAACGATCTACTTCGAAATCAATCTCGATACTAACGTTGAGGGATGGCCGAAAAACGAAACCATAACGGGAATCGATGAAAAACTACAAATGGTTTATGAAGAAGCATTCGCCGGTGGAGCGCGGAAAGTAGTCGCCTTGTTTTCTCTACCGGAAAAACTGGAGGCAAAACACCTTTCGGAAGCCTTTCTCAGCCTAAAAATCCTCGACTTCTCCGTAGGCCCCGACACCGAAGGAGGCATCTGGCTGCTGGGCATGAACCTCCCTGATTTTAGTGTTGTCAGTGATCAACCCTGGGGTCAAAACACTCTGAATAAGGCAATTACAAAAGAGATTGGGTCTGCGAAAAAAGTCATGTACAAATTACCCCGACTTTAAGCCGCCGAATTGGAAGAAAACCGATTCCTTTGCACCACTCAAATTGTACCTATTGCCATGCTTGAACTCCTGAAAAAATTCGAGGAAAAGAAACCTGAAATCATTTACGAATGGAATGATCCGTACACGGATGCTACCGGATGGATCGTCATCAACTCGCTGCGTGGCGGTGCTGCAGGTGGTGGAACCCGAATGCGTAAAGGCCTCGACCGCAGAGAAGTAGAGTCGCTCGCCAAGACAATGGAGATCAAATTTACGGTAGCAGGACCGCCCATCGGCGGAGCAAAATCAGGTATCAATTTCGATCCGATGGATCCCCGCAAACAGGAAGTCCTTCAACGCTGGTACAAAGCCGCGATGCCTTTGCTGAAGAATTATTATGGCACCGGCGGAGATTTATTTGTCGATGAAATCCACGAAGTAATTCCCATCACCTCCGAACTCGGATTGCTGCATCCACAGGAAGGAGTAGTAAACGGACATTTCAAAAGTGAAGGAGAAGACCGTGCACAACGCATCAGCAAACTGCAAACCGGAGTGAGTCTGGTAGTGGAAGATGAACGTTACGTCCCAACGGGATCAGCCTATCGTGTTGCGGATATGATCACCGGTTATGGAGTAGCTGAATCCGTCATCCATTTTTACAAAATCAAAGGAGAATCCATCAAAGGAAAAAAAGTACTCATACAAGGTTGGGGAAATGTTGGTGCAGCGGCAGGATATTATTTATCCCAGGCAGGAGCAAAAGTAACCGGCATCATCGACCGTATGGGCGGAGTAGTGAATGAAAACGGATTCACCCACGAAGAAGTAGTTCAGTTGTTTCATTCGCGCACGAAAAATATGTTTGAAGGCTTCGAAAAAGTAGCCGACATCAACGAACGATTCTGGAAGCTCAAGGCAGATGTATTCATTCCGGCAGCTGCGTCACGACTGGTCACACTTGATCAGGTTTCCGCACTCGCCGACAACGGACTACAGGTAATTGCCTGCGGAGCCAATGTACCCTTCGCAGATCCTGAAATTTTCTTCGGACCCATCAGCCGCTACGCCGACCATCACCTCAGTGTCATCCCCGATTTTATCAGCAACTGCGGTATGGCCCGCGTATTTGCCTACCTCATGAGCAATCCGGAAAAACACGATGCAGAAGGAATCTTTAGTGATGTAGCCACAACTATTCACAAAGCACTCGACGACATCCATCAGATCAACAAAGGCAAAACCGATATAACGGCCAGCGGATACGAAATTGCCTTAAAGCAGTTGGTGTAAGAAGTATCAGTAAGTTGTTGCAAGACTTATTGAGCAAACTGAATACTTCAGAAAATCATTGCAATGAAGAAAACAATATTTTAATTTCACTTCATGAACAACGACTGGCGCTCACAAACAATCTTTGAAAACTCGGTAGAGAGTATTCTCTGGTTTTTCGGGATTATACTGATTGGATTACTTTTTAAACGATTTGTATCGAATCATCTTTCGGGATTGATTTACCGCTTTATTAAGAAACGTACCGGCGGTGTGGATGTGAAGGAACTTCGCGAATTACTGCAGAAGCCTTTTGGATTATTTGTCGTGCTGATCAGTTTGTATATCGCTTGTCTGCAGTTGCATTGGCCGGTGAGCTGGCATCTTCCTTCTGAAGAAAATTTTGGAATCAAATATATTCTCTGGAAAGCATTTCAGTTTTCGATCGTCATGACATTGACATGGATCCTGATGCGCCTTATCGATTTCTTCGGTATCGTTTTATTGCATCGTGCAAAAGCTACTGCATCCAGATCCGACGATCAGCTGGTGCCCTTCATTAAAGAATCGATCAAATTCATTGTGGTGATTCTGAGTTTTTTTATTGCACTTGGCCTGGTGTTTCATGTGAATGTTGCTTCGTTGATTGCCGGTCTTGGAATCGGAGGTCTGGCGATTGCACTTGCGGCGAAGGATACACTGGAGAATCTTTTGGGCTCGTTTGCCATCTTCCTGGATAAACCATTTACGATCGGCGATGTGGTGAAAGTTGGTTCAGTTACCGGTAAAGTGGAAAAGATCGGATTCAGAAGTACGCAGATCAGAACACTCGAAAAAACCATCGTTACTGTCCCCAATAAAAAAATGACGGACGCTGAACTGGAAAACATCAGCATGCGCCAAATGATCCGTGCCTTGTTCCCGCTGACCGCCCGCTTTGAAACACCGGTTGAAACGATCCAGAAGTTCAAAGAGGAAGTACATTATTACCTCTTTCAACATGAAGATGTCATCAAGGATCCCGCTCCATCTGTGAAAGTGGATAAGATCACCGACATGGGCATCGAATTACAGTTCCTGTTCTTTATCAATACGATAGACCCTGATTATTTCACTACGAAACGCGACGAGATTCTCCTGGAAATCCTTCGGAAATCGAATCAGCTCGGCGTCCGCTTTGATACTAAAACACAGGATATCAATATTAACCGTTAAAATCGCCCTCCCCAAATGCGGGGATTTTATCCAACAACGGTAGACCCTATTCCAAAAGGCGCTATTTTTATTGGATTATACCCTATTGCTTCTTATGAATTATTCTGACGCAGAAATCTTTGTCTTAGGACAACTACGCCATAAACTCCCCCACGGACTCTATTACCATAACATCACTCATACCCTCGACGTTGTGCGGGCTACTGAAGTGTTATCCGACCTTGAACGTCTTGATGCAGATTCCACGCTTTTAATTAAAACTGCTGCCCTACTCCATGATTGTGGATTTATCGAGAAATACGATAAAAACGAAATTGTAGGTGCACGTCTGGCCGGTGAATGGCTGCCACAGTTCGGATATAACAAACAACAGATCGATGTTATTTGTGAACTGATCATGGCGACGCAAAGTCCACGCAAACCTGACGGACTCTTCCAGAAAATTATCTGCGATGCCGATCTTGATTATCTCGGAAGAAGTGATTTCTTCACGGTCTCCCAGGCGCTACGACAGGAATGGAGTGAACATGGCCGAACGTTTTTACTCAACGATTGGTATGAACTCGAAAAAGATTTTTTAGAGAATCATTTTTACTACACAGATTCCGCTTATGGTATCCGTAACAAAAAGAAATTAGAGAACCTCGAAGAAATTAAACAACTTTTAGCAGAACGCGGAGCTCTCAACCCTAAACAAATCATGATTGCCAGCGATGTACAACCGTTGGTAGATGATCGTTTGAAGCTGGTGGATTTACTGAGCCAGACATCCCTCTTCCGCAATGCAGAGCGCCAGCTTCTCGAGCAGATCTGCATGATGGTAGAGCGAATCACTCTTCGCGCCAATGAACCGTTGTTCAAGAAAGGTGATCCCGGTGAAAGCATGTACATCATCGAAACCGGAAAGCTGAAAGTACACGATGGCAATATCGAACTCGCTGAACTTGGACCGGCTGCTTACTTCGGAGAGGCGTCGCTGATAGATAATTCTCCGCGTACTGCTTCTGTGTCGGCAAAAACTGCTGCTTCGATTCTTCGCTTAGGCATTCGGGATTTCTTCTCCCTGCTCGGTAGCAATCCCAGCATGAACCGTTTGCTGATGAAGGAACTCATCAACCGACTGCGTAATCAAAACGACGCAGTAGTAGCCGAGTTCCGGAGTCGTGAAGCAAAACTTCAGGAGTTAGTTGAACTGCGTACCAAACAGATCGTTGAAGAGAAGAAGAATGTAGAGAAAAAATCTCTCGAGCTGGAACTGGCGCTGAAAGAATTGCAGGAAGCACAACGTTTGCTGATCCATCAGGAAAAGATGGCTTCCCTCGGACAACTCACCACCGGTATCGCGCACGAATTGTTAAATCCATTGAACTTCGTCAATAACTTCTCCGCTGTTTCCATCGATCTTATGGAAGAGCTCAAGGAATTATCGACTGATGAAGAAGCGAAAGAGCTTTGTACGGATATCCTCGATAACCTGCAGCGAATCTCTCAGCATGGACACCGTGCCGGCGAGATTGTACGCAGTATGGCTGAACACAGTTCTGCATTTGGAAAAGAACGGCACGAAGTGGATGTACATGCACTCATCAACGATGCAGTAGGTGTAAGTGTGAAAACATGGAGTAATACCTTCCCTGATGAGAATGTCAGCATTGAAATGCACTTTGATGCGGACCAGCATAAAACATCTGCTGTTTACAGTGATCTGTTCCGCGTGATGATTAACCTGCTCCGTAATGCTGCTTCTGCTATTCAGGATCGGTTAGTGACCAATGATAAACGCGGAGGAAATATCAGTCTGAGCACACGCAACGAAGGCAACGAAATCATCATCGGCATTCGCGACAACGGAATCGGAATTCCGGAAGTGAACCTCGAGAAAATCTTCCTTCCGTTCTTCACTACTCGTCCTACAGGCAAGGGTGTCGGTCTCGGATTGAGCATCAGCCACCAGATCGTAACAGCTTACGGCGGTAATCTGCGTCATGTACCCTCTGAAGAAGGTGCTGTATTTGAAATCGTCATTCCGGTTGCTGAATAACGAAGAAAAATTAAAGAATCCGCGTAGATCGATTCCATCCGTCCCATCCGCGTTCCACACTACACAAGTTATAACATCAATATCTTTACACCTAATCCAGCACTACATAATTCCGATGCGTAAAATACTGGTCCTGCTTCTGCTGCTTTCTTCTGGATGTCTGTTCGCCCAAGCCGGTGAGAACGACACCTTAATTGTGAAAACAAAAATCTACTGCGATCACTGCAAAGAATGCTCCACCTGCCAGCCGCATATCGAAAGAGAACTGAATTTTACCAAAGGTGTAAAATCGTTCAAGGTAGATATTGCACGGGAAGAAATTATCATCATTTATTCCACTGCCAAAACTACTCCGGCAGCCATTCGCAAGGCCATTGCCAACGGAGGGTATGATGCAGATGAAATTCCCGCCGACCCCAAAGCAGTAGCGCGACTGGATGAATGTTGTCAGAAATAGTGGGGCTTCTTGAGCAATTCACTTCATATTTAAAACTAAAAATCTTTTTCATCTCCCGATTATTTCCAGAATCCCTGCAATCAAAAAGATAAAAATCAGGTACAAGATTCATTACAGGCTTGTAGCATTTCCATTTCTTTTTAATGGTAACTTTGAAAAGTATCATTAAACAACGCTTCTATGGACCAGGACATCCACCAACTGCTACAATCTGAATCACAGCAAATGCAACGACTTCGGGAGATTGTTGCGAAGTCAATTGAAGATGAAAAACTGATTATCGAAAACCTGCTGCACCCACCGGCAGAGATGCTTACTCGAGGACAAAAAATTTCAGATCGTGTTGCCCGTTTTGGAGGAAGTTGGTCGTTTATTTTATCATTTCTATTCCTGCTTATGGCATGGATTGTTTACAATTCAACAGCCAAGGAGACAGCAGTATTCGATCCGTTTCCATTTATTCTGATGAATCTTATTTTATCCTGTATTGCAGCATTGCAGGCGCCAATCATTATGATGAGCCAGAACCGACAGGAAGAGAAGGACAGACAACGCAGTGAAAACGACTACATGATCAACCTCAAGGCTGAAATTGAAATCCGCTCATTGCATCAGAAGATTGATCTCCTGCAGGAAGAACAGATCAAAGTATTGTTTGATAGTCAGGCGAAGCAGATTGAGATTCTTCGTTCTATCGAAGCTAAGCTGGCAGGAAAATAAGTTGATTCAGCGATTCAAAACACTGACGGGATTACCAGCTTCCGCCGGCACCACCACCACCGAAGCTACCTCCGCCGAATCCACCGAATCCACCGCCGCCTCCGCTGCTACCACCACCGCCCCAGCCGCCAAAGGTTCCACTGCCGCGATTGAAATCAGACCAACGTCCCGACTTACGCGCAGCCGCTGCATTCAACAATTGCCAGGCCACCCAAAACGGAATTTGATTGAGCAATGAATACCTGCGGACACTTAGAATCTTAAATATAAAAATGAACATAAACACCAGCAACACCATTAATATCACCGGAAACTCTCCACCTGATTTTCCTTTTTTGCGGGGAGTGTCTTTATAATCACCCTTCACCGCACGCATCATATTGTCGGTGCCTTCCTTGATACCCTCGTAGAATAATCCACGCTTGAAATTGGGCGTAATATCATTGTCGACAATCCGCTTACACCGGGCATCAGGAAGCGGACCTTCCAATCCATAACCGGTTGCAATAAATACTTTACGATCGTCCTTCGCAATCAACAGCAATGCACCGTTGTTAAACTTCGCATCACCGATTCCCCATTTTTCTCCCAACTCGAAAGCATAGTCGCTGATCGGATAACCATCCAGACTTGAAATGATCACTACAGCAATCTGAACACTGGAAGAATCATCAAAAGCAACCAGCGAAGATTCCAATCGTTGAATATCTTCCTTCGCCAGTGTATTGGTAAAATCATTCACCAGTCGGGGAGGAACAGGCTTCGCCGGAAACTCTACTCCCGCCCATGCATATCCGAAAACGAAGAATAATACCAGAAAGAATAACTTCCTCATGACTTCCCTCCCTTTCCGAACACCATATCATCCGGTAGTTCGTTTTTATCATCCTTACTCCGCGGGAAAAAATGTTTCAATTGCTCACCTGCTTCCAGAATAGCAATTTCCAAAGCTTCTGTCACTTTACCTTCCCTGAAACGAAGAATCATCTCCGCTTTAATTTTATTCCAGAACTGATCTCCCACTTTAGCATGGATACCCGCATCACCAATGATCGCGAATTTATGATCCTCCACAGCGAGATAGATAAGCACACCATTGCGCAACTCCGTGCGGTGCATATTGAGTTCTGCAAACACAAAGGCTGCCTGATCCATGACATCTTCCTTGCATTCATCATCAATATACACCCGGATCTCACCCGATGTCTGCATCTCCGCCTTCCCGATCGCCAACTTAATGCGCTCGCGATCTTCCGGCGAGAAAAGTTCCAGTGCTTTCATTTTAGAATTCTACTTTAGGAGCCTTCTCAGCACCTTTATCTGCAGCGAAGAATGTCTTATCCTTGAATCCATACATTCCAGCCAGCATCACTTGCGGGAACTTGCGGATGTACGTATTGAAATCCTGAACATCATCATTGAACTTCTGACGTTCAACAGTGATACGGTTTTCTGTGCCTTCGAGCTGAGCCTGCAATTCAAGGAAGTTCTGATTCGCTTTTAACTGCGGATATTGTTCAGCAACAACCATCAATCGTCCCAAAGCAGCACCTAACTCACCCTGTGCGGCCTGAAAACGTTGCAGATCTGCTGCGTTCAGATTCTTCGGATCAATTTTCACCTGTGTGGCACTTGCACGTGCTTCGATAACAGCGGTGAGTGTGCTTTTCTCAAACTCTGCCGCACCTTTAACAGTGCTTACCAAATTAGGGATAAGATCGAGTCGACGTTGATAAACGTTCTCCACCTGTGCCCAAGCTTTTTGTACTTGCAGATCTTTTGCGACCATGTTGTTGTAAGTACCGGCGAAAAAGCGGTAAACTATGAATACGAGTACAACAATGACTCCGACGATAATGAGCGTTTTTCTCATGATTGGTTTTATTTGTGGGTAAAGTTAATTGATTGACGAATCAAGCGGAGGAAAATTTTATCAGATTGCATTTCGGGTCCCCGAAGCATCAATTAGCCCATCTGAACCTCAGGTAGTTGATCTTCATTCCCTGCGCCAGAAACTTCTTTTCGTAGGTGGTTTGAATTTCGAGCTGGAATCCTGCCGGTGGCTCCTGATACAAATCGCGGGTACAGACCTCCATTTCGCCTTTCTGTCCGGCCAGCATCTCAACGGTATACTCGAAGAATCCGATGTTGTCGGTTTTGAGGTGGAAGAGTCCTCCTGCTCCACATAAATGCCTGTAAACTTTCAGAAAACGCGGGTTGGTTAGTCGACGGTTTTCTCTGGATAACTGCGGCTGCGGATCGGGGAAGGTGACCCAGATTTCGTGCAACTCCCCTTCGTTGAAGAATTCCTGCAACCATTCTGCCTGTACCCGTAAAAATGCAGCATTCATAATTTTCTCTTCGTTGATGGTTTTAGCGCCTCTCCATATCCTGGCGCCCTTGATATCCACGCCAATGAAGTTCTTTTCAGGAAAGGACTGGGAGAGATTTACGGTGTATTCACCACGTCCGCAGCCAAGTTCCATCACAATGGGCGCTTCCCGGTGGAAGACATTCTTATTCCAGTTGCCTTTCATCTGATGATCAGTGTGCACCAGCGGAAAGGGGAACTGGAAGGTGCGTTCGAACCCTTTCAATTCTTCAAATCGCTGTAATTTATGCTTGGCCATGTGAAACGTTTTCTTGGGATGCGAAAGTAAAACTCCTTCGGCTTGTGGCAAAGCTTTATTTTTACTGCCGATGAGGAATCAACCGCGATTGTTGTATACTGTC
>JAGOJO010000175.1 GCA_017995075.1 Bacteroidia bacterium | reverse complement strand
TTGGATGACAAGAGCTTATTAACATCGTTGTTGCAATTCAAAAAATCGGTTGAGGCTGGTGATTGGAGTGATAATTTAACCAGTGAACAAGTGGAATCATTGCAGCGTGGACTTTCTGATTTAGAAAGCGGAAATACTATTTCTTCAAAAGATTTTTGGAATTCATATGGCCGAAAGGTTTAATGTCTTTTGGTCCTCAGAAGCAAAAGTTCAGGTAGACCAGGTGGTTTCTTTTATTAGAGAGAATTGGGGCGAAAATGAAGTGAATGAATTTTTGGATATTTTACTTCATTTCGAAAGGACAGTTGCAATCTTTCCTAAATCATTTAAAGAGTCAGTAAAATTTAAAGGGTGCAGGCTTGGGTATGTTCATCGGCATATTACTGCAATTTACAAGATTACCAGAAGGTCTGTTACAATATTGACGATTATCGATAATCGTAGCGCTGTTAAAAAGTAGAATTGATCCTTTTATTCAAATTGATTCATCAGGATATCGTATAGTTTTTGTTGAAGTCTATGATGTAAAAAACACCAAGTGATTCTTTTGAAAATCCGAAAAGGACTTTATAGCTTCATTGTAAAGTGGAAATAAAAAAGCGAGACTGTATCAGATTTTATACAGTCTCGCTTTTTTATTTATAACAATATTATTGGATGATGTTCAGTTTTCTGCTCACTTCCAGATTTCCTGTGATTATACGGGCAGTGTATAATCCGGTGCTGTATCCTGTTGTGTTAACAGCTATCCGGTTTCCACTTACTGGTACACGCTCGTTGCTGATCAGCTGTCCGTTCATGTTGAAGATCTGTAGTTGTACCTGTCCGCCTTGTACTACAGTTGGATCAATGTTCAGGTAGGAAAGATCTTTGCCAGGATTTGGATAGAATTGTCCAACGCCTCCATTGGCAGCTGTCTCTTCTACACCAACTCCCACTCGTGCAATAGTTGCGCGGATCATGAGGTCTTCTGTTTCGCGTGAACGGTAATCAGCCATTACTCCGCTGAGTATTTCAAAGCTGCGATAGGAAATAGGTACTGCAGTGTTGGTTCCCAGGGTGATTCCATCTCCGCCCATGTCCCACATTACATAAAATCCACCGCTGTCAATTCGAATTGGTGCAGGTAGAGTGGAGTTAACCCAGTTTGGAGGTGTGATGGCTCCTAATGGAACCTGAATAGAGTCGAGAACTGTTCCGGCAGATCCGTTCGGTCCATTGTCATCAAATATGCGCATGGTGTATCCAACCAGATTCGGGTTGTTTAAGATATAAGCGGATACAGTGGTGATGTCAGCAGGGTAGAATGGTGGAACGAAGTAATTGGCAAGTCCGCCGTTACCGCCACTCCATGAAATTCCGGTAGTTGTACTTACTCCATTGTCGTAGGCGAGCAGAATAGAAGGTAAGGTGGTGTCAACTACGTTTATCTCCATTGTTTTTCCGTTGTTTCCTGGTGCTGCATCTGCTGGTGCAGAAGTAGTGGTGATGAAACGGAATGTTCCGGCGTTGGCTGGAATAAATGGATTGGCAAATAAAAGATCTTGGGTGTCGCCAGGCTGTAAGGTGTCACTCTGTACAGTGTTGTTCAGCTGTATTACATTGGTAGAGGAGATTACCTGCACATTCACGTTGAACGGATTCAAGGTGGTGTTTCCTGAGTTGCGGATCTGTGTGTTTAACGGGAAGGATCCGGATGCATTGCGCGAAATAAATACTCCTCCGGTTCCGGGTGCGTTGTTGTATACTGCTGCTCCGTCGTTGATCTGTTGGGTAGTGGATTGTGGTGCGGTGAATTTGATGGCGTATTGTGAAGGCGCATAAATATCATAGTATACCTGCAGTCCGTCAGTGCCGCTGATATTCTCAATACCGGTGCTGACGAAGTTGACTAAGCTCGGACTTACTCCACTCTGTGTATTGTATTGGTAAGTGATGCTGCTGTCGTTGTAGTCAAGGATAATCTGGAAGGTGTTCTCTCCGCTGTAAGCAGGAATAGTGACATCCCAGAATGGTACGCTGTCGTAAGTGATGATGACAGAATCCTGGCCCGGACTTACCCAGTAATAACAACTGGCAGGATTGGCTTCCTGTGCTCCGGTGTTGTCAAAACTTAAGTCAGTCATGAACGGTGCGAGTACGTTGTCCTTGCTGTCAGCAAATGGAATAGTGGGAAACGGATGCGCATAACTGGCGAAACTTGTTGTTCCGAAGCTGATGTATCCGTTAGATCCAACTTTGAATTTATCTACCGTGTACCAGTAAAACTGAAATGGTGCCGGCAGTTGAAATGGACCAACAATGTTATCATCTGCGAGTCCGCCGATTTGAATGGTGTTGGAGTCGTTGCGGATGTCGATCCAGTTGAAGGCTGGTCCGTTTGGATCGTTACTGTCTTTCCAGGTGTATCCGTATAAATCGGGACCACCGGAAGTTTGGGCATTAAGACTGAGTCCTACGCATGCGAAGACAAATGTGAGTAAGAGTTTTTTCATAGCTTGTTGATTAGTTGGATGACTAATATAGCAGTTTTTGGAATGTAGGTGTACACTGTGTTCGTAAATTCACTTTTACGGCATTTTGGTGACGGCCGAAAAGGTTGCAATATACTGTTAAACAGTGGTTTGTGATTAATAAAAACTAAGCAGACCAATGATGCCGCCGGTGATGATGGCGAGCATTTTATAAATATTGAACCGGTGGTCGCTGCTGGATTCGAATAAAATAGTGGTGCTGATATGGAGGAAAATTCCAATCACAATGGCAGTTATTTCATCGCTGTATGCTGCAATGAATGATATCTCATTTTGATGTAGTAACATGCCGGTGATTGCTCCTAATGGTCCCATTAAGGCGAAAATGCTGAGGTAAAATATACTTTTTGCTT
>JAGOJO010000099.1 GCA_017995075.1 Bacteroidia bacterium | reverse complement strand
AAATCAGGGTTGTTGACTACGTTTCCAATCCATGTGAAGGTGTTGGTGTCAACGTTCGATAAACTTACACATCCGGAGTTGTCTGTTACTGAAATCTGGTGACGTAATGTAGTATCACAATCATTGATGGCTTCAGAAGCGGTTGTTCCTAATGTAGAGCTGATCACAGACAATGCTGCACCACTTGGGTAACTTGACCATACATCATAACCAGTAGCTGCAGAAGTAGCCAGTAATGGCATTGCATTCCAGTTGAGGTTGGCTTGTCCGAGGGTGGCAGCTGAGCTGGTGAGGTAGATGCTGTTGAGGGTAGCACTTGTTGTTCCGTTATCTACTTGTCCGGTGCAACCAGATTGTGAACGCATGTAATATGCATACGATTGGCTGTTTCCATTTGCAAATGCATCGGTCCAGGTTGTCTGGTTGAAGTTGCTGATGGAATCATACAATACAAAGCCGGTTCCGTTGTCGCGGTAAATTTCAAATTCATTGAAGTCAGCAGATGATCCCGATGGGGTGATCCAGGTGAGTTGGATTTGTCCGTTGGCAAGTACACTTACGCAACGTAAATCAGGATTGTTGACTACATTTCCAATCCATGTGAAGGTGTTGGTGTCAACGTTCGATAAACTTACGCAACCGGAGTTGTCAGTTACTGAAATCTGGTGACGTAATGTAGTATCACAATCACTGATAGCTTCAGAAGCCGTGGTTCCAAGAGTAGAGCTGATCACCGACAATGCTGCTCCGCTCGGGTAACTCGACCATACATCATAACCAGTAGCTGCAGAAGTAGCCAATAATGGCATTGCATTCCAGTTGAGGTTGGCTTGTCCGAGTGTAGCGGCTGAACTTGTCAGGTAAATACTGTTGAGAGTAGCGCTGGTGGTTCCGTTGTCAAGTTGTCCTGTGCAACCAGATTGTGAACGCATGTAATATGCATACGATTGGTTGTTTCCATTGGCAAATGCATCGGTCCAGGTAGTCTGGTTGAAGTTGCTGATGGAATCATACAATACAAATCCGGTTCCGTTATCGCGGTAAATTTCAAATTCGTTGAACTCATCACTTGATCCGGTTGGAGTGATCCAGGTCAGCTGAATTTGTCCGTTGGCAAGTACGCTTACACAACGTAAATCTGGATTGTTGACAATGTTTCCGGTGAAAGTGTAGTTTCCGGTGGTGATGTTACTTTTTGAAGTACATCCGAAGTTGTCATCAACTCTGATTTCGTGACTTAATGTGGTGTCGCAGTCAAGGATGTTCTGGAAATAAACAAGCTGTACTGTATCTCCTAATAACTGCATCGTTCCCGGTGCATTGTAGGTAGAGTAAACGGTGTATTGTCCGGTTACAGAGGTAGGAGGAAGTGGTGTTGTTAATGGAGTCCAGTTTAAGTTGGCTTGTCCGATTACTCCGGCAGCAGTGAGGTAAATTGAACTTAATGTATTTCCTGTACTTCCGTTGGTGACTTGTCCTGTACATCCACTCTGTGTAACCAAATAATAAGAGTAGGGTTGGATATTACCATTGGCGGTGATATCTGTGAAAGTTCCTTGTGCACTGTTGGATACCGAATCCAGCAATGTAAATCCTGCGCCACCGTTTCTCCAGATTTCATATTCGTTGAAGTTAGTGAAGCTGGATGGTACCGGATTTTCCCAGGTGAGGGTGATGTTTCCGTTTGCGAGTACACTTACACAGCGTAATGTCGGATTGCCGATGATGTTACCTACATAAGTGAAGACATCATTATCTGCTGAACTGATGCTGGTGCATGGCATGTTGTCATCAAGTTCAATGCGGTATTCGTAAGGAACATTGCAGGTGGTGATAGTATCGCGGAATGTCAGGTTGTTGGTAGTTCCAATCTGTACATAGACACCAACACCGGTTGAGCGGCGCAATACACGGTATGGTCCTGGTGCGCTGGCCAATGCAGGCGTATGCATGTTGTTCCAGGTGAGATCGGCAAAACCTACGTTGGCATTGCTGACAGTGAGTAACATTGTTCTCAACGTGTCACTGGTAAATCCATTCACCTGTAATCCGTCACATCCGGATCTGGTCTTTACATAATAGTATTGATTGGCAACATTCGCATTGGCACCAACATGTGTCCAGGTAGTTGTGGCAATATTGGTGACCGTCCCTACTAATGTATAAGGTCCCGCGAGTGTGCTTGAATGATAAATTTCTGTTGCTGCGAAGAAGTTGTTCGGATCGGCAGGTTGGATGAAGGAGAGTTGAACATCTCCATTAGCCTGTACAGCAAGACAACGTAATTCTGCATTGTCAATGATGTCTCCTACCGAAGTGAAATTGTTACCGTCAAATGAGGAAACAGAAATACATCCGGAAGCATCTGCAATTTCTACTTTATATTCAATGATGGTGTCGCAGAATACAATAGTGTCCTGATAAGATAATCCTGTTGTATCTCCGATTAATGTCCATGCTACTGTCGGAGGAATTCGTCTATATACATTGTAGATTCCGGTAGAGGTGGCAGGAAGTGGTGCACTGAGTGGTGTCCATGAGATATTGGCAAACCCGACAGTCGGATTATTGGCCGTGAGTAACATGGAAGCCAGTGTGTCACTGGGTGGAGTAGATTCATCAACACTTGCAGCATCACATCCTGCAGAGGTGGTGAGATAATAATAGTTGATGGTAGTCTGTCCGTTGGCACCAACATGTGTAAAGGTGTTGGCGTTATAGTTGGAGACAAATCCAATATTTGTAAATGGTCCGGCCGGATTGGTAGCTTGATAGATAGTATATCCGGAGAAGTATTGTGCGGTATCGATAGAGCCCACCCAGTTCAATTGGATGTCACCATTTGTTAATACACTTACACAACGCAATGATGGTGATGTAATATTGGGAATAGCAGATTGTAATTGTGCTCCGTTAATATTAGATCTGGAGGTACAATTGGCAACAGAGGTATCTCTTACGCGGATCTGGTAGTTGATGGAGTCGTCACATACTGCAACTGGATCCAGGTAGGTGAGACTCGTAGTAGAATCTATCAGCGACCATATTCCGGAACCGGCAGGAGGAGATTCCCTATATATATAATATTTACCGGTGGTGGATGAATTGAGCGGTGTCATAAGTGGAGTCCATGATAAAGACGCATCCGTCCCCACTTGAGTCACGTTGAGATATATTGTACTAATTGTATCACTGATTTCCCTGTCGAGGATGTCACAACCGGATCGGGTGGTGAGATAATAGGAAACAGAGCCAGCATTTGCATTGGCAGTTCCATCCAGATAGGTGATGACAGTATCGTAGTTGGTGATTTTAAATCCTTCCAGACTATCGATCAGCGAATAAGGGCCTGCAGTTCCGGTGGCAGATCTGTAGACATAGAATTTCTTGAAGAACTGATTTGTATCGGCTTCTCCAGTATCAACCGGCGGAAGGAACGTCAGATTTACATTTCCGTTTGGTAATACATCTGCACATTTCATCCTTGCTCCTCCAACCGGTGGTGGGGCAAGAACTACAATGGTGAGGGTGTTAAAGTTTACGGCCGGGCTCGGACAGAAGTTATCGAATACCTTAAATACAAAGTTGTAGACCGATTTCGCCGTGATACACCCTAATGTTTTATCCAGGTGATTACAATCCGTTATCCACCTGAACCTGAAACTAATGAATCCGGGGAAGAATTTCGGCGCTATTGGCGGGACCGTATCCATGAGTCCCGTAGGTTGGTTGGTAAACGAGTTAATTACCGCACATGGTGGGTAGGGACATCCGGCGGCTTCATTGGTGAAATTGGTACCGAACATTGGTCCCGTGGCAGAAAGCGCAATCTGTTGGAAAACCAATGGAGCAGCTCCTGGTGCCTGTGCTTCAAAATCTTGCCCGAAGAGATCCAACTCTACAGTATCTCCGGCATACACTGTATCGATAATCTGGCTGATTGGATTCAGTAAAGCATCGGTTACATCAGGTGGAGTATTATTTCCTAAAACCGGACTAATGATACAGCCTGCAATTAACGCAATTTGAATTTCACGATATACTTCAGCTACTTTGATATTACACTTGTAGGCTGTTACCTTGGTTACGGTTACAAATGCTCCGGCCGTAAAGGAAGTAAAGGTTACAACACCGTTGATAGGGTTCATCACAGCAGCTATGTTTCCGGCATTTTGTGCAGGACCAGGCAGCGGACTGTTATAAGTATAGTTAGGATTATAAGGATAGTTGGTAGTACTACCCGGAAAAGGCGTATTATCTAATGGACGACCCCAGTCATATACCAATGAATCTAAATCAGTATCGATTGCATTGTGGTTATAGGAAGTTGTATTTCCTGTACAGGTACTTAACTGTGGACGTTCTGCAAATTGTGGTGAAGAATCATAACATGGATTAGTATTCGTCGCATTATAGGGAAACATGATCGCACGCAAAGTAAACCAGCCCGAACCTGCTGCCAGATTGGTGATGGCTCCGTTTCGGCAACAATCAGTATAGGCAAAATACCATCCACCAGCCGGAGGTACTCCGGTAATGTTGATAGGCGCTGAGAGGTAAACGAACTCCTCAACCGCGTTGGCATATCCCTGTGGGTTTAAACAGGTCGGACATCCAGGACCAACCGGTGAAATGTCGGTTTGTGTTTGAAGGGCGCATGGAATACCGCCTCCCCAACCGGGTGCATTGGTACTCAAGGTTAATGCCCCGGGACCTTGTACACCGTTACAATCCCGGTATAACTTAACCTTGAATTGAAATTTTCCGGAATTGGGACCTGTTTTAAAACACTCCCAGGTGATTTCACCACCCATAAGGTGGGACGCTTGTGTGTAGGTACTCCAACCGAATGTCAGCAGCAGTACGAGGAATAAAATTCTTTTCATGGGCTTGGATAACGCGTGAGGCTCAAATTTATGAAAGATTATCTGTTTCTACAAACGGTTTTCCGTCAATGAAAACCCTTCAAAATGCCTTCTTCATTTTGATAAACTTCTGAAATAGGTAAAAATGTTGATAAACCCGACTGAAAATTGACTCGTCGTAATATTGTAAAATATTGTTTTATAGTTATTTAACTATTTTGGCCAGTTCGTCAAACATAGGTTTTCCACCTTGATACCGGCGAATTTAATATAGCCTTGGACGCGTAAGATTTTTAAAAATCTGTATGTAAGTTTTTGGCGAAAATCGACCTGTTTGTCGTGTGAATGAAACTCCTTTTTTCTCCCCTGACATAATTTAGGGGTCAGGGGAGAGGTGGGAGCAATTATTTTCCGGCTACAATCTCAGTGAGCTGGTCTTCCTGCAGGTATTTTTCTGCGCATGCACGGATGTCATTCGGGGTGACGTTTTTGATGGTGCGCAGATAATTTTCATAATACCCTGTGTCGAGGTTGTTCAGGCATAAGATTTTGTGACGATCGGCCTGTGCAAAGGGACCATCGATGCTACGCTGAAAGGAACCAACGAGGTAATTCTTTACAAGATTTAACTCATCCAGGGGAACATCTTCTTCTCGTAAACGATGTAATTCGAAGTAAATTTCTTTGATGGCAGCTTCTCTCACATCGGCACCAACCTCCGTGCTGATGAAGAAATATCCATCATCATGATGACTTACCAGTCCGGAACCAATGCCGTACGTATACCCTTTGTCTTCACGAATATTGGACATCAACCTTGAACCGAAATAGCCGCCGAGAATGGTATTCATGACGGTGAAGGTGAAATAATCCGCATGTTTGCGATTGAATAAACGGCGTCCTATCCGAATCGCAGATTGAATAGCATCTTTCTTTTCAACCAATTGTTTTCGGGGTGTCGGTAACGTTAGGTTGAATTCGGGCAATTCACTGTTGCTGAATCCTGCCGCTTCGATCGACTTTTTTATTGCTGAAATGGTAGCGTTGTCGGGTCGTCCGGAAATGATAATTGCTTTGAGTCCTTTCCGGTAATGTTGATCATAATATGAACGAAGCGCAGTGGTGCTTAGTGCATCATAATCTTCCGGGTTGGAAATTCTTCCGTAGGGATGTTGGTCTCCATACAATGCCTGCATAAAATGTCTTCTTACCAGGAAATCAACCTTGTTTAAGCCAACTGCGAGTCGTTGTTTTCCCTGTGTTTTGTAGGTGATGATTTCCTTTTCCGGATAGATGGGGTCAGTGAGCAGATCAATGAGGTATGGCAACGTGTCTCCAACGAATTTGTTCAATGAAAACAAGGATGCGCTGGCCCAGTCTGCTCCATTTTCCGTTTGTAGATAAGCGCCATAGTAGTCGAGGGCTTCGGCTAATTCTGCGCTGTTATAACGGGATGTGCCTTCGTCGAGCAGATCGTTGGCAGCAGCTGCGAGTAAGGTTTGGGAGGAGGCAATATTCCCTGCAGCGAAAATGAGTTCTACTTTAACTACATCCTGCGTTCCGGCATTGATGAGATACAGTGGAGTGCCGTTGCTGAGTTGTTGTGTTTCGGCGGGACTGATTTTAATTTCTTCCGGTAGTCCGATAGGAGGGGCCGTATGTCTGTCTGGTGTTATCATGCTTTTGCGTGGTATTTTAAAACGGAACAATTTTCGTGAGTCAGAATTTGTTGGGCAACTGCAATAATTTCTGCAGCAGAAACTGCATTATAATGATCCGATTGCCGGTTGCAGAGATCTGCATCTCCAAGCAATTCGTAATAGGCCAGATTTAAAGCTTTGTTTCCGATTCCCATCTCTGAGAATTCCTGGGAGGCCTCTGCTTTATGTTTGACTTTTTCGAGCTCTTTATCGTCGAATCCGTTTTTGATTTTATTCAGTTCATCCCAAATAGCAGCTTCTGCTTCTTCCATGGTGACACCCTTGACGAGTTTTCCTTCAATGAGAAATAAGCTCTTGTCGAGATCGCCCATGAGGTAGGCATGGATATCGGTGAACATGTTTTTTTCTTTCACTAATTGCTGGTATAACCGTGCTGATTTCCCTCTGGATAAAATGTCGGATAATAAATCGGTGGCGTAGAAATCTGCATCTGTGCGTGAACCACAATGCCAGGTCATGTAGATATGTGAATTGGGAACTTCTCTGTGCAACTCCAGTTCCCGACGTTCAGTTTGTTTGGGTTCTGCAGGAAGATTTCTCGCAGGAATATTGGCTGCAGGAATCGGTGCGAACCATTTTTCGCAGAGCGCTTTTGCTGTCGAGGTAGTGCAATTTCCGGCAATGGTGAGAATGGCATTGTTGGGTGCATACCATTTTTTGAAGAAGGCTTTTACATCTTCAAGCGTGGCCTCTTCAATGTGCGAAATCTCTTTTCCAATGGTGGCCCAGCGGTAAGGATGTACTTTAAAAGCTAATGGGCGTAGTTCGAGCCATACATCGCCGTAAGGCTGGTTGAGGTAACGCTGTTTGAATTCTTCTATAACTACGCTCCGTTGTACTTCCAGGCTCTTTTCGGTGAAGGCCAGACTCAGCATCCGGTCGCTCTCGAGCCAGAAGGCAGTTTCGAGATTTTGCGAGGGAATGGTGAGGTAGTAGTTCGTGATATCATTATTGGTGAAGGCGTTGTTTTCTCCTCCGGCAATCTGTAGCGGCTCATCGTAATTGGGGATGTTGACAGATCCACCAAACATCAGATGCTCGAATAAGTGCGCAAATCCGGTGCGTGCTTCATCTTCGTCCCGCGCTCCGACTTTATACAGTATGTTCAGTGCAACCAGGGGTGTTGTCTGGTCTTCATGAACAATAACTGTTAATCCATTCTCCAGTGTAAATCGATCGAATTTTATCATTTGCTGATTAGAGGTTTAAATCCAGTTGACATAAGCGGGCTCTTTCATTCAGGAAAGATGTCCATATTTCATTCACAATTTCTGCGGCGGGTTGTATCTGTCGGATGTAGGCACTGATCTGTCCGATTTCAAGTTCTCCTTCATCTAAATCACCTTCAAACATTCCTTTTTTAGCTCTGGCACGTCCGAGTAATTCTTTGAGCTCTTCTGCACTTGCTCCTCGGGATTCTGCTTCGGCTACTTCTTCGGCGAATTTGTTTTTCAGAAGTCGTACAGGTGTGAGTTGTTTGAGTGATAAACGGGTATCTCCTTCTACAGACTGTATGATCCTGTTTTTGAAGTTTTCATGTGCGGAAGATTCTGAGCTGGTCACAAAGCGGGATCCGATTTGTACTGCTTCGGCTCCGAGCGAAAAGGCGGCTAGCATCGTGCGTCCGTTTCCAATTCCTCCTGCAGCGATGAGGGGAATATCTACGGCATCTCTGATCATCGGAATCAGGCAAAGCGTGGTGGTTTCTTCACGGCCGTTGTGTCCGCCTGCTTCGAACCCTTCTGCTACAATAGCATCTACACCACAGTCGGCCGCTTTTTTGGCGAATTTGGTATTGGCGATCACATGGACCACCGTCATGCCTTGTGCTTTTAATTTCGAGGTCCAGGTGGCCGGATTCCCTGCTGAGGTGAATACAATTTTTACTCCTTCTTCGGCGATGATCTGCATGTGCTCATCGATGTTGGGGTAGAGGAGGGGTAAATTAACGGCGAATGGTTTATTAGTGGCGGCTTTACATTTCTGTAAATGTTCCCTCAGGACTTCCGGATACATCGATCCTGCTCCGATGATTCCGAGTCCGCCGGCATTGCTAACGGCTGCGGCTAACCGCCATCCGCTGCACCAGATCATTCCGGCCTGTATGATAGGCAACTGTATGCCGAATAATTCGGTAATTCTGTTTTTCATGAGTTTTCTTTTTCCGAATGATGTTTTAAAATTCCCCATACTTCGAGTCGTGCTTTGATGCGGGCGCCGAATTCGCGAATCATCAGCCAGCGTGGTGTGCCTTGCGGATATCCTTCAGCTTCGTAGCCATAGGCATCTGCTCCAAGCGCACATGCCAGCCAGAGTGCTCTTTCCAGGTGGGGCGTTTGGGATACAATTAAGACCGGGGAATTTTTATAATTACGGGTGTAATAGTCGATACTGGCGTATGTGTCAATACTGCCTGAGTCGAGGATGCAAGAGGAGGAATCAATACCGAGTTTAACAAGTGCTTCCAGCATATCATTGGCTTCGCGGTAATGTCCGCCATCAGCATAACCACTCAGGATCAGTGGGATTTCAGGATGTTCACGATGGATCACAACAGCTGCTTTCATGCGACCAAGGAAGGCATAGTTCGGATTGGGACTTTCCGGATAATTGCGTCCAGCGCCGGGAATTAACACGTATTTGATTTGCTTATAGTCGTCGGGTTCTGCGAATTTATATTGTCCGTAAAGCCATATGTGTATGTAATTCAGCAGCATTAGTCCTGCTAAAAGCAAACAGCCTTTCACCATCAATCGCAGTAGCTTCATCCGGGTCTAAAGTAAAGATTCAATGATTCGTTCTGTTTAGGGTTTGGTATTGTTTTTCATAGGCGGTTGTGAATAAGCAGGCGATGGCAATTAATTGTTAACATTTTGCCGGAATTATTGGGGCTTCTTCCATTCTTTTCGTTTACCCGAAAACATTACTTTTACAGCGGTATGAAGATTATTATTCCTGTTGCCGGTATTGGATCAAAATTACGTCCACATACCCATACGCAGCCGAAGGCCCTGGTGCCGGTGGCCGGAAAACCGATTCTTTCTCACATCGTCGACTATCTGATCGCCGGTGGATTTACGGAGTTCATTTTTATCATTGGTTATCTCGGTGATAAAATCGAAGGGTATATTAAAACCAAGTATCCGAAAATCAATGCGTCGTTTGTGGTGCAGGAGCCTCGGGAAGGTACGGGTCATGCCGTTTGGCTGGCGCGCGATCTGGTGGATGCCAATGATGATCTGTTGATTGTTTTGGGAGATACTATCATCGACTTTGATCTTACGCAGCTGATGAAGATGGATCATTCGGCGCTTGGTGTGCAGAAGGTGGATGATCCACGGCAATTCGGTGTTGCAGAGATCGATAAAGATGGTTACATCATTCGTCTCGATGAAAAGCCGGTGATTCCGAAATCCAATCAGGCACTGGTGGGTATTTATCGTTTTCGTAAGGCAGGTAGTCTGATGGAAGCATTGGATTATATTGTGCGGAATAATGTGCGTCATAATGGTGAATTCCATCTTACCTACGGCATTGAGCGGATGATTGAGCAGGGCGAGAAAGTAGGGACGTTTAAAGTGGGGAACTGGTTTGATTGCGGTGGTAAAGGAAATCTCCTGGAGACCAATGCCGTTCTTCTGAAACGTGATGCTGAATACTTGCAACGTAAATTCAATTACCATAATACAATTATCATTCCTCCTGTGAGTATTGCGGAGCATTGTGATATCAGCGATTCTATTATCGGTCCCAATGTCTCCATCGGAGAGAATACCATTATCCGTCACTCTATTATCCGCGATTCAATCATTGGTGCGTATGCGCATCTGGAAACCGCTATTCTTCATCACAGTATTGTGGGGAGTGATGCGTTTCTGAAAGGGTTGAGTCAGAGTCTGAATATTGGAGATAGCACCGAAATTGATTTCAGTTAAAAAAACACATAACAACATATATGATCAGCAAAGACACCGTCATTTTTAAATTAATCAACCAGGAACTGAAACGCCAGAAGCACGGCATTGAATTGATTGCTTCTGAAAACTTCGTATCGAAGCAGGTGATGCAGGCAATGGGTTCCTGTCTCACGAATAAATACGCCGAAGGTCTTCC
>JAGOJO010000098.1:2087-10868 GCA_017995075.1 Bacteroidia bacterium | reverse complement strand
TAACTAACCTGATTTCCTTCGCAGGGTGTCGTGTCTCCGCTGACGAGTACAAGCGATCCGGGTATAGTCCCTACCGTTAGTAAGACTGCTGCAGAGGTGTCAGTTGGATTGCATACTCCGTTAACAATGCAACGGAAGAATGCTCCATTGTAGATGGCCGATGGATTCGTGAGTATGAGTGAATCTGTGGTGACGCCGGAAAATGGTGCGCCGTTGAGCAAATCAGTGAATCCACTTCCGGTGTTCATCTGCCAGCGATATTGTAAAGTGTATCCTGTCGCTTCTACGAAGAAGGAAGTGTTCTCTCCAACACATATGGAATCTCCGGTGGGTTCTGTAACAATATTTGGAAGTTGGTTGACGAAGATATATACCGATGCTGAAGTGTCGGCAGGTGAGCAGGTGCCGGAGACGATGCAACGATAGTTGGTGAGGTGTATGCTGAATGGTGAACCTGCAATCTGTAATCCGGAATTGGTTACGTTGGAATAAGGGGGTGTGTTGGTGAGGTTCGTCCATCCGTTACCGTTATCGAATTGCCATTGGTAGGTGAGTCCTTGTCCTGTGGCCGAGACAGAAAAAGCGCAGTTCTGTCCTTCGCAAATCGCACGTGCCGGTGTTTGTGTAACAATATTGGGTAAGCCCTGTACCGTAAGCGTTATCGCTAAACTTGTATCTGCCGGCGGTGCAGCTCCGGTCACTATGCAACGGAAGTTTGCGCCATTTAGCAATAAAGGCATGGAAGTAATGGTTAGTGCTGAATCATTGCTCCCGGAAAAAGGAAGTGTGTCTACTGTATTGAGCCATTGTCCTCCAACAAACTGTTGCCATTGGTATCCCGTTGCATTGGTTGCTGCGAGAGGTATGCTTACAGTATTTCCTTCGCAGATGATAATGGAGGATGGCTCAATAATGATGGTGGGCACCGGTAATGCACATCCACTGAAAGTACATGCCAGCGGTAATTGAAATGCTGAGGGAATTGGTAATACAGTGGTGGTGTCTTTGTTCCAGTTTACAATTTCTGTTAATGCGCTCTGAAGCGTAAGTGTGTCTCCAATAGTGATGGAGCAGTTGTATGAAGCGTTTTGTGCATCGGGAAATACTGCCGGACTTAATCCCGCAATAGCAGCGGGTAAGATGGATCTTGCGGAAGTGAAGTCGCAGCTGTCTAGTGATGTTTCCCAGTCGCGGTTGATGCTGATGCCGCAGATAAAGTCAGGATTGGATACAGTACCGGTGAACATCAATACCTGATCCCCATCTCCGCTCAGACTTAAATACACATTCGGATTGTTGAATGTTGAGGTGATGCCGGAAACCGTTCCGGTGTTGGCTGTCAGGCCGCGTTTACAGTTGATGGTTACCTGTGTTCCGCAATATAAAACGGAGGTGCTTGTCCATTGAATTATTCCGTCGAAGTACGAACCGGTGTTGGCACCACAAGCATCAGGGAATTGAAAACTTCCCTGGTCTGTCCAACCGAAGTCTGTCAGAAAAAGGGAAGTATTTACATCAATATCTTTCAAAAGGATAAATGAAATTTCATCGTCCTGCGTTACGTTGTTATCATCTGTTGTGATGTATCCGTTGAAGACAATATCGCCTGGTTCCAGTATGGTTTGTGCTCTTAGTGTGAATGAAAAAGCTGTAAGCAGTAAAAATAGAAAGGTAAGTCGAAGTGGTGAGCGCGTATTGGTTCGTGTTTGCATAGTTGTTTTGTTGTTCTGCAAATTAAAGGGTAAAAAAATTGTTGAGGCTGTTATAATTGCAGAATTTATAACATAATTCGTGTGAATTATTCTACGAAAAATTTTGCCAATAGTAATTATACGTTCACCCATTGTTTTAGATGAGTTGTAAATCTTGCAGTAGAGATGACTCTTATAGCTTTTGATTGTTTTCATTTCGCCTTCATCTTCTTTTCTACTATAACATTAAAATGTTTGTGATTGTTAGTGCTGTCAGCTGGATGTGTTTGAATTATCTCCGGCTACCGGTCATTGTATGGACGGTTATGTTTTTACTTTTCTTTCATACGGGTTGGGGAATGGGTAGAATTATTTTATTCCTCCTATCGTGTTGGTCGATAGTTTTTGTGTTCTTAAGCTCGTTTTAACCCTGTTGGGTGGAAAAATTGGCCGGAATTTTCGGTATATCAGCCTGTTTCCTTATCTTTGGTAGGATGAAGCCCTTCCTCTATCTGTTCCTGTTGTTCCATCTGGTGGTGGATAGCTTTGGACAGTCAGCTCCGGGGTCGGGCAGGCTTTCTGTTCCGGTCGATTTTGAGGTGGTGAATGGCGATTTTAAAAATGCGATGGTCTATATGCGGAAGGGTGATGTGACCGTGGCGACGTTTAAAGGGGCTTCTTCTATGCGTATTCGTATGGATTATAACTCGGAGTATCGTCTCGATTTTACAAAACCGGGTTATATCACAAAGTCTATTAAAATTGATACGCATGTTTCAGAGGATCGGCGGAAAATTGGATTTGATCCGTATAAAATCGGCGTTCGTTTGTTTAAGCAGTATGAGGGCGTAAATATCGTGGTCTATAATCAGCCGGTGGCGTTTATTCGTTTCCTGCCGGAGATGGATGAGTTCGGCTACGATACCGATTATACCAAATCGATTTTATCTGAATTAAAGGAAACGGAGAAAATTCTTGAACGAAAAGCACGGGAGGAACGTGAGGCGGAGAAACTGGCTGAGCTGAATAAAAAGGCGACGAAACCGGTTCCTGCAATCGTAAAGCCGGAATTACAGGAAGCTAAACCTGCTGTGACAAACACTCAGCTACCGGCTGTTGTGCCTGTTCCTGATCCTTCTCCTTCCACATCTCAACCTGTAGCTTTGGAGCCGCCTATCCGCCCGGATGCTGGTGAGGATGCCGGACGTTCGGTGATGGGTTTTGGTGAAGGTGGTGATGAGCAGGGAAAACGTGGTTCTGCCGGAATGGGTGAGGAGACGTTTTCGGGTGGTGCAGGTAGTGGCAGCGAAGAGCAGCAACAGTTGAAGCCGGTGGTGAATGCAGGAGCAGAATCGGCCGATGCAGCAGTGTTGAAGATGCGTGGCGTGCAACGAAGCATGGAAACGATCGAGGAAAAGAACCGGACCATTACCGTTTTCCGTATTCAGGAGGGAATCAATGTGCGTGAGTTTAGAATGGTGCAGTATAACTGGGGCGGACTATTCTATTTTATGAATCAACATCTCCCGATCTCGCAACATCTTTTTGAATCTTTAACTTCTCCTGTGCCTTCACGTTAGTTTGATCTTTCCTGGGCTCTTTTTGAATTTACGTACCGTATAGGCAATGAATGGTGCGATGATGAGCGATGGAGCTAACCACAGTATAAAGGCTGGATCAGTATGAATGTTTTGTACCAGAAATGCAGTGATGGTGGCTATGTATCCTCCTATCATGCCGGTGATGTGTTTGAGTAACCAGTGATTTTTTTCTGTGGGTGGTACGGTGAATCGTTTATAATCTTGTTTTACTCCGGATGACATAACCAATCCAAATGTGAGTGGTACAAATCCGAAGCTTTTTCCATAATATAAAAGATATCCTCCGGTTATGATCAGGGCAGCGGCAGATATTGCGGAGGCGATGAGTATGATCCAATCTACCCGTTCTGCTTTCTGTCCTTTATGGAGATTCTTCAGGGCGAGGGCACGGTAGGCGGAGAGCACCAGATACGCGGTGAAGGCTCCGATCATGAGGAGTAGCCAGTTCGAGCGGTAAATAGAAAGAACTAGAGTGGTGAGGCAGATGACGATCATCGACCAGTAATAAATGCGTCCGGAGATGCGGTGTATTTGTCCGCCGTTTTGGTTGACCATGGCGATGGGTCCGGCGAGCAAGGCCAGACTCCCGGCAATAATGTGCATCCATTTTAAGGAGATGATGGTGAGGTTGTCCATTGGTTGTTCGTTTTTAATGATGCAAAGAAACACCTGCCTGCTTCGTTCGTCAAGGGCGTTGGGGTTGACGGCGGGGAAAAGGGCCTAACATCAGATTCAGGGTTGAATTCAGTTTGCGTGGGATGAATTTCAGGCCTTGGTGGGATGAAAAACCGGAAAATGGGACGAATGGGAACCTATTTTGCCAGTCGGGTCTGGATTTCATCGTTGAGATTGCGGGAAACCGGGACCCTGATTTCGGTTCCTTGTAGTACTAACCTGTATCCTTGTGAGTTCCCGATTACGGAATCAACGCGGTCGAGGTTGACAATCCAGGCGCGGTGGCACCGGTAAAAAGCCGTGAACTGTCGCAGTTCTTCCTTTGTGTTCTTTAATGTTCCGCGTAAAAGTTTGGTTTGTTCGGTCTCGTTTTGGAGATAGTGTACTTCAATGTAGTTGTCGGCGCTGGTGATGAAGAGCAGATCTCTGGCGGGGAAACTGATTTCTTCTTTTTTATTGTCAGATCGCAGAGTAACGACTACTCCCGGCATGGCATCTAAACGTCGCTTGTGGTGCATGTGACTCGTGAGCTCTCTGGCTTCTTTGAGATTTTTTCGGGTGAGCACCAGTTGCATGACGATTACATTGATGGTGACGGGTAGTATAGCGACAAGTAAAGTAAAAAACTGAAACGATGCGATGTACTCAAAGCTGAAGGAATCATTGAAGATGGCGAGTGAGTAGAAGGCATTGCCGAGTCCGATGGTGAAAATGACCCACATAACGAAAACAATTTCCTTTCCGACTGTCCACTTGTTTTCGTCAAATACACGCGGGAAAAGAGGCATCAGGACTACCGTATTTATCAGGGCGATGATGGTGGTGACCAAACCATACCCGCCTGAAATCAAAGCGATCATGTCATTGGGAAAACGATGCAGGCCAAATGGTCGGAAGATGAAGAGGAAGGCGGCGACAAACATTCCCATGAATACAGCCGATCTCAGTTTCCTGGAGGTGTGTTCAACTACCGGATAGGGTTTGGAGAAGAGTGAAGCCATAAATATTCAGTGGACTATTTCCCGCTGAAATTACTGTAAATATCGTTGCTGGAAAAATTCAGAGTAGGCTTTGATGTCCTTGGTACGCGTGAGCTCACTTAAATTCTCCTGCGATATCACATAGAATCGTACCTGCTCGGGATCAAAATTATTGATGAGGTTCTCTTCGGAGATGATGGTTTCATAGTACAGCATGGCGTCGTCTTTATTGCCGAAGGTCATTACTGCTATGTATTGAAGGGTTAAATCAAGGTTGCCTTTGTTTACCGTAAGATTGTTGTCGGGGAAGTCGATATTGTTGAAGGCGTCGATCTTGGTCACCAGCTCTTGCGTTTGTAAGGCTCCTTTTGGATATAGAATCACGAAGAACTGTTGTCCTTTCGGATCAAAACTATACTTGGCAGATTTTGCAAAGGGATCTACCATGTTGAGAGTGTCTACCGGTGTAGTATCAATCGCGGTTGCTTGTACATTATGACCTTTGATGTAGTCGAGAATTTCCTTGGCTTTGAAGCTGACAGAATCTTTCGGATAGCGTCGGATGACATCTTCTAACTCAAACTGAAAATCGTTGATGGTTCGCGTTTTTCCGATGGCGAGTGCTTTGAGGTAGGCAAACTTTGGTGTGAGCTTGCTGTTGGGTGGAAAATCAGTGCTGGCTTCGAGTGTACGCTCAATTACTTTGTCGTATTGTCGGTTGAGGAATGCGCGGTAGGTGTTCTCGTAAAATACTTCCATCACCTCCGATTTCCGCTTGAGTTCTTTAAAGAAGTTCGGGTTGAGGATGAGTCGGGCATAATCCGATTCAGGGTAGTTGGTGAGGATGTAGTTTTTGTAGAAATCAGCCTTCCCTGAATCGCCGATCTGCAGATAGGTGCGGTAGAGATTGTAATAGGAGGGCTGTTTGTATTTGTTGTCGGGATAACGCGTGTCGAGAGTTTCGAAACTGTTAATACTTGCTTTGTAGTTGCTAAGCTGTTCGCGGTAAATCACACCGCAGTTGTAAAAGGCTTCGGCAATGCGGAGATGTGATTCGCCGATCTTCTCTGCTGAGGATGGAATCTGTGCGAGATAAGCTTCCTTACGTGCTTTTGAGTCGAGCTTGGAGATGGAGTCGTTGAGGTTGGGTTGGTTGCTGGAGGTGTCTACCGTTGCCGTATCTCCGAAATCTCCCATCACCATCTCTTTTTCACTGCGTCTCCAGTTGTCTTCCTGTTTGCGTGATCCCCATCGTTTCTGGAATTCGGTGAATCCAAAACTAATGGCCGATTGATTATAAAAATACCAGGCGCCCTGTGCAGCACTTCCCGGTTGGGTAATGGCGCGTGGCTGACTCTTGAGTTCTTTTTCTTCCTGAATTTGTTGCTCTTCAACTCGCTGTTGTTCTTCTGCGGCAGCTTTTTGTCGGGCTTTCTCGGCGTCTTCTGCTTCTACCAGTTTGCCAATGGCGGCTTCTCTCTCGGCCGGACTCATCGCAGCAAGTCGTTGCAGACTATCTTCCGTGATAATAACCTTGAGGTTCTTTACCAGACGGTCGAGACTGTTTCGCTTGGCTTGTATGTCGAAGTAGTCGGGATGTTCGTTGGTGAGATTGGTGAGGCAGGAATCGTAATAAGCTGCTGCTGGAATGTAGTCGGGGCGCTTCAGATATAAGTTTCCGAGTTCGAGGTAACTGAGCGATTTCTGCGTGTTGTTGCCCGATGAAGCCTGTATCGATTTGTTGAGATAGTCAACAGCTAGCGGCTCATTCTTCTCCTGGATGGCTACTCCGGCTAAGGCATAATAAATCTGATCCTGATATTCTTTGTTTTTGATGTCCTTCAACATCTTCATCAACTCCCGCTTTACAATTCCTGCATCTCCACTGTTCACGTCATAACAACGCGCACGGTTGATGCGTGCATTGAAGGCCATCTCATAATCCGGATTCAGTTTGATGACTTTCTGATATGCACTAAATGCAAGTTCGGTGGAGTCACTGCGCTGATACAATTGTCCGAGTATAAAATAATACCGCGCACGGTCATCTTTTTTCTTCGAGGTGGAGGCGGCAAGTTTCAGGGCTTCAGCAGCTCGGGGAATATCGCTCTTCTGCAGATGGTATTGCGCAAGAACAGCATTATAAAAACCTCGGAGCTTGATCGGGAATTGTTTGTCGGCTTTCAGGAAATCCAGCAGGTATTCTGCATCTGTCGTTTTGCCTAACTCCAGATACGAACGCGTGAGCCAGAGAAGTGCTTCGGGACGAATAGGATCGTCTTTGTACTCGGAACTGATGTATTGGAACGTTTCAATCGACGACCAGAAATCATGTTTATAGAACTGACTCTGTCCGACAACCAGATAACATTCCGGAATCCATGGATTATGTTCCTTGATCGAACGATCTTTTTTTCCCTTTACGTTGATCGAATGTCGTGTGATGGCGATGGAAGCTTTTTTGATGGCTTCGTCGAGATCAGGAAATACAGCCTTTGCTTTGTTGAGATCGCCGATTTGGAAAACAGATAATACACGGTCGTATTTGTCTTCATGCGCATCTGCCAACGTCCCCGCCGCCAGTTTCATCCGCTCTCTTGCATTGAAATAAAAATTGTAGTGCGTGGTGGTACCATGATAGGTACGGCTGAACACAGTGTTTTTACGCACACTACACGACCAGAAGATCATTCCGGTCAGCAACAGAAGAAGGCTGAAACGCAGGGTTTTCACAGAGGCAGGTTCGCTAAGCTATCCGGTATAAACTGAATTTTTCAGGTTTTAGTATCAAAGTGGCAAATATAGGGTTTTGAGGCGTAACTTGATGTAAACTCCGGTAGGGGAATGGTTGGTTGTCGACAGATATCAATGTAGAGGTTCGGTTCTTCGGAGATTATTGGTTTTCAGAATTATAACCCGTCACCTGAAATACGCTGTGATAGAGCCGAAGGTTACAGCATTTGACTGGTACGATCAGTCCGGTTCGCCCGAAAACCGTTGAACTTTACGATATTTGCGGGAATGTCGGCTGTTAAAACACGTAGGAAAAAGATAGTCAGGAACTTACGAAGCATTTTCAGGCTCGTGGTGCTGAACGATCAAACGCTGGAGGAGAAATTCTCTCTGCGACTGACGCCGATGAATATCATCATTTTCGGCGGGACCTTCGCACTGAGTCTGATTACCATTACTTTATACCTGATTGCGTTTACTCCTCTCCGCGAATATATTCCAGGTTATACTGATGTGACTATCCGTCGTAATCTGCTCTCCGTTGCATTGAAAACCGACTCCCTCGATCAGAAGATGGAAGCACAGGAGGCGTACCTGAATAATCTGCTGAATGTATTGAACGAAAAAACAGATACTACAAAACCTCTGAAAGCGACTGCCACCGGTCCGCTCTACGATAGTATCCGCAAACTCGAAAAATCAGAGGAGGATGCCTTGCTTCGTCAGCAGATGGAAGCCGGCGATAAATTTGAATTGGCCGAAGGTCCCGTAAAGGCCTTTGCTTCCGGAATTGGAAGTACTGCGTTTTTTACACCGCTAAAAGGAACCATCACGAATAAATACAATGCCGCGCAAAAGCACTTTGGGATCGATATCGTAGCCGGCGCAAATGAAGTCATCAAATCAGCACTCGAAGGTACCGTAGTCATCGCCGATTTTACTGCTGAAACCGGATACGTTATCGGTGTACAGCACGGTAATAACCTGATGACACTCTATAAACACAACTCCGCGCTTTTAAAATCTGTCGGCGATCACGTCCGCGCCGGGGAAGTATTGGCCATCATCGGCAACACCGGCGAATTCAGCACCGGACCACAT
>JAGOJO010000098.1:0-1987 GCA_017995075.1 Bacteroidia bacterium | reverse complement strand
ATCTGTACTCTGTAAATCCGTACCATCTGTAGTATCCTAATCACTCCGTAATCGAGAGTAACCCCGCCTTGAAGTAGGCTTCGCCACTTCAAGGCGGGGTTACCTCTCGAATCTGTAATCCGCAACCCCATACTTATTTTACATCCCCCCACAAATTTTAATCCCCCCAAGCAACCTTTTAAATTACCTTCGTCTTACAAATGAATATGCAACCTGATCAGGCGCTAATCAGGGGCTGTAAGGAGGGAGATAAAGATGCCTTCGATGGGATTTATTCCCGTTACTCGTCGGTGATGTATGGTATCTGTCTGCGATATGCCCGGGATCGGGAGGAGGCTCAGGACCTTCTCCAGGAGGGCTTTATAAGGGTATACGAACGTATACATCAGTATTCAGGGGAGGGCTCGTTTGAGGGGTGGATGCGTCGGTTGTTTGTGAATCTGGCACTCGATGCTTATAAGAAGAAGAAAAGAGAGTCGGAGCAGGTGTTGGCGTTTGCGGCGGAGATGGTGCCGGAGGAGGATGATAATCCCTGGCCGGCGGTGAGTGAAAAAGAGTTGGTGGAGATGATCCGGCAATTACCGGAAGGTTATCGGATGGTGTTTAACCTTTTTGCAGTGGAAGGGTTTAGTCATAAGCAAATTGCTGCGCAGTTGGGCATTAGCGAGAGTACGAGTAAAACACAGTTCTTCAAGGCGCGTAAACAATTAAGGCAACAGGTGGAGGCACTGGTTCGTAAGACATCAGACCTTCGCTAAATAGTTCGGAAAATGAGTGATGTAAATAATCAGGATCAGGAGTACTTTCGTCGGCTGCAGGACTTCCGTGAGGAGCCTCCGGCTGATCTGCGTGCGAAAATTCATGAGCAGATTGGCGAGAAGAAAAAGAAACGTAGGGTGGTGTTCTGGTGGTTGAATGCCGGTCCGGAATTGTATTTCCGTGCAGCGGCAGTGCTGGCCGGTGTGGCGCTGTTGTCGTATTTCGTTTTTTCGAATTGGAAGGAGGAGAACAATCGTGTTTTAACTTCTGTCGATTCATCGTCGAATGTTTCCATTGATACATCTTCTCCCCAAAGCGTTGACCGGGATGATGATATAGTATCTTCCGCTATTGAAAGTGCATCCAACGTTTCTTCTGCGGATGATTCACTATCCTCTGCTCCGGTAAAATCCACTCCGCGCAGGGAAAAGCGCAAACGTTTGCGGAAAGCAAAATCGGAAACGGTGATACCAGCACAGGAGATAACCGTTGCTCCGAAAGATGAACAGCCGGTTTCACCTGTAAGTTCGTTTGGTGGAGAGGAGAATCCTTTTCTACCGGAAGAATCTTCTGCGGCTTTGCAGAAAGACGACTGTGAAGATGAAACTGTTGCTTCTTCACCGGCGGTTCCTGCCGATTCGATCGCAATGGCATTGTCGCTGATCAATGAGCATACACTTACTCCACTGTTTCCCGATTCAAAGGGCAACGAAGGTAAATCACCACGTTCACTCCGCTGGGAGCTGGCTCTGGCTGCCGGTGCCGGTCAATGGAGTAATCAGTACGCCGGATATAATTATGCGGTGGATGCAGCAAGTCTGACCAATGCAGAGCAACCGGTTGCTTCGTTCCTGGGTGGAGTAGAGGTCAATGCCTGCGTGGGTAGCCGTTGGGTGATTACATCGGGTATTAGTTATTCCCGTCAAGAGGAAGACTGGAAATTCAAACAACTGGCATCCAGCGATGGTTCTGCCGGAACAGCTTTTATGTATATGGATACTACCTTCGGTTCACTGACTACTACTAACGGTGTCGCCTTAACGTATTCTGATCCGTTGGCTCCCGGTGCTGTGAGTTCCCTGAATGAAGTGGTGGTATCAGATACGATGGTACGGAATTCTTTCAGCCGGTTGAGTGTCCCTGTACTGATCGGTTACCGCTTAGTGAAAAAAGAAAAATGGTCGCTGGGAGTTCATACCGGTATCGCCTATACGAACTTGCTGGACGC
>JAGOJO010000016.1:31633-40596 GCA_017995075.1 Bacteroidia bacterium | reverse complement strand
AAAATCACACCTTTAACCTGGGCAGAAACTGTCTGGAAAATATTGAACAAATCCTGATATGTGCGGCATAAGCGGAATATATAGTGTACGATTACCAGAAGATGCAGAACGTCGGTTACAATCGATGAATGACCGGATTGCACATCGTGGTCCTGATGATCAGGGAACGTATGTGGGTGAAAAAATTGCACTCGGCCAACGTCGACTGGCAATTCTGGATTTGAGTCCGGCGGGTCATCAGCCTATGTTTGACCAGAGCAGAAAGCTGGCCATTGTTTTCAATGGAGAGATTTACAATTTCCGTGAAATACGAGCTGAAATCAACGATTATCCATTCAAAACACAAAGTGATACGGAAGTAATACTTGCAGCTTATTTAAAATGGGGTAAGGAATGTTTACATAAGTTCAACGGCATGTTTGCTTTTGCAATCTGGGATTTTGAAAAACAGGATTTATTTATCGCCAGAGATCGTCTTGGCATAAAACCACTTTACTACCACCATAAAGATGGTGTATTTCTATTCAGTTCAGAGGTGAGAGGTATTCTGGACTCCGGATTGGTTGATCGAAAAATTAACCGGGAAGTCATTGATGAATATTTCACCTATCAGACAGTACATGCGCCGAACACATTAATCAAAGATGTGTACATGCTCATGCCAGGACATCATCTCTACGCCAAAGATGGAAAAATAGAGATCGGGCAATGGTGGTCGCCACGGGATAATTATTCGAAAGCATCAGAAGGTAAATCCTATCAGGAAGTTTGCAAAGATGTATACACCTTGTTAATGGAGGCTGTAGAGCGAAGACTGATCAGTGATGTTCCATTTGGTGCATTTCTTTCCGGAGGAATAGATTCGAGTGCAGTTGTTGGTTTAATGAGCAGGATTCAGGAACAGAAAGTGAAAACATTCACCATTGTTTTTGATGAAGAAGAATTCAGTGAAGCCAAATTTGCGCGGATGGTGGCGGAAAAATTCCAGACGGATCATCATGAATTCCGGTTGAAACCGGATGACTTCCTTCGTGAATTACCTGTAGCACTCTCCTCTCTCGATCATCCGAGCGGAGATGGTCCGAATTCCTATACTGTATCAAAGATCACCCGTGAAGCCGGTATCACTATGGCGCTCTCGGGACTTGGCGGTGACGAATTATTTGCAGGATATCCGGTATTCAACAGAAGTATACAACTAGAACAAAAGAAATGGTTGTTTCAGGTTCCACGTAGTTTGAGGACGGCCGGAGGTGCCCTGTATTCAGCACTCAAAAAAGATACTACTGCTAAAAAGACAGCACAGCTTCTGGGATTAAAGGACGGGAGTCTGAGAAATACATTCCCGCTTTCACGCCAGGTAGGAATGCCTGATTACGTAGCAGCGCTCCTAAAAAACAACAACGTGAATGCAGATGCAATTCAGCGCATACTGGATCATGAGTTAGGAGGCCGCGGTAAGTCGTTACCGTTATTAAGCCGTGTTAGCGTTGCCGAAATCACCACCTACATGCAGAATGTGTTGCTGCGGGATACAGATCAGATGAGCATGGCAGTCGCGCTGGAAGTCCGTGTACCATTCCTCGACTACAAACTTGCGGAATACACACTTGGCATCAGCGACGAATACAAAAAACCGCTCATACCGAAAAAACTCCTCGTAGACAGTCTGGGTGATTTATTGCCTCACGAAGTAGTACACCGCCCCAAAATGGGATTTGTATTCCCATGGGCTGTATGGTTAAAGAAAGAACTGCAGCCACTCTGCGACCAACATATCCGACAACTTGCACAGCGGGATTTTATTCATGGCGATTACCTGATCGACTCCTGGAAAAGATTTCAGGCGGGAGACAAACAAGTACGCTGGCTCGACATGTGGTTATGCACGGTGCTTGAACATTGGATGCAAACCAACAACATAGAATCCTGAGAACGTTGAGTGAGAAGAAAAAAATACTTGTTTTTGTTGACTGGTATCTGCCCGGTTACAAAGCCGGCGGACCTATCCGTTCTGTAGCTAATATGTGCGGACATCTGAAAAACGATTATCATTTCCGCATCGTCACGGCTGATACAGATCTCCACGAAACCACTCCTTATAAAAACATTCAATCGGATGTCTGGACCAAGGGACCTGACGGAACAGAAGTACTTTATCTTTCGGCTAGCCACCGACGTTATAACGATATTCAACGAATCATCACCGAAGAAAGAGCCGATGTAATTTATCTCAACTCTGTTTTTTCAAAAACGTTTACTCTTTATCCGCTGATGGTCAGGAAACGGCATTTTCCGACACGAAAAGTAGTACTTGCACCACGGGGAATGCTCGGTGCCGGAGCCTTAAACATCAAGCCGCTTAAGAAAAAATTATTTCTGCTTAACGCCCGCATCATGGGACTATACCGGAACATCAGATGGCATACCTCGTCGGAAGCAGAAACCAGGGAAGTACAAAACATCTTTGGAAAACACGCCAACGCCACTGTCGCCTTAAACCTCAGCCAACCGCGGGAGTTAAAACAATATACACGCACAAAGAATCAGGGAGTACTTCGTGCAGCCTTTTTATCCCGTATATCTTACAAAAAGAATCTGGAAGGAACATTAAAAATCCTCACCGGACTTCCCTCCTCTCTCCGTGTAGAATTTGATATTTACGGGCCTGTGGAAGAGCCGGAATACTGGAAACGATGTGAAGATCTGATTCAACAGATGCCATCACACATCCGTGTTCAATACAAAGGAGCCATCGCCAATGAAAAAGTCACGGAAACACTCAGAGAATATCATCTCAGCATATTACTTACCTTTAATGAAAACTTCGGACATTCGATTGTAGAAAGTCTGGCAGCAGGATGTCCGGTACTTCTCAGCGATCAAACGCCCTGGAAAAACCTTGCATCCCAACATGCAGGCTGGGAATTCCCTTTAAGCGAAGAATCTTCCATACGTGAAGCATTATGTACCATTGGACAAATGGATCAGACCACCTTCGATAAATGGAGCAATGGAGCATTAACCTTAGCAGAGAAAATCATTCGTAATCCCGAGTCAATTCAACAACATCATATTTTATTCTCCTGAATCAATCCAACCATGACACAGGGAACAACACAACTCTCCACTTACAACAACAGCTGGTACAATCCCGGAGGAGGACCTATCAAAAGGCTACTCTGGTATTATATAAACATCCTTTTCTTCATGAACCCACTCAATCCGTTCAGCGGACTAAAGGTCTTTTTGCTACGGTTATTCGGGGCAAAAGTGGGCAAAGGCGTCGTCATCAAGCCCAATGTCAACATAAAATACCCCTGGTTACTTGAAATTGGCGATTATACCTGGATTGGAGAGCGCGCCTGGATTGACAATCTGGCACAGGTTAAAATTGGCAAGAATTGCTGCATCAGCCAGGGAGCCATGTTATTATGTGGTAATCACAACTACAAAAAGCCTACCTTTGACTTGATTGTGAAGCCAATAACCCTCGAAGACGGAGCCTGGGTCGGCGCATTATCGGTGGTATGTCCGGGAGTAACGATAAAATCGCATGCCATTTTAACGGTACAATCGGTTGCAGCGGAAACCCTGGAGCCCTTTGCGCTGTATAAGGGAAACCCGGCAGTACGCATCAGAGAACGCGTTATTAGCGATAAATAATCAGAAATCCGGCACAGAAGGGCTGATCGGAAACGACCATGCACTTCACAACCGACAGCGAAAAAGAAAACCAGAAGCAGATGAAAATTTCCATCATCACCATTACCTATAACAGTGCGGCCACTGTAGAAGACACCATCAAATCGGTAGTAATGCAAGACTATCCGAATGTAGAATATCTTATCATTGATGGTAAATCGAAAGACAGCACCTTACAGATTGCGGAGAAATACAAAGACAAAATTACCAAGATCGTTTCAGAAAAGGACAAAGGGTTATATGATGCTTTAAATAAAGGAATCAAACATGCAAGTGGTGAAATCATCGGCATGTTGCACTCTGACGATCTGTATGCACATCCGCAGGTATTAAAACACGTAGTTGAAACTTTCCAAAAAAATCCCGATGCAGAAGGTGTTTATGCAGACCTTGTATTTGTAAACCGCAACGACACCAACAAAGTGATGCGCACCTGGGAATCCGGAGAATATCAGGAAGGAGATTTTCTGAAAGGCTGGATGCCACCACACCCAACTTTCTTTGTCAGAAAAGAAGTATACGAAAAATTCGGCGGATTCAATACTGAACTTAAACTGTCGGCCGATTATGAGTTAATGCTTCGTCTCATCCACAAGAACAATATCAAACTTGCCTACCTCAACGAAACCATCGTTAAAATGCGCATGGGAGGAGTCAGCAACGTGAGTTTCTTTGTAAAATTAAAAGCGAACCTTGAAGATAAAATGGCATGGAAATTAAATGGCATCAAACCAAACATGATGACCATGCTAATGAAACCACTTCGCAAGATTGGGCAATACTTCAAACGCGCCTATAACATGTTTTTCTATTAAACGATCATAGGTTCCATAAATAGTGGGTTAAGTAAATTTCAATTTCAAGAATCATCTATAAAAAAAGGTGACCGGCATTTCAGCTCCGGCCACCTTCAACCTTCCACACTACTATTTTCTTAATTACTTTTTAAACGTTTTCGGTTTTGAGAGTGTAAACACACGGGAAATATTAAATCCGAAGTGAATATCACCTTTATCCCATTTACCATCTGTATCAGCAATCAATGCACGTTCATTCATGCCCAGCGCGTTGGTGAAGTGCAATTGAAACACGTGACCACCGGTTTCGATATCAAAACCCAGTGACAATGCATCTGTATTTGAAGCACCCAGTTGATTAGGCAGATTATAAAAATACTCAGCATTTATTGCAATACGACGAGTCAACTTCAATCGTGTCCCAATACCCAACGAATAAATATCATGATTATCCTCTGTGGTTGGAACGAGGTTTCGGTGCAATACAGTTGGCATCAACTGCAAGCTAAATGCATCAGAAAATTTACGACCAATCAACATCTGATGATAATAAGATAACCGCGAAGTATAATAATTATCCCGATCCGGATCAGCCCACTTCAGACCATCCTTCGTCACGCCGGAGATAAGAATCACAGAGAACGGAATAGAACCTTTTCCTTTTCCTTGCCAGATCATACGGTACTTGATAAAGCCATCCAACTCTTTCCGATTACTACTACGGCCTACACCGATCATAATACGATTACTGATACCGTAATCGAGACCGAGACGAATGGTAGCCTGATCGAGACCATAAGCACCATAAGCACCCTCATTCAAACGGCCGAAGCGATGCAGGATACGAAAATCGAGCACACCTGCTGCCACTTGCTCCATTGATTGTCCGGTGATGACACGGGTTGCCTTGAAAGCATTCTTTACGAACTCTTTCTTATTCTCCTCATCTCCCAACAAGCTCAGCAGATCATCCTGTGCCTTCACAGTGGTAGCAGATAGCAACAACCACCCGAACAACAGGACAATGCCCTGATTAACGCATTTTTTCATAAGACGCATTTACTACAATTTTAATTTCTTTGGCAACCTTATCTTTCACCAGGGCAGGTATATCAATTTTGTAATCTGCAAGCAACACCATAAAAGTACTGGTTGCAATCACCTTTCCGCCTTTCACTTCCATAGTACCTTTACCGGTAATTTCTTTCGTAACACCATGCATCGTTAAAGTACCCTTGTAATTTACCGGATACACACCATCCTTCGAGAAATTCACAGAAGAGATATCGGTGATAACACCTTTGAATACCGACTTTGGATATTTATCTGACTCGGCATAATTTTCATGGAAGTGTTCCATCATCAATGCCTTTTCAAATTCGAAGGCCTTCATCAGCACGGCGAATTCAAAATTTCCTGTTGACGCCACGAATACACTTGTCGCCTGTGAATTATGCGCTTCAATTTTTTCTGTAGCTCCATCTGAGTAGAAACTAACTTTACCACTTCGGGTAAAATATCGATCCTGCGACATGCCTTGCAATGTCACCAGGGAAAACAACGCAATTACTGAAAGAATACGTTTCATAGTTTTTTTGTTTGGTCTTTTAAAATTAAATCAGATGCAGATTTGTGTTTGAAATCTGCAATAGTTGAATTGAGTTTATTAATTATTCAGGAGAATCTTCCCACCGAAGATTTCAGTACCGGAGATCAGATTAACCAGATACACACCAGGCTGAATATTTAACGGACGCTCCACTTCCAATTTCACATCTCCTGCAGGCTCCTGATCGAAAGAACGTGATGCGATCAGATGTCCGGCCAGATCATAGATCTCTACATTTGGAGCTGCGGCTACAGTTGAAGAATAATTCAATACGATATTATTCTCAGCATTCACATACAACTTCATTGCCGACTTCACAGAAGAATTTTCCATCAAACCGGTTGCACTTGCAGGTGTTACCAGTTTAGTGCTGTTATACACATAATCGTTAGCTTCATCACCGTCATTATTTGCAGCAACACCGGCAAAGTAGAAAGTTATGTTTCCAACATTGGTTGCAGGAGCCACCCAATTAAAAGTAAAAACCATTGAATCGGCAGTCAAGCCACCATTCAGCTTATGCACCACATTATTCCGGGTAACGCCGCTCACAGTTTTTGTTTTAATTTGTGTTTTAACTGAATTTGTTATTTGCAATGTTCCTGCATTTGAATTTGAAGAGGTGAGAGCTTCCAAACCTAATCCGAAAAGGGGACGACCCACATGTTTAACAATTGCATTAATAGTATAAGTTTGACCGGGAACGTATTGCCAGTTTGACATCGTTGAAGTCAGGTAGATTGTACCACTTCCAACATTAGGGCCACTGAAAGAACTATGACAATCATCGCAAAGTAATTCATTCGGAGACCCAGTATAACCGGCCTTACCATTATCTTCAAGTATATCGAATGCTGTTCCGGCGAATATTGCACCTACAGCAGCGATAAGCAGAATAGATTTTTTCATTGTGTTTTATGTTTTGTTATATGTGTTCGTACTTTATTATTCCTTCACCTCCACACAACGGACCAGCACCACATCCATTAAATAACCGGTGCATTGTCCTTTCATCTTCACCTGCTGACCGGCCTGATACGCCGACTCCTCCACCTGTTTATCTTCCAGCTTGCATATTACACCGAACATGCCCGAAGAAGTTTCTAATGTAATTGCAAGACCACTTGTATCTGCATTTACCGACATCACCTTCCCTGTAACTTCAATTGTTCTATCCAGGTACTTGCTATTAGCAGCTGTTTCATCAGATTCAAATTCGGTAAACAGGGCATCTGCACTCACTGTAAAAGCAGGTTTAGCATCTGCCAGACTCTCTGTAGGTTTGTTATAATAATAGTAACCTAATCCTGCAGCGAGTAATCCAAGAAGAGCAATGATTCCGAGTATTTTTTTCATAATTAATTAGGGGTACCGTTATCGATCCAGATTTTCACTTTCAAGAGTGTGCAATCATCCAGTTTATTTCCGCCTTGGGGCATCTCCGACCAGTTTGGATCATGACTCATAGAACCGTATAAGGATCCATCAAGCGCATATAATTTCACATTGGTATAATCAGAGAGGTCAACGCTTCCCGAAGGTGCAGAGCCACTATGACAACTTGTACAATACTCGGTCATGATTGGAGCGATTGTAGCGGTATACGTCACGTTTGTTGTATCACAGACTCCGGTTGGTGGATACAATTCTTCTTCCACATCATAATAACAACCTGAGAATAGCAATCCAAGAACGGTTGCCAGAATCATCGGGTTCAATAGGCGCTTCAATTGATTCACGAGAGTAATTTGCGTTTTATGGTTTGATGTTTTATTAATTGTTTGGTGCACCTGCATCCACCCAGATCCGAATTTTTGCAATATCACAATCTGGCAGTTTATTGCTGTTTTGCGGCATGGCAACCCAACCCGTCTGGTGTTGAATTGAACCAAGTAATGATCCATCGAAAGCAGCACCCGATACGCCGGCATAGTTGCTTAAATCATACCCGCCACCCGGAGAACCACCCTGGTGACAACCCTGACATTTATTTTGAATAATCGGACGAATGGTATTTGACCAGGTCACATTAGATGTATCGCAAATACCGCTGCAATCGAGGTTTTGAGCCCCTTGTGCAATCCATGTTTGGATTAACTGAATTTGTTGATTGGAAAGAGGAGCTGCCGGAGGAGGAGGCATCATATCATCCGGATCATTTGTAGTTAACACCTCTATCAGATCACCATCATTCGGGTCACCTGGCTCAACAATGCCTGAATTAATAATATCCTGATAAGAGGTCATGATAACACCATCTTCATGAGAAGCAGCATCGTGACAACCGCTTTGCCCGCAATTCGCTACCAGAAAAGGTAAAACCTGACTATTGAAGTAAACGGTATCTGAATCGCAAGGAACGGTACTTCCGCCACCATTTCCGCCACCATTTCCATTATTATCAGTTATAACCGGCTGGGGAACATCATGTTTACAGGCTGACATCCAAATAGTTAAAACTATTGTTAATGCTGTAAGTACTGTCCCGTTTAACTTTATCATGTTCATATAGGCTTCCAACGTCAAAAGTACGGCAGCCGTTGTACGGAACATACTTCGATTTTCTGAATCGGGAAACGGAGGTGCTGAACGGGAAAAAAAGTGGTAAACGGGGTAATTTCTGAAATTTATTTACTGCCGGTAAGCCAATCTTTAAAATTGGGGGACCGCTCAGTACTTACAATGGTATCTTCAGTAGTCGGTGGTTTCAACACTACTTTAACCCTTGACTTCGACCAGGCCAGCATTTTATCGATCGAGCTGATATTGATGATAAACTGTCGGTTAATCCTGAAAAACTGATCCGGATCAAGCATGGTCTCCAATTCATCCAGATTATAGTCGATCGGATA
>JAGOJO010000016.1:19860-31533 GCA_017995075.1 Bacteroidia bacterium | reverse complement strand
ATATTATCCAATCCAATACCGGTAGAAGGTTCTGCCTGTTTTTTTGGATTCAGATTATTCGAAATGATAAGAGAATGATTCTCTGCAGCTGTTACCTGAATTTTCAGAGGTGTTTCATAAGAAACGGCATTATGTTTCACTGCATTTTCAATCAACAACTGAAGAGATAAAGGAGGCAAACCGAATTCCTGCTTCCAGAGTGTTGGAACGTCCAACTCCAGTTCAAGATAATCACCAAATCGTTTCTGTTGTAGAAAATAATAGGTATTTACCATTTCCAGTTCCTCCTCCAGGGAGATCACATCTTTATCGCGGTGACGTACCATATTTCGGAAATAATCAGCCAGCTTCTCTACATAACTGATAGCCTTCTTCTGATCATCTTCAATAATTGCAATGAGGGTATTGAAACTATTAAAGAGGAAATGAGGATTCACCTGACTTTTCAGAGTTGCATATTGATATTCCACTTTTTCCTTTTTCAAACCTTCCAATCTTCGCAAACGGAGATCTCTGTCGCGAATATAAAACAGGATTAATAATGCCAGACCTGATATGATAGAAATCACAAACCAGTTTCTTTTCCATAGAGGTTTGACAATTTCAAAATGATAGGAAGCAACAGAAGCATTTCGAAACTGCCCTTCGAGTCCGGCCATTACTTCGAATGTATATTTTCCGGGAGGAAGATTAGGGAAGGTAACAATACGATCGCGGGTAGGAATCCAATCATTACTATACCCTTTCATACGATAGCGGTATGAAACAAGATCCGGATGCGAGAACCACAGTCCTGTATACTCTATGGAAATATTATTCTGGTTATATTCAAAAACGGTATCCTGCAATCCGATATCCTGTTTCATAAACGACAACACTCTTTTTAAAATAAGGCGAGGTTTATTACTGACTCCTTTATTATAATTAAAGAACCGCACAATACCTGTTTTGGTTCCAATCCATATTCCTCCTTTTCGGTCGCGGGTAACTGCATTCAGATCTGCATCAATATACTTCAGTCCTGATTCCTCCCCGATATTTTCTACTTCAAAAGTTTTCGGATTAATAATATCTAGACCCTTCTTATTTACAACAACTATATTTCCGTTATTATCAAGATTCAATCCAGCGATATCCAACTCTGACAATCCATGTGAAAGATTATAATTTTTAAAATTTCGTCCATCAAAACGAAAAACCCCCTGATGTTGTGTACTGAACCAAATATTTCCGAATAAATCTTCAGTTATAGAATACACCACCTTACCCGAAGTCTGTCCTACAAACGACCGCGAAGTAAAACCATCATACATCACCAATCCTTTACCATCAGTACCAAACCATACACGGCCTTTCGAATCGATAAACACACAATAAACAAAACCATTGTAGGTAGCCTCTCCTCCATTTCCCAACTCACCAAAAGAATAAGCAAAGTCATCATCTTTACCGGAGTCGGGGATTATTTTATCACAACGAATAACACCACCCAAAGTAGCCAGCCAAACAGTGGTGCCTCTTCCTGCAATTGCTATAACATTGGCATTAGGCAGACCATTCTTCTCTGTATAGCGACGAACTTTCCCGGATCTTGTATTCAGGCAATACAATCCATTATCGAAAGTACCGATCCATAAATTATCAAAATCATCTTCATACAGTGAAACGATATGCAAATTGGGCAATTTCGGATCCACTTTAAATTTCACGATCCGGTTTTCATCTTTCGCCAGATAATCGAAACGAAAAAGACCTTTGGGAGAGCTGAACCAGATATAGCCTTCAGGACAGGCGGCGATGGCCTGCACACTATCGAATTTAAAATTATCAACTGCTTCCACATATTCCACTTTCTCTCCGGGCGACATCACCAGTTTTGCATCAGTACCAATCCATACATTTCCCTCAGTATCGCGCATAATGGCCTGTACTTTACTTCCCGGAAATGAATTGGCATTATTAAACTGCCGGATTCGCCGATCACCACTAAACTCATAATCGATAATGCCGGCATTTTCTGTTCCCAGCCAGAATTCATTCTGTAAACGTGTCAATGAAGTTACAGCACCATAACTCCAGTTAAGATCACCGGTAACGTTTATAAACTTTTTAGTCTTCGTATTAAACTGACAAATGCCCTTCTCCTGCAAACCAAGCAACAAATTTCCATCCGGCATTACGCCCACAGCTCTAACAATATTATCCGGCAATCCATCTCCGGAATTATAAATTTTATAGGTAATCGGATTCGTTGATGGATTAATTTCCAACAAGCCACCATCTGTTCCGGCCCATAAAGTACCATTCGGATGCAGGATCAATTGATAAATGTAAGGGTCGGGAATTCCTGCCAGACGATGCCAGTCGTTTCCAATCCGATAGTAAATCCCCTCACCATAACTGGCAAGCCAGAGATCACCATTCTCATAACGAACAATGGATTTTACCGGACTATGAACAGGGCTTTTAATTGACTTCAATTTGTTGTTACTCCATAAAAGCAATTTCCCTTTCTCGGTCCCGATAATAAGTTTGTTATTCTCGAAAGAAGAAATGACAGATATTTTTTTCGAAATCGTATCTCCGGCAGCATGCAATGACTCAAACGAAAATCCATCATAGTTATACAGACCGTCGTCCGTCCCGAAATAGATTAGACCATCGTTAGATTGAGCAATTGCATTCACCCGAAGATCTTCTTTGAGTTTATTGATCACTAATTCCCGAAAAAACGGACGCTGAGCCATTCCATCAAAAAACAAAAGAAGTAAAATGACACATCCGAACACCTTCTTCATTTCTTCACCTCCTTTTTCAATTTAGCTTTCACACTAATTTTTATTTCCGGTGCAATCTTCTGCTGTACGATGCGAGGAATCCTGATTTCATGATCGGCCAACAACACTCCAAAATCACATTCAATAAATATATCATTCCCCTTCACCCAAATAGTGCTTTTGATGATTCGTTCCTGTGGAATACCTTTTATATTTAAAATTCCTTTCACCCGTACGAGATAGGTGCCATCCTTCAAAAAGTTGATATCATCAATAATTTTCCCGCTGAACAGACAGGACGGATTTTTATCAGATTCGATATAATTTTCATTAAAATGGTCTTTCTGAAGATCGCTATTAAACCCTTGAAACGATTCATTCGAAACACTAAAGGCAAAAGAGCGGGTGTCTGTATCGATAACCCCCTTCATTTCAGATGATTTTGCTTCAATTCGTTCCAAAGCAGCCTCAGAAACGAACGTAACATCCGAATTTACAATGAAATAGCGATTCTGAGCCTGCAAATTAACGGTAAGTGCAAGGAAAACATATAGAATTCCAACAAACCGTATATGAACGACACCATATTTGCCCTTCCACCAATCCTGACGAATGAAAGCCGGAAAGGGCCTAAAACTGCTTGATTCTGATCTATGCATGGGCTGACCAAGGTACAAAAAAGGGGCCGATCCGGTGATAAAACGCTGTATACGGGCAAATTCCGTATCTGAACGAGTTAAAACGATAGCTGAAAAAATTTGAAGTCTTCCACCATAGTGATGGGTCACTTTACATTACTACCTTCGCAGCACCAAAACAATAGTTTCTTAAACAAAATCAGGCCCTCTTCGTACAAGAAGGTCTACTTATGAATTCCGGCCTACCTAACTTGATAATTGGGGGTGTACACAAAGCAGGGACAACCTCTTTGTTTGTATACCTGTCCAAGCATCCAGATGTTTGCGCATCTCACATTAAGGAGATAGGATTTTTTATGCCTTTGCGTGACGGAGGAGAATTGCCACCTATCAGTGAATATAAAAGTTATTTCAGTCATTGCCAGGGTCAGCGGTATGTGATGGAGGCGAGTCCGAGTTACATTTACGGAAAAGAACAAATTGCCGATGCCATCCTCGAGCACTGCGGACAGGCAAAAGTCATTATGATGCTTCGGGAGCCAGTAGACAGACTTAGCTCCTTCTACAACCATATCCGCTCCAAAGCGATGCTGGAAGAGAAGGTAGACATGGCTGATTTCATTCGCAAATCCATTGAAGGCATACACGATTCAAGTAAACAAAATTATTTCACCCGTGGAGTCCGGGAAGGATTCTACAGCGATTATCTCCAGCCATGGTTTGACCGTTATGGTGATAATTTACGGATTGTTTATTTTGATGACCTCAAAGAGAACCCAAAGGCACTTACCTTTGACATTGCCAAATGGTTAGGTCTGGACACGTCGGTATTCCGCGACAGTGACTTCACCGTTGAAAATAAAACAGTATATTATAAAAACAAGTCCATCCACAAAGTCATTCTGGGCATCAACAAAAAGATGGAAGCTTTCTGGAGAAGAAATCACGGACTAAAAAAGAAACTGCGTAGCATCTATTATTCTTTCAATGCCGATAACAGCAGCAGCGAGAAGATGGATGAAAACACAAAGCAATTGCTTCGTGAGCTATATCAACCTTACAACCGGGAGTTAAAAGGAATGCTGGAAAAAAACGGATACCGGCAACTTCCATCATGGTTAAAGGATTAATAAGAGTACTGCATGAATGATCCTAAAGTAATAATTGTTAGTCTGGTCATACTGGGAATTGTCATTTCTCTTTACAAGGAATTTGTAAAGCCGGTGATGGTATTCGTGATGGCCGTTACCGTTTTAATGGCGGCAAACATTATTACCCCGAAGGAAGCATTAAGTGGTTTTGCCAATGAACAGATTGCAGTGATTTTTCTATTGCTCATCATCAGCGATGTAGTCAAACGATCTGCCGCGCTCGATTATTCGATTTACCGGTTATTAAGGCCAGGCTTGTCATACAAGGCATTTTTATTTCGCATGTCGACGGCTGTAGCATCAGTATCAGCCTTCGTAAATAACACACCTCTCGTCGCATTAATGATGCCCTATGTTTACGACTGGGCAAAACGGAAAAATATCAGTCCATCGAAAGTACTCATGCCACTCTCCATGGCTGCCATCATCGGAGGTACCGTTACACTGATAGGAACTTCCACCAATCTTGTTGTAAGCGGACTTGCCACAGACGCAGGCCTAGCACCACTTCCGATGTTTGCATTCACACCCATCGGACTACCAATCATGGTTCTGATTGTTTTATACATCACACTCTTCAGCAATAAAATTTTACCTGACCGCACGGATGCTTTAACTGATTTCAAAGAGCATTCCAGAGAATATCTTATTGAAACGCGCGTACCGGCCTCCTCCTCCTACGTTGGAAAATCGCTTGACGACAACAAACTCAGACAGCTTCGCGGTTTATATGTAGTAGAGATTATACGCCAGGAAAAGCCCATCGCACCGGTATCGCCCAAAGAAGTTATACAACCTGACGACATTTTGATATTCGCAGGAGAAACAGACACTGTAATCGACCTCATCAATAATCAGAAAGATCTGGTTGCGGCAGACTATTCCGACTATCCAACAACAGGAAAAGTTGAAATAATCGAATCAATTGTATCACCCAACTCCAATCTCATTAATAAGAAGGTTAACAAAACAAACTTTCGGGAGATCTTCGACGCCGGCATTATAGCTGTAAACAGAAACGGAGAAAAGGTCAGTGGCAAAGTCGGAGAAATTGAATTACAGAATGGCGATCTCCTGCTTGTTGTTGCAGGAAAAGGGTTTCGTAGACGCGTAGAGCAAAACCGCGACCTGATACTTGTATCCAAGCGAAGAGAGATCAACCACGGAGACAAAAGGCTTGTACGATGGATTCTACTTGGAATAGCAGCAGCATTTATACTCGAAGCATGTGGCCTTATGAGTTTATTCATGTCCTTGTTTCTACTAACCGGAGGTATAGCCTTATTTGGAGGTATTACGGTAGATGACATCAAGAAATCGCTCGACCTTGAACTCATGGTCATGCTTGCCTTAGCCATTGGTGTTGGTAAGTCCATCTCCAACAGCGGAGCAGATCAGCTCTTCGCCAGGGAAGTTATCAATGTCACATCGCAGTTACACGAAACACTCGGCGTTATTTTAGGACTCTACATAGTCACCAATATACTCACCATGTTTGTGACCAATGCAGCCGCCGTAGCAATTACATTCCCGATAGCAGTAGCAACAGGACAACAAATCGGCATGCACGACATGACACCATTGCTGCTCACCATCGCCTTCGCCAGTTCAGCCGACTTCATCACACCATTCGGTTATCAAACCAACCTCATGGTATTTGGACCCGGCGGTTATAAATTCGCTGACTACATCCGCTATGGAATAGTCCCCACCTTCATCTACATGGCCATGACAATATTCGGCATAGCCTGGTGGTATAATCTCATTTAAGAATAAACGATGAGCAACAAACATATCGTCAAACAGGATTATAAAATCAGCAGAGCCGATCGGGAGAAACTGCTCGATCAGCAGCCGTCATTACTTTGGTTCACCGGCCTCAGCGGCTCAGGTAAATCAACGCTTGCCGACCGTGTAGAACAGGAACTCCATGCTGCAGGATACAAAACCTATCTCCTTGATGGAGACAACATCCGCCATGGCCTCAACAACAACATCGACTTCACCGAAGAAGGCCGTCGTGAAAACATACGCCGTATCGGAGAAGTATCCAAATTATTCTTAGACGCCGGAATCATTGTCCTCACTGCATTCATCTCACCATTTCGCGAAGACAGAGACCGCGTAAGAGCGCTTGTCAACCCTGGCGAATTCATAGAAATCCACGTTGATTGCCCACTTGAAGTATGCGAATCACGCGATGTAAAAGGCCTCTACGCCAAAGCCCGTAAAGGAGAAATACCTAACTTTACCGGGATTTCATCGCCCTTCGAAGCCCCCTTACAGCCTGAAATCACTGTTCACACAGACCGGGAAGACATGGAAACCTGCGTGAACAAAATCCTCAACTATACGTATAAACGAATTAAACCTTTAAAAGGATGATTCTCTATCATTTAAATCACCTGCGCGAGCTGGAGGCAGAAGCCATCTATGTGATCCGCGAAGCAGCTTCACAGTTTGAAAGACCTGCTATGTTATTCTCAGGTGGAAAAGATTCAATTGTAATGACACATCTGGCACGGAAAGCATTTTATCCGGCCAGAATCCCATTTCCATTATTGCACATTGACACGGGCCACAACTTTCCGGAAACAATCACCTTCAGAGATGAAATGGTTGAACGAATCGGAGCGACGCTGATTGTACGTCATGTGCAGGACTCCATCGACAGCGGAAGAGCCAAGGAAGAAAAAGGTCCGAATGCCAGTCGCAACATGCTGCAGACAATCACACTTCTTGACGCACTCGAAGAACTCAAAGTAGATGCAGCGATGGGTGGAGCACGACGCGACGAAGAAAAAGCAAGAGCGAAAGAGCGATTCTTCTCACATCGTGATGAGTTCGGACAATGGGATCCGAAAAATCAGCGTCCGGAACTCTGGATGTTGCTAAACGGCAGAAAAAACATAGGAGAACATTTCCGTGTATTCCCATTGAGCAACTGGACAGAGATGGATGTATGGATGTACATTGCACTCGAGAAAATTCCTATTCCCAATATTTACTTCACACATCAGCGACAAGTTGTTGATCGCGGCGGAATGTTACTCGCACACTCTGACTTTATCACCTTACGGGACAATGAAAAAGTAGAAGAGATGACAGTACGTTTCCGCACCATTGGTGATATGACTTGTACCGGTGCAGTATTATCACCTGCATCCACACTCGATGAAATCATTGATGAAGTAGCTGCCAGTAAAACCACAGAACGTGGAACCAGGGCCGACGACAAACGAAGTGATACTGCTATGGAAGACCGTAAAAAAGCAGGATACTTTTAAACACGGCAGCATCAATAAAAATAAATTATCAATTAGCATTCGTAAATTCACAATACAATGAGTGATTTTAGCACAGAAGGATACATGAACATGGAACTGTTGCGGTTTACCACAGCAGGTAGTGTTGATGACGGAAAAAGCACGCTGATCGGACGATTACTCTTCGACAGTAAACAGATTTTTGAAGATCAGCTCGAAGCCATTGAGCGAACAAGCCAACAAAAAGGATTTGAACATGTTGACTTAAGTCTGCTCGTAGACGGGTTAAAAGCCGAACGCGAACAAGGCATAACGATTGACGTTGCCTACCGTTACTTTGCAACACCGAAACGGAAGTTCATCATTGCAGATACGCCCGGGCATATTCAATACACCCGCAACATGGTTACCGGAGCATCAACAGCCAATGCTGCGCTCATTCTGGTAGATGCACGTAAAGGTGTATTGGAACAAACGATTCGTCACTCCTTCATTGCATCATTACTTCAGATACCTCACCTGATCATTTGTATCAACAAAATGGATCTGGTGGAATATGACGAAAAGGTATTTGACAAAGTTGTAGATCAGTTCCGCACTGTATCCAGCAAGCTTGACATAAAAGACATTCACTTCCTTCCAATCAGTGCATTGAAAGGAGACAATGTTGTAGACAAATCGGAGCAAATGCCATGGTACCAGGGGCCAACCCTCATGTACTTACTGGAGCACTTACACATCAGCAGCGATGAAAATCACATTGACTGCCGATTCCCGGTACAATACGTAATACGTCCGCAACAAACAGAATACCATGACTACCGTGGATATGCGGGAAGAATTGTCAGCGGAATTTACAAGCCCGGCGACAAAGTAAAAATTCTCCCAAACGGAGAAACGGCGGCTATCAAATCCATCGAACTTTTCGGTGATCAGATTGAAGAAGCTTATGCACCTATGTCAGTTACAATGACGCTTGACCGCGATGTAGATATCAGCAGAGGAGATATGATTGTAAGGGAAAACAACGTGCCCAATATCTCACAGGAATTTGATGTAATGATTTGCTGGCTCAACGCAACTAAACTGAATGTTGGAGGCAAATATGCAATCCGCCACACGATAAAGGATGCCCGTTGCATTGTAAAAGAGATTAAATACAAAGTCGACATCAACACTCTTCACCGAAACGAAGAAGACAAAGAAATCGGCATGAATGACATTGCCCGGATCAGCATCAAGACAACGGTGCCATTGTATTTCGACTCTTACCGTAAAAACCGCTACACCGGCAGTATTATCCTGATTGATGAAGCCACCAATGAAACCATCGGTGCGGGTATGATCGTATAATGTCCATAATCGAATAAATAATCATGGAAAGCTATCTTCAACTTTTATCAGTCGCCATCAAAGCGGCCGTACTTGCCGGAAAGGAAATTAAAGACGTTTACGGCACTTCTTTTACTGTAGAGATAAAAGATGACAAGAGTCCACTCACAGAAGCGGACAAGCGATCCCATGAAAAAATAGCCGCTATTCTCAAGGAAAGTGCATTACCACTGCTGAGCGAAGAAGGAAAAACTATTGACTTTGAAGAACGGAACAAATGGAAAATGTTCTGGTTAATAGATCCCCTGGACGGCACCAAGGAGTTCATTAAAAGAAACGGAGAATTTACTGTCAATATCGCATTAATACGCAATGGAGTTCCGGTACTTGGTGTAATCTATGCACCAATCATTGACAGTATTTATTTTGGCTGCGAAGGAAGCGGAAGTTTCAAGATGGAAGGCGACTTTGAGTATTTAAGTCATCTTATACAAGCCCAACACATCGCCGATAAATTCATTTCAGCCTCCCAAAAACTACCGGTAAAAGATGCAGAGCGTCCATTTACTGTGGTAGCCAGTCGCTCACACATGAGTGATGAAACGGCAGCTTATATTGAATCACTACGCAAAGAACATGGCGATTTGCAGATGATTTCGAAAGGCAGTTCCCTTAAATTATGTTTAGTAGCAGAAGGAGCAGCAGATGTATATCCACGTTTTGCACCAACCATGGAATGGGACACAGCAGCAGGACAAGCCATTGCAATGAGTGCAGGATACAGCGTTATAAACGCACATGATGAATCGTCGGTTATTTATAACAAGAGCGAATTACTTAACCCCTGGTTTATTGTAAAATAACAGAAGCAATATATATTCGCTACTGCCAAGTCAATACTTTTTATACAGAAGCATTAATAATGCCAGCTGATTTTTCTTCTAATAAAAGATAGCAACAATCTTTTGTTGAAAACAGGGAACTCCGAATCCCTAACAATTCAATAACCTTTCGGAAATCTTCCAATAAAGACTTCCACGTAAAATTGCAACATGAAAAAGAAGATCATGTCAGCATTTTTACTCAACCTTGTTGGAAACATCACTGACCTTTTTGCCATTTTCCGGTTTCGCAAAATATGGCATCGATTCAACCATGCATCCACACTACTTTTTGAAATCAAAAACCCATCTTACTGTTGAAAACGACTGTGAAAAACACCGACAACAGAAGAAAAGTTGAAGTAGTTGTTATTTCAGATGTACACCTGGGCACTTATGGTTGCCATGCTTCAGAGCTTGTAGACTATTTACGTTCCATTCAACCCGGACTACTCATCCTGAATGGAGACATAGTAGATATGTGGCAATTCAGTAAAAACTACTTTCCGAAATCACATATGCAGGTAGTAAAAGAAATCGTAAGTCTGGCATCGAAAGGAGTCCCTGTACATTACATAACAGGCAACCACGACGAGATGCTAAGGAAATTCTCAGGATTTCACATCGGCAATTTATCGATCAACAACAAACTGCTGCTGGAGATTGACGGAAAGAAAGCATGGATATTTCACGGAGATGTATTTGATGTAACCATGCAACATGCCAAATGGCTCACCAAGCTTGGCGCCATCGGATATGACCTACTCATCCTGCTAAATGCCTGTGCAAACTTCATCCTTGCAAAATTCGGAAGAGAAAAAATTTCTTTATCCAAGAAAATTAAAAACGGAGTAAAGAGTGCAGTTAAATACATCAACAACTTCGAAAAAATATGTGCTGAAATTGCTATAGGGAATCATTATGACTATGTGCTTTGCGGACATATTCACCAGCCGGAGATCAGAGAAATGAGCAACGCAGATGGCAAAGTAATGTACCTCAACTCCGGCGATTGGGTAGAAAACCTCACCGCACTTGAATACGACAATGGAAAATGGGAATTATACCATCATCAACCCGGCGCTTATAAAAAATCTGCAGAAGAAGAAGTAAACAATAAAAACGCCGTATTTCTAAACAACAAACAGATTTTTGATATACTTCTCGAAGAGATACACAGCAATCATCAGGGATCAGTCATTAAACTCAGTAAAAGAAATGAAGATACTCTATGCCATACAGGGCACAGGTAACGGACATATCAGCAGGGCATTAGAGATAATTCCTATTTTAAAAAAGAAAGCACAGGTAGATGTGCTCGTCAGCGCATCACAGTGGGAATTATCCCTCCCCTTCCCCATCGACTATAAATTTGAAGGACTTGGATTCATCTTTGGCAAAAAAGGTGGCGTAGACTTATTAAAGACTTACCTCCGACTCGACACACTCCGACTGATCAAAGAAATCCGCAGCTTACCTGTAGAAAAATACGATTTAATCATCAGTGACTTTGAACCTATTTCTGCCTGGGCCTGCCAGCTTCGAAAAAAAGTTTGCATCGGACTCAGCAATCAGGCTGTCACACTACACCCACTCGCACCCAGACCAAAAAATACCGATTCGATCGG
>JAGOJO010000016.1:0-19760 GCA_017995075.1 Bacteroidia bacterium | reverse complement strand
CAGGAATTCCCGGCTAACCTGCAAATCAAGTGAACAACGAAATATTTCATTGGGGCGTTGCATGTTCTGCAGCACAAACTGAAGGTGCAGCAAACATTGACGGGAAAGGACCATCCATTTGGGACACATTTTCAAAGAAACGGTATAAAATTTCAGGTGCACATACTCCTGAAACAAGTTGTTCCTTTTATTACCGATACAAAGAAGATATTGCACATGTAAACAGTCTGGCCATACCCAACTTCCGATTCTCTATATCCTGGCCCAGAATATTACCTGAAGGAAAAGGACATATCAATCAAAAAGGGCTAGACTTTTACGACAGGTTAATTGATGAATGCCTTGAAAAAAATATCACACCCTGGATAACACTTTATCATTGGGATCTGCCACAAAAACTAGAAGATATAGGCGGCTGGAACAACAGAGACATCATTGGCTGGTACAGTGAATACTCAACAATATTACTCAAAGCATTTTCAGACCGTGTAAAAAACTGGATGGCATTAAATGAGCCACTCGTTTACACAGGAGCCGGATATTTTTTAGGTGTACATGCACCCGGGAAAAGAGGTATGGACAATTTTCTATCAGCCGCCCATCATACTGCGCTTGCACAAGCAACTGGAATCCGAATAATTCGCAATGAATGCAAAGAAGCCTATGCAGGCACCACATTCAGTTGTTCCTGGATCAGCCCCTACAGCCAGGAACAAAAAGACCTCGAAGCCGCCAAAAGAGTAGATGCATTACTCAATCGGTTTTATCTTGAACCATTACTCGGCAAAGGATACCCGATACAAGATCTTCCTTTCCTTCAAAAAATTGAAAAGTACTTTAAACCACAAGACGAAAAAGAACTGAAAGAAATACCTGACTTCATAGGAATACAAAACTATACCCGTGAAGTTGTACGACACTCCTGGTATACTCCTTATATCAGGGCCAAACTGATTGGTGTAAAATCAAGAAAAGTTCCATCTACAATGATGAACTGGGAGGTATATCCGGAAAGCATCTACAACCTGCTTCATAAATTCAATCAATACTCCGAAATCAAAGACATACTGGTCACTGAAAATGGAGCAGCTTATCCTGACCAGGTTACCGACAACAGTGTTTTAGACACAGATAGAATGAGCTATCTGAAACTGAATATACAGCAAGTACTAAGAGCGAAAAACCAGGGCGTACGCGTAAAAGGATACTTCGCCTGGTCGCTCACTGATAACTTTGAATGGGCAGAAGGGTATTATCCACGCTTTGGACTGATTTACATAAATTACACCAATCAGCAAAGGATTATAAAGGAATCTGCTAAATGGTACAGTCAGTTCATCAACACTTACTCCAAAGAAATCAGCACAAAAAACAAAACAATCATCAGTGATGATCATCCAGTGCCAATGTAATTACATCAGGCACACCGGAGAGAGTAAGTGAAATATGTTTCTGCCTTGCTTTATGTTTAAAATCGTGGATAATTTCAAGGACATCATTATCGATATATACGCTATCTCCGCCACTTAACTCCACCACACTATATGCAGGGATTTTGTCCAGTGCATCACGCAACTTCTTTTTATTGAGGAAACTCACGTTCAAAGCCAATTCAATTTTGATATGTTTGTGATGTCCTTCGTTAATTTCCTGCCAGGTAAATCCGGCACGATAAGTATGCTTCACCAGATAAAACAAAGCATGCACTACACCAATAATCACCCCGATTAGTAAATCAGTGAAAAGAATTGCAATCACCGTCACTATAAACGGATAAAACTGCTCATTCCCTTGCTTATAAACTGCTTTTATCATCGAAGGCTTCGCCAGATTATAACCGGTACGAATCAACAGAACAGCAAGCACACAATATGGAATTAAATTTACCACAGGCACAGCCAGCAACACAACCAACAACAACCAAATTCCATGAGAGAAAGCAGATAACCTTGTTTTTGCACCGGCTTCTGCATTCGCTGAGCTACGTACAATAACTGCAGTAATAGGAATACCCCCTACAAACCCACTCATAAAGTTTCCAATTCCCTGCGCCACCAACTCTCTATTCTGAGGAGTAATTCGATTATAAGGATCAAGTTTATCAATAGCTTCTACGCTTAGCAGTGTTTCCAGTGATGCAACAAAAGCTACAATACCGGCATATTTCCAAACCATAACATTAGTAAGTGCAGCAGCAAAATCCGGAAAGCGAACCTGCGCGAAAACATTCTCCGGCACCTGTACAAATTGTTTTACACTTAAGGAAATTCCAGGAAAATAAAGCGTCATAAAAAATGCAATTATCGCTCCAGACAACACGGTAACAAAGGAGGCAGGAATAACAGCAACATACTTAGCAACATATTTTTTCCAGGAATATAAAACCACAAAAGAGAGAATGGCAATTAAAGGAGCGCCGATTGAAATTTTTTGACTGAAATCCTTCAGATTACTAAAACCATGACGAAATGAAATAATATTAAACAATTCATTGGTCCAGAAATCAGGTTCGTCATATCCCAGCAACAATGGAATTTGTTTAGAGACCAAAATGATACCAATTGCAGTAAGCATTCCTTTAATCACTGAAGAAGGAATAAAATGAGTAAACTCTCCCAGTTTTAACAAACCAATGATGAGCTGTAAAATTCCAGCGATCGAAACAGCAGTAAAGAACAACTCCAGTGAACCCAGATCGGAAATAGCACTAATGCAGATGGCTGTTAGTCCGGCAGCTGGGCCACTAACACTAAGTTCAGATTTACTAATTAAAGAAACGACAATCCCTCCGATGATACCTGCTACCAATCCAGAATACAAGGGTGCTCCGGAAGCAAGTGCAACGCCAAGACACAAGGGCAATGCCACGAAAAAGACAGTAAGTCCTGCTTTAAAATCATGTTTTAAGAAGGACAAGGTATAGAACCTGACTTTACGTGAACTTATCATTGGGAGCTGCAATCTTACAAATATTACAGCATACCGCGTCCATCAGTATAGATACCGAACAGTTCTTAACACCTTAAAAGGATTGAATAACAAACAGATGTCCTGTTCGCAATTCTATGAAAGCAATCTAGCTTTTACTTAGTCGCCATTGTTACCAGATAGCGAAGAATCGCCTCCTGTTTATCCTTATCCAGAATTTCAGAACCGGATTTCTTATTCACTTTCGCCACCATGGGAGGAACGATCTTATTCCAGCCAGCCTCATCTTGTGCGTTGACTGGCTTCAACTTATGGCAAGAGCCACAATTTGACTCATATAAATTCTGTCCGGCAATGAACTGCTCATTCGTAAAATCAGGATATTTTGACAGCATGCGCTGCACATCCGGATTCATAGCAGTGGTTTGGGGTTTAGTTTTGGGGCTGCAGGAAGCAACAACCATAACTACGCTAACAATCAAGAAGGTATATTTCATAATTCGAAGTAGTGCGCTAATGTAATAAAAAACACTTGTTCAAACACATACCCATAAAAAATCCGGTGCTCAAGGGCGAACACCGGATTACCTAAATATCAGGGAACTGACTACTCAACAACAAAGCGTTTCACCGCCACATTATTCTCATCCTGAATACGAGCGAAATAAATACCTGGCGCAAGATCAAGAACGATTCTTTCTGTTACACCTGCCTTCAATACTGCCTGGTTAACAACTGATTTACCTGAAATATCCTGCACATCGAAATTCACCGCAAATGGCGATTGAACATAAATAGCACCGGATGCCGGGTTTGGATAAACAACAAAGGACGAAAGAGGATTTGCATCATTCAAACCAGTAAATGCAAGCGGGATGATCTTTACCGCACAAACATCTCCATTGAGGTAACCAATAATATTGAAAACATCAGCAGGCTGAAAACTACCAGAACCAGTAGAGACATTAAACTTTACTCTCATTAAATTAGTATTATTATCAATAGTAGTTGTACTGAATGATGTATAATATACTGTTGAATCAAAGGAGTTGTAATTTTCCAACGATTGCAAATAAGACTTCAGGTTCACAATAGTATCGTAATCTAAAACTGCATGGTTATACATAAAAGAAAAATCTACTGCATTAATTACGTCATCCGACTTAAAATAAACCGGAAATGTCCATTTAGATCCAGTATATATACTAGCACCCATATTGAATACAAGCGTATCCAGGGAGTCAATTGCTACTGAAGGGCTATAGTCGATCGGGGCGAAAGAACTTACAGACATATTATCAGAAGCAGAACCATTCACTGACGAAGCTTTGATTGTTGCAGAAGCAGAAAAAAGCAGCACAATCGCAAGAATTATAAATGGAGTACGGTTTTTCATAGTTTTAAGTATTGTTCAAAACTACAGGAGTGTTTTAATAAAAATGTCAATACAACTTTACCATAATGTAAATTCTATGCAATCAGCAAAAAGCAGTCTCAATAAGAGATAAAAGTGGCCGAATTTGTCATTTTGCCATCCACCAATAACAAATTATATATACCAGGGCTTAGCCAATCCGGCAAACTCACATATAATCCCCTGGAGTCCTTAGCCAAATCAGCAGAAGAAAAGGAGTATAACAATTCACCTGACATATTGAATAAACTCAATTTCACGGATAAAATATCAACGGGAAGTACATTTAAAGTAATTCCACCTCCAACTGAAGGATTTGGAGATACCGATAACTCGGAATTTAAGAAATAACCAGAAGCATTCAACCGCACAGGGCAGACTTTTGAATAACTAGAAGTTCCATCGAAATCCACTTGTCCAACACGATAGTACATTAACCCCTCAAAAACCGGAAAATCCAGAAATGAATACGACAACAACTGGTTACTAAATCCAGCCCCAGGAACTTCACCCAGACGTTTCCACTCCAACAAATCGGATGAACTTTCAACGAAGAAATAATCATTATTTGATTCCGAGGCGGTAGTCCATAATACCTCTACCCCATCTGCATTCAATACTGCTTCCACTGACGTAAACTCAACGGGTAGTGGAGTTGCCAGAAATACTTCCAGACTTAAAATAGTGGCACAACCACCGGGATTGATCAACGTAACAGAATACAAACCGGCACTGTCAACATAAACAACACTATCCGATTCCCCATTAAACCACAAAATTGAAGTTCCGGGCGAAGTAATTATATTTAACTCCAATGAATCACCAGCAACAAGGTTTATACTACCAATTGGATCAATTACTGGTTCCGGAGGAGTATTCTTGATTTTAAAACTAGAATTATCACCATTTAACAAAGCACTATAAACAGGAAAATCGGTCATATCAATATACTCTGGTCCAATATTAAACAGCACCGAAAAAAGATTAATACCGGTATCAATTTCAACAATACTGAAACTGGTAAAACGCAAAGTGCTATCGGCCACATTAAAGTTTGCTGAATAAAAAAGATTACCATTAGACGATAAAATTGAATTATACTCAATCTCCGGTTGATTAAGTTTAAGAGCAAAATCAATAGAATAAACCAGATCATCGGAATAAATAGAAACAGGGACTGACATAACTGAGCCATTACAGGTAGCAGCAGCCAGATTAAAAAAGACTGTATCCAGCGAATCTATATTTAAAGCTTCAACCGGTAATTCCAAAGAATAAAACTCGGAGGCATTATCCTTATATGAGACAACTCTCTCTCCTCCCTTGGCATTGAACACAAATAAATGAAAGACTAAAAACAATAAAATTACTTTATCTGTGGGTTTCATATTAGATGGAGCTAAACCTGGAGGGCGCGGTGAAAGTAACTACAACGGATATTATCAATGTTACGGGTAAATTAATCTTATATAAAAAAAGCCCCGGCAATAGGCCGGGGCTCACAAAACACTATAACGAGATTACTTCTTAACAACGATCTTCTTCATTGAAGAGAAGTTACCATTGAAAGTTTTAACCATGTAAACTCCATCAGCCAAAGTAGAAATATTGATTTCATACTTCTGGAATGCATTTACATTCATTTGTGGCATTAACATACGTCCCTCGAGATCAAGGATCTGAACGGTTGCATCTTCAACAGAAACAACATTCAGGATTCCACGAGCAGGGTTAGGATAAACATTAACATCAGCTGCAGCAGCAACACCGGTAGCAGAGATACCAGCTTTCTCACCATTCAGGTAACCTTCAGATAAAGTGATATCAGAAGCGTTGAATGATCCGCTGTTCACGCTGAAACGAACTGTAGCAACAGTCTGACCGTTTTCAAGAGTTTCAAGGCTGCTTGAAGTTAAACGAAGAGTGTTATCAGCAGCAACGTTAGCAAGTACTTCAACACTGCTGTTAGATGTAGAAACAGAATGATAAGATAGGTTACTGTTATTCATTACTACCGCGAAGTCAACAGCGTTGATAGCATCAGAAGCAGTGAAAGTAACAGGAACATCAACATAGTTACCAGAAACTTTAGCAGAAGCGAAATCAAGAACTACCTGATCAGCAGCAGAACGGAATGCACCGTTGTTTGCTACAGTTGCATAGTTACCGTTTACGTCTCCAAGAAGGATACCAGTATAGATTTCCTGATCAAGAACGATACAAGTACCTTGAGTATCTGAAGGAACTTCCAGACAGAAAGGAACTACAGGAACATCAAACTTAGAATAACCGATACCATCGTTAGCAGGATAAGTAGTTGAAATCAGATAAGAGTTATCAGAATTCAAACGTGAATTATCAACGAAAGTCCAGTCACGTGAAGGCAAACGGTTGTTCAGAACAGAACCACCTGCGCTGTAATTCCATGCCTGACGGAATTCAGGAAGGATCAATACAGTACGCTGGTTGATTTGTGACAAGTCACCTGCAGAGATAACACCATCCAGGTTAACATCCATCGCAAGAACCTGATAGATTGAAGGAAGGAAGGTAGCATCATTGATCAATACACGACGGGTAAGGAATGCATCAAAACCGTTGATAACAGGCTGTACGCTTGTTGTCGCAGCGATATCATGCTGAAGGTTGATGTAAGAACCGTTGTTAGTATTGTAAGTGAAGTTACCGAACAAGTCAGGTTGAACAGCAGTACCTACAGCCAAAGATGCAGTATCGCAAGTAGCATTAGAACTTCCATAGATATTAGTGATCAGATAATCATTAGGATTAGCCGCATCATACTTAATTGGAAGATTGTTAGACCAGAAACGAAGTTCGCTGGTAAACAGGCTATCCTGATAAGTAACATAATCGCCAGGAGTAACTACTTTCGGATTAACACCATTGATATAAGACTCTTGCAATGTAGGGATAGTAAATACAGCAGTATCTTCAGAACCGAAACCAGCAGTTTTAGCGAAACCTACACACAATAACTCACCAGAACCATTGAACTCAGCATTAGCCGGAGCAGTTCCATTGAAGAATACAGAGATCAACATTTGACCAGCAGCAGTATCAATAGAAGAAGCAACTGAAGTATAGTTAGCATTGATCAGATCAAATGCAACTGTAATAACTCCATTAGGAATAACTTTAGTCTTGTCATAGTTCAACACAACGTCATATCCGATTACATCATTTACAGGCTGAAGTGCATTGATCGGCAAGCAGAAGGTGCTAGACTGACACTCATTTACAGAAGAAATGATAGCATAAGCAGCAGAAGAATCGAATACAGTGATGTTAACAGGAGCAGAAGTAGTTTGAGCACCGATGTTATCAGTAGCACGTGCAGTCAATACGATAGCACCTTCAGTTGCAGTCCAGCTAACAGAATAAGGAGCAGTAGCATCAACACCAATGAATAAACCATTAGCGAAGAACACAACGCTATCAACAGCGCCATCATCAGTAGCATTAGCAGAAACTGTGATAGACTGACCTTCTACAGATGTAGCTCCATTTGAAGGAGCAGTAATTGAAACAGAAGGAGCAACTACAACACCAACGGTGATAGAAACAGGAGCAGACGTAGTCTGGCCACCATTGTTATCAGTAGCGCGAGCTGTGATAGTGTGAGCACCTGCAACTGCAGTCCAGTTGAATGAATAAGGAGCCACTGTTTGAGCAGCACCAACTGGTGAACCATCAACCAACCACTGAACTGAAGCAATTGAACCATCAGGATCACTTGCTGAAGCAGTGAAGTTTACCGTATTACCAACCAGGAAACTTGCACCGGTTGAAGGTGTAAGCACACTCACTGAAGGCAACAGGTTTGGCTGATTCAAAGTACCGGCCAATGCAGGGAACAGGATTTCAGCACCTGTTGCATTAGAAGGAACATACTGCTGAACAGCGAAAGTAGTGTTGTTACGAAGCTGGATATTCAGATTGTAAGAGAACACACCATCAGAAGTGAACTGACCGATTAACACGCGGTTTGTTCCTGTTGGGAACGCACCTACCTGCTCACCAAGAACACCCCAGGAGGTATTGGTAGAGTTATAAGTACCACCTACAACTGATCCATCTGTAAAGATATTTACCGGAGCAGCAGCAGCATCACCCAACAAAGTAAGGGCAAGCAATGCAGGAGTACCACCAACGTTGTAAATCCCATCAAAAGACGTCAATGCAGGAGCAGCAGAAGGATCATTGTTCGCAAGAACTGTAGCAGCACCAGCGATGTAGTTGTTACCACCACCAGTTGGAACTGCAGCAGAATTATCTTCAGACTTTAATACACCATAACGGCCTGGTGCAACAGCACCGCAAGCCAGGTATGAATCAAGAAGAGTAGTACCTGAACCAAGGATACCTGTACCATTACTGGAGAAGTTACCACCGGTAGTATTACCATTTGGGTGATTAAAGAAAGAAGTAGAAGTAGTTAATGAGAGCGGGTGACTTGGGATACCATATACTGACTGAACACCCCAACCTGGGAGAAGATCAGCATAGATACGCCATGTAACTGATCCTACAGGAAGAGTACCTGTAGTATATCCAGCACCTGACAGGTCACTGTTAGCGCTTGCCTGATCAGCTGCATTGGATACATAATACTTTTCGATGACGATATTCTCTAAGCCATTTTGAGCATTGGCAAGAGTACCCGTCAGCAGGAGACATAATCCTGCTAAAATACTTTTGATTTTCATAATAATTTTTTTCTTAGTAATATTTTAATTTCAATACAATTAAATAATACAGATTCTTAGTTACAAGACAGGTTAAACTGTGCAACGAAGATCAAGAAGTCAGAAGTGTTTGTAGCACCAGAACCATCAAGATCAGTAGGACATGGAGCCAGACCTGGAACGATATTGACGATTGAAGTAATTGCCCAATTATTCAACCAAGGCTTTTTACCAGCAGCGAACGCACCACGGTAGTTAGCTGGAGTGAAGAAACCATCTGCTGGAGCAGTACAAGTTGTAGCAAGGTTTGTCGTTGGAGTAACATCGATGTTATCAGAAACAGCGTTAGTTGCACCATTGATGTTGAAAGAATAATCAAAACCAGGGATAGTGTTAGTATTCACGTTTCCTTCAGAGAAGAATTTCGTAGAATCAGCACCTGTGAATTGAACGTTAGTTTTAGAAGCAGGGAAAGTACAACCTACCCAATGGTTACACTGAACTTTTACAAGGTTGATATCATAGTTAACAGATGAAGAATCAGAACCACCTTGAAGATTGATACCACCACGGAAACCTGTGAAGATAGAATTGTAAACTTCACCTTCTGCATCCGACTTCATGCTGATACCAAATGGGTTACCAGTAGTTGTACCAGTACCACCCGCACCAGTGTTAGAACCATTACCAATGATAGTAGCATTGTAAACAACAGGGTGAGATTTAATTGTTGAAACAGCAGAAGTGTAACCACCGAACCAGGTAGAAGAACCTTCATCACCATCCCACTCAAATCCACTTTCTCCACCCGAAGCAACAGCAACAGGAGCTTTAACACCAAACAGGAACTGCAATTTTCCATCATAGTCCATGTCCATATCATAACCATCGTCATTCAGAAACATAAAGTTGAGGTATTTACAGTTTACTGTACCACCCCACCACTCGATACCATCATCATCGTTAGCAATAACTTCGATGTATTCAATTGTAGTACCAGAACCAACAGCTCCCAATGAAAGTCCGTTCAGCTCAGTATTAGCAGCAGTTGCACCACCAGCATGACGGATAGATACATAACGAAGAGTTCCTGAGTTATCATTGTTATTTGGAGTTGAACCACCACCAAATACAGAACGAGGATCAGCATTCAATCCTTCCATTACCCACTCACCATTTGCTGTTGTTCCACCACCTGTGATAGCAACACCACCAAGACGAGCTAACTGAGCGCTACCTAAGATTTGAATTCCACCCCACTCACCACGAGTTCCCATTGGATAAGTACCATTCATTGGATCGTTAGCAGATGTGAAAACGATCGGACATGTTGTAGTACCAGCAGCATTGAGTTTACCACCACGGGTAATGATCAATGAGTTCTGAGGAGTATTAACCGCAGTTAATGAACCTTTCACTACAGCACCTGGAGCGATAGTCAGGGTTAAACCTGAACCAACCCAAAGCTTTGCATTCAATACATAAGTAGTGTCGCAACCAAGGTAAGTGCTGGTGAGCAGGTTTCCGTTTGCATCAGCATAATCACTGAGGTTTTTCAATGGACGGCTTGATACAGATGGACATCCGCAATCAGCTCCAAGATTGTTCTGGGCAAAGCCCATCGTGCCAGCAGCAGCAACCATTCCGGCAGCAACAGCTAATTTTGCAATAAGTTTTTTCATTTTGTTTTTGTTAGAGATATTATTTGATTTTAGACTAATCACTCTGATTACAGGCCAAAAGTAGACGCACAATAATATCTTGCAATGTTCTCTAACTTATTAAAACTTTAATAGTAGTTGAACGCAATCTTAAGAGAAAAGCCCTTAATAATTCGTTAAAACAAGGGTAATATAGAAGGTAGATTTATTTGGTAACTTCAAAGGAAATACCAATCATATTTTTAACCAAAAAAGAGCAAATCAGGGATTCAAATTACCTGAAATATGCTTGAAATACTTGAGCTGACAATCAGTCTTTCACACAACGGATACTACATCCATATCTTTTCGAAAATGATTGGCGAAATACAGCTGAAGATTTATAGTCAAGATAACGATACCATGCTTTTCCTGGTTCAGTTTGATCTTCTGTGGCTGTCCACCAAAAACCAGTATATAATCTACCAGGGTAACCAAATTCCCCGTTAAATAAACGACAAGATCCGGAAAGTGCATTAAAACCGCTGGAATTTGTAGCCCAAACAGGATCATATCTTTTCCAGTTATCAACTCCTGTTGCTTTCAAAGCATCACCTTCTGTAGTTCCTCTCCATCCAGTCTTGGCAATCGCAGATGACTCCATCCCTAAACTACTTTCAAGCTGTTTCCATTCTTCGTCTGTAGGAATATGCCATCCTGCTGGTGCGAGTCCGGCGGGATTATTCAATGCCTCGAAATTGTATAAATAACCCATCAAAGTAGTAGCATCAGGATGAATAGAATAAGCAGGAGCTGCTGAATCCCAGGTCGCATAGTCATTTGTAAACTGGCCAACCAGGGTAATCGGGTCGCCATTAGAATAATGTTCAACGCGGAGGTTTTCGGCCATCCACCATTTACCACCTATTAAAACGGTTTTATAAACATTAGAATCAATATCCATCACCGTACCATACTGAACAGGCTCTGTCTTTTCATCTTCTTCGCAAGAAGTGATAAGTAGCGTTTGAGCCAACATAATCATGAACAACAAAGAAACCTTAACAATATTCATTTGAATTTTCATTTTCATATTCAACATCTCCCCTACTATTACTTCTTGATCAATTTTATTGTCTCATTTAACTCCATTCCTGAAATACGCAGGAGATAAATCCCATCGGAAAGATTACGTATATCGTGCTTAGACACGGTAATTTGCTCATCCAGATTCAGGTTATCTGCATATACCAACGCTCCCATTGCATCAAAGATCTCCAGCATAGCCGGCTTTTTCTTCGCTGATAAAATTTCCAATGTTAAAACATCGTCAACAGGACTTGGGTATGCCAAAATATTGGCTCCTCCAAATCGACCCAAATTCAAATCCGGACAAACTTTTGAAATATCCAGATCATTGCATTTTCCCGGATAACAACATAAATTGGGCAGGTTAAAATTTGCTTCAGGATCATAATTACAGGCTGAACTATCCATGCAGCCGAACACAATAAGCGTTTTACAGGAATCAGCCTCAAAACAAGTATACGAACCACTGTACTCCAGATAATCAGGGTCATTACAACCACAAGCCAAAGGATACGTCAGAGACGCACTAACAACCTCACCCGGACGCAATGTATCATCATTAGCTACATAATCCACAAGAACAATGTTTCCCGATTGCGGATCCAACTGTTCCAATGTAACATTCAATTTAAACTCCAGAATACCGGCAGTTGTGACCTGTGCCAATAAAATTTTATTACTATCAACAGCAGGACCAATAATACCAACTTGTTGTTGCAAGGCGCAGCCCACACAATAAAATTCATTGCCTATACTATCCGCTCCGAAAACAGTGGTATCATTTCCCGCGAAGTCTTTAAAACCGTAATCCAACCAGGAACCTAGAGCAATAGAATAAGGGACATATCCATCCGCGGTTGTAAGTGGTATTCCAAGAAATGAATCGCCACTAACAAGTAAACCACCGGGTATAGCTGCAGTACCGCCTAAATTATTTGAACCGGCGATATTATTTCCATCTGAATCAACAGATTTCAAAACACCCTTTTGACCCTTTGCAGCCAATCCAAGTGTAAACCAGCTATCCAAAGCCAAAATAGGATTATCCTCAAACCATGACATTTGCAATTCATATCCAAACTCATTCGAAGGCCTATCGGTATTATTATAAAAAACGGAATCACTCTTAACAACTAATGGATGTAGTGAATCACCAAATATTTTTCGAAGCTTGCTACCCGGCTCAACTTCCAGGTAAATGCGATAAGTTTTTGCACCAGGCATCAAAGCACGTGCCAGGGTATCGGTGATATCGTTAGCATCTGCTTTGTAGTAGTTTTCAACGATCACACCCTTCACCTGGGCCTCTACGGGTCCATGAAAGGCAATCATTAAAAAAAGAGCAGCAATAAAAATAAAAAAGCCTGCCCGTATATTATTCAAGAGTTGTATCGCTTTCATCATTTTACAATCGATAAGTAATTCCTAAGTTTATACTCGTTCCCCATCTGTAACTATCAAAATCAAAATTCTGACCATTAACCAGATCATATTTACGACGAATTGGTTGATTCAAGATATCACGAACGGTGAGGGATGTCACAAAATGCTTACCCAGATTTTTCGAAAATTTAACATCAAGAACATTTCTAGGCATTTCATACACATCCGGAATATACCGGGTAGCAGCAATCACCAATCGCTTTCCCTGGATATTGTACGAAACAGTAATATTTCCTTTTAGCTTTTCGAAATTATAACTCAAAATTGCATTAACCAGATAAGGAGCCTGACCAAACATATTTCGTGTAAGCGTATCTGCCGGTACCAATTCATAAATACCATCCTTCACGCCATTGGCATCTTCATCACGAAGTTCTTTAATAACGACAAACGTTTCAGACTCAATAATAGCAAGGTTCGCACGAAACTCAAGATTCTTTGTAAGCTTTTTAACGCCTTCCAACTCTACTCCCGCTACAAACGATTTATCTACATTGGTCCATGTATTCGCATTTTCGAAATTCAACAATTCGATATGGTTTTTAAAATACTTATAAAAAGCACTAACTGAAATACTGTTTCCTTTTTTAAAATAACCTTCCCAACGCAAATCAAAATTATCGATATCCACAGGTTTCAGATTTGAATTCCCAAACACCAGGTTACGTAATTCAAAATCATACACATTGTTCTCAGTTATCTCACGTATACTTGGGTAAGCTGTTGTCCTGCTATAATTTGCCCGAAGGTTCATCGCAGCTTTTTCATCATCTCTATATTTAAAAATCAAACTAATACTTGGTAAAAACTTAGTTGTATTTATATTGCCCGGGTTTGCTAAAAAATCATCACCTGTAGCTTTCCTACGAATATCATTTTTTGCATAACCTGCGCTATCATAAGCAAAGATATCACCAAAGATATCCGCCTGCTCAACACGTAATCCTCCAGCAAGACGCCATTTGAAATTCAAACTATAATCGAACATAGCATAAGAAGCCATAACCTCACTGAATCCAATAGTACGATTACCCGGAACATCAGTTTGAAGGTAAAACAACTCAGCACGTTTATTTGGACTACCCTGGAAATCATAAGAAGTAATTTCGAAATTTGAGGGATTCAAAAAGGCAGTCAAGTCACCATCAGGAATAGCATAAGATCCGGAAAGTACGTTACCCGAACTATCTGTTCCTGCCAGGATATACTGATACTGATTAAAATCTCTATCTAAATAGGAGTAAGCAGCTCCTACTTTAATCTTCCTTACTTTACCGGGCTTTTCTCCAATCGGAAACTCAAAAGAGATACGCGAATCAAGCATATCTTCATTCAAGTAACGAAAATCGCGGGTATTTGGCAAATCGCCCAAACCACTCAATACACTTCCATTGGCAAAGGTAAAAGTACCCAATGTTCTAAAATCCGGAATATTACTATATCCATCAGTGTAGGAAGCATCCAGATGAATACGTGTCTTCAGCTTCGGAATAAAATGATCCGATTGCATCTGATAAACCATTTGTCTGCGTTCCTCATAGAACTGGTCCTGTGAAAAATAAACAGCATCCGGCTGATCTTCGAATATTCCGACACCGTTAATGGTTCTCAGACTATTCGTACCATTAAAGTTTGGCATGAATGTAAATCCGATACTATTATTTCCGTTTAACTTATATGCAAGTTTTGCTAAAGCACTCCAGGTATTCAATTCTCTTGTAAGTACCTGTTTTGAATAAAATGAATTCGGAGCAATTATTCCATCCTGATCAATTCGTGGACGATTTAATTCTGCATCACCATCGTGACTGGTAGACATACCGTAGCGGAGTCCAAACAGATAACCTAATGCGCTAGACTTTCCAAAATTATACTGATTACCAACTCCGAAAGACTGACTGAAATTGATAGGTGCTGTACGACTGGCAATCTCCCAGGTATTTGCAAAATTCTTATTCTGTGCAGCTGCAGGTGCATTGATTGTACTAAACGCATCCAACGCAAATGTTTCCTGATATTCCTGCGTCGCAGCACTTACTGCATTTGCATCGTTAATCAAGGCAGGTTCGAGTAAGCCCAACTCAATTAATCCGAGATTGAATAAATCCTGTCCTAGGGGAGTATTCGGATCCCACGCTTCTGTAATACCTAACGAAGCATAATAATCTTTCAGCCCCAACGCAACCATCTCCTGGTATTGAGTAGGATTCGAATAATAGTTACTGTAAACGGTATTATCTCTGTCACGTAAATCATTATCAAAACCAAGCCAATCTGTAGAACTTCTTTCACCACCCAACACTTTCTGAAAAGTAGATTGAGTATTATAACCGATTTGTGTTTCAGCAGCAACAGTTAACTGTTCCGGATAGTCCTTTGTTTCGACAGATATATAAGCACCGGCCCAGCTTCCTGGAAGTTCCGGAGAAGCAGTTTTAGTGATAATAACATTATCAATCAGATTAGCGGGAATAAAATCTAGTTTGATATTATTTGTGAATGGATCAAGCGTAGGAATAACTGAACCATTGATAGTAGTCTTAACATATCGATCTCCTATACCACGCACTGTAATAAATCCCGCTGCTGTATTAGAAACTCCGGTAACCCTTGAGATTGCGGATGTGACGTTATTATCGCCTGTCTTACGCATGGTCTCTGAAGAAACATAATCGATCGTAGTTGCCGACTTCTTCTTCATATCCTCCATATAATAATTAGCCGCTTTCACTTTGGTAGCAGTAATTTCGGCTTCCTTTTTAAACTCAACAGCCGATGACTCCATTTTAATATTTAAAACAACGACTTCACCATTTTTAGGATTTACAGTCTCTTCAATGGTTTTAAAACCAACATAGGATACTACCAAAACAACCGGAGTCGTCTCCGAAATTTTGACTGAATAGTTCCCATCCAGATCGGTAGCAGCACCGACGGAAGGATTAGATTTCACCACGACGGTAACCCCAATAAGTGCTTCACCAAGGTTATCGGTAATTTTTCCCCGTACCAATCCCTGTGCAAAAACATCACAGGTAAAGAATAGAGATAGTAATGCAATAAACAACAATCGTTGCATAAGAATCTATGCTATAGGTTAGGGAATAGAATTGGACGAAGCTTACTAAATCTCAGCAATTAGAATTTCACTACGCGTTTACTGGCAGAAGTCCCGTCAGCAACCAGTTCCACTAAATACATTCCGGAAGAAAGTCCAGAGAGATCAATTTTTTCCATCACGTCTGACTGCAAATGGCCCAGATATTTTGAGAACATCAATTGACCTTCTGCGGAATAAACATTGTATGAATATTCAGCATTCCTGCGGGAAGCATACACCCACATACTCAAGAAATCAGGAGTTGGGTTTCTGTAAATACTGAATGCAGGCGGATTAGAGTTCACCGCATCGGCAAAACCAACACCAGAAGAGCAGAACGAAAGCGTTGAGTCGAGGATATCAAGAATAGTTGGATTTTCAGCCACAAAATTCTGAACAATACCTTGTTGTGGAGTACGAATTTGCACATTCAGTTTAAAGCAAAACTGCCCATCGGTTGTAAACTGACCAATCAACACTTTATTGGAAAGAGTATCCGGGCCATACGTACCATTCAAAGCGGACCAGGATCCATCCAGCGTGTAAAACTCAGGACCATTTGTACCGTCATTCACATTATCAAACATTGCAACATTCTCCAATGTAGTATCTACGCCATCCAAACCAAGCACCGTAACAGCTTCTGGAGTTCCTGCAATCAAACCATCCTGAACAGTCAAAGGAATTCCTGCTGCAGCATTCTGGCCTTGCAATACCTGCGGAGAGAAATTGTTATTGATGTTGTTCACACCATTATCTTCTGATTTTAAAACTCCAAAATAACCATTACATGCAGCGCCGGCAGATATCCAGGAATCCAGCATTACTGTATTCTTTGCAGCATTGGTAAATGAAAAATTCGGTTCAGTAGAACCACGATCTTCGTTATTAAAAAACAATGTAGAGGTTTTAATCTGTAATGGATGGTCAATAATACCATAGCAAACCTGAAACTTATAACCTGGCAATAAATCGAGATAAACTCTGTATGTAACAGAACCTACAGGAAGCACTCCTCCCACAATATTTGCATTTGTATCATTAGGCTCTGAAACGTAATATGTTTCAACGATTACACCTTCCAAACCATTTTGAGCCTTTGTAACAGCGCTCATCAGCAGAAGGGAGATGATTAGGATAAAGTTTTTCATGGTCTTGATGTAGATTACTAATATGCAGTTAGCTTAGAGTTTTTGCTAAACAGTTTCATCACTGTTCAATGGAGGGCAAAATTCCTGAAAAGAACCCGACCAATGCCTTTTCAAAGGGTTATCATTGGGTTAACTTTATGTAAACAAGAGAAGGGGCCCATTATTAATGGGCCCCTTCTAACATTTAATAAACCAAATCTTAGTTCTCCAATTTCAATTCCGGAAGAAACACATCATTACTCCTGGCTTTTGCACCCATTTTATCTACTGCAGTAGCAGAAACTTTAACTGCTTTGCCTGTATAATTATAATTAAAAGTGTAAGGATCTTGTGAAACAGAAGTAATAAACCGATCATTGATATAATAATCAACTCTGCTTACACCTCCGTCATTATCAGAAGCCTTAGCCGTAAACTCCAGCTTTTGACCGACTGCCATCTTTTTAACCGCAGGCTCAATAATACTAACTACCGGAGGCTTATTATCAGGTGAACTATTATAAATTAATGCATCCAATTTCTCCTCATCCTTCCCTGGATTTCGAGCAACAAACCGAACAGAACCACCATCAGGTACAGCCAACTGCATATTCAATTCAAACTTCAATACACCATCTGTTGTCAACTGAGCTATCAACACTTTATTCTCCGGCTGTGGGCCTACAGTACCACCAAAACTTGCCCAGGCACCATCTCGTGTAGAGAACAATCCGGTTACTGAATCTTTATATTGGTATTCAAAGATTCGCAGATCATAATCCAGATTATAGTAATTCGTAGCAGGTTGATAACGCAAATATTTCATACCATCACGTTCTGTTAATGGAAAGCCCATCGCCAGATCATTGTTCCTTAGGATACGATGAACATTATCCATTACAAATGTCCGGCTGGTGTCGTCATCAGATTTCAAGACTCCCTGAAAATCCAATGCTGCAGCACCAACGGTTACCCAGCTATCCAGTAAGGTTGTACCATACTTCAGGTTAGCAGGCTGAATATCGTTAGCCGATCTTCCATCACCAATTTTACTATTATAGAATCGTGTTGATGTTTCAATACGTAGTTCATGCTCAGGGACACCATACACCGCCTGTAATCGATAAACTGGTTTCAGATCTGCATAAATTCTATACGTAACAGATCCAACAGGAAGGTATCCGCATGAATCGCTGTTAACAGTATCCCTTTCATCCGAAACATAATACTTTTCAACGATTATATTCTCCAATCCCTCAAGCTTCTGTGCCATAAGTTTGGTTCCAACCACCGGCATCAATAAAGCAATCAACAAATACTTCTTTAACATAATAGTCTTTTCAATTTCGTTTAAAGGCAGCAACTATAATTCCTCTGTTTATTCAACAATCAGCTTACTCACAACAGAACCCTGTTCAGTAACCAATCTAACCAGATATACTCCTGAATTTAGAACGGAAGTAAGATTCATATCCGCCTTTACCTGACCATTTACAATAGTTAAGTCTTCAGCATACAAAATGCGTCCGGCCATATCAGCAATTTCAAAAACAGCGTTTTGATCCAACGCTTCTTCATTCGTATACAGGAACGTAAATACACCATTACCCGGATTTGGATAAACACTCATACTTCCTGCAAAATCTGCACCAGACAATGAACCATCTTCACGACAATTAATTGTTGTTTTTACTCCAGCTGAAGTTTTAGAACATCCATTTGAATTTGTGACAATAACATAATATGTTCTGGCCAATTTAGCAGCATACGTATTATTCACGGCACCTGCTACAATGCTTGAACCTTGTTTCCATTGGTAAGTAAAACCAGCACCTGAATTTGCCTGTAAAACGACACTATCTCCTGCACAAAATGTTGTTGACCCGAGAGGAGTGATAGTTGCAGTTGGGTTTGCATTCACCACAATTGCAGTAGCTGTTGAAGTTTTAGAGCAGCCATTTGCATTGGTCACTCTCACTTTATAGTTATTACTTGAAGAAGTCGGAATATAACTTGCAGCTGTAGCTCCGGAAATATTGTTAGTTCCTTTGATCCATTGATAAGTAAGGCCGGTTCCGGTATTGGCATTCAGTGTACATAAATTCTGGCCACTACAGAAAGTAGTAGGACCATTCGCTGTTACAGTAGCAGTTGGATTTGCATTAACAGTAATAGCTACTGCTGTAGAAGTTTTAGAACATCCAAGTGAATTTGTCACTTTTACTTTATAAGATGCAGAAGTGGTAGAAGTCGGAACATAGGAAGAAGCAGTTGCTCCGGCAACATTGTTAACACCTTTTATCCATTGAT
>JAGOJO010000015.1:38981-41311 GCA_017995075.1 Bacteroidia bacterium | reverse complement strand
GTGTTCGAGGTATCCACACACCCTGATGCGGATTGTACTACGTAGTAGTTTCCGGCTACGTTTGCAGTGTAAGGATTTGTATTGGAAATATAGGCAGTTCCTCTGTACCACTTTAATGCCATTCCGGCATAAGTGTTCGATGTCAGCACAACAGATTGTCCCTGGCAGAAGGTGGTTGGTCCGCCGGCGGTAATTGCTGCAGATGGATTGTTTACTTTAGTGACATAGATCGAGTCTGTATTGTTTACTCCGCAATTGCTGGTAGTTTTTATTTTATACCAACCCGAGTTAGTGGGTGTATAAGTGCTATATGTTGCGCCTGCTATATTTACATTGTTACGTTTCCATTGGAAGGTATAGCCTGATAAACTATCTGCTTTCAATGTTACACTGTTTACGCCCGAACAATAAAAAGTTGAGTCGGTGGATGGTGTCAGATTAATGGGTGGTACTCCATTTACTGTAACTGTCTTTGTGAGCGATTTTACACTGCATCCATTTGCAGCAGTCAATCTGACATAATAATCGCCTGCTGTTGCAGTAGAATATGATGAGTTTGTTGCACCGACAATTGCTGTGCCGTTTCTGTACCATTGGTAAGTATAGGGTCCGCTGTTGGTGGTGAAAGTTACTCCATTACCACTGCATAAATGCAATATCCCGGATGGAATAATATCTGCATAATAGTAGGAAATGGTAAGCTTAGGTCTGTAGGCTGCTGTTGGATGGTCTGATGAGAAGATACGTAACCAGGTTAATTGATTGAACTCCTCAAGTTGTAGTAAGAGTCCGAATTTTTCAGAAGGATTACTCATCCAATGCCGTACTAAAGGTGCAATATTCGCATTGAAGTACGACTTAGATGTAATAGTTGAACAGGGTACCACCGTTTGCTGAAATATCGTGGAGTCAGGAGCAGTGTTCCAGCTAATGGTTTGCTCGTTCCACGACTGTGTATTACGACGGAAATATAATACATTCGGCAAATTGGCATTCGCGTTTAGTTTATTAGTGGTGTCTACGTATAAACGAAGATTGGCGCTAATAATGGGAGTTTCATCGGGCAATACACTTAAGTCAAAATTCATGTAACCTCTCTCTGCTGTACGGAAATATTTATACCAGTTGGATACTTCGATTGTACTAGCATTTCCATAGTTAGTGCCAAAGTTTCCGAAGTCGCTGGTGGTATAACTGTCGATCCCTGTGCTGCCTGGCTGAAGCACGATGGTTTTTTGTGGAAGCGTTGGATTGGGGTTGGCAGAAACATTTACCGTGGCTGTTGTTTTCGTACATCCGATGGCGTTAGCTACTACACATTTATAATTCCCCGTAGATGTAAAAGTTGATGTGGGTGTTGTTGCTCCCGGCATTGCCGTGCCATTTCTGAGCCATTGATAAGTTGATATGTTATTTCCTCCGGCTGTCAAGGTTACGGTGCCTCCCGAACAGAGGGTTTGTGCTGTTCCCGGTGTTACACTTAAACTGCTTGGATTGAGATAAATTGTTACTGATTTCGTCGGACTACTATTGCAGGTGATGCCGGTTGTATTGACGGTATAGTTTCCACTTTGTTTTACCCAGATGCTTTGTGTAGTTCCTCCGGAAATGTTTGCCCCGTTTCGTTTCCATTGGTAGGTGGAGGCTGCAGTACAAGATAATTGTATAGAATCTCCGTTACATGCTTGTGTTAAACCGGATATATATGCGCCCGGATTCTGAGTGACGGATATGGCATTGGAATAGAGATAGCAATAGGTTCCATTACCATTGGATGATTTAGATCTCATTGTATATTGCCCGGAACTACCAACAGTCAGACTGGTTTTACCTGTACTGCCTGCAATTGCAACCCCATTCAGATACCAGTTGTCTATGGTGACTGAACTACTGGCGGTTAAAACAACAGAGTCGCCGGTACAAAAGGTGGTGGCGCCTTGTGCACTAATGGTGGGAGCTGAAGGTCGTGGGAAATAAAATAAACCTGTAGTAAGCGTGTCTCCACAGTTTAATTTTACTTTATATTCATACCATGCTGAATCCGCCGGATCTGAATAATAATAACTGCTTATTCCTGTAGCTTGCCCGTTTTTATACCACATAGCCCATCGGTTTGGCGATCCTCCTAATGGATCAAGCAATGGTGGAACTTCTAAGGCTCCACAACTGTTGTAGTAGGATTGAAACATGTAGGGAATGTTGGATACTGGTTTGCTGGAAACTATTGCTCGGCTATCTGAATAAATGATTTGCCCTGTCAGATCATCAATAGTTAATAGCCTTACCATGCATACACCGCCTATCGTACCGGTGTAAATCTGGAAGGATGG
>JAGOJO010000015.1:0-38881 GCA_017995075.1 Bacteroidia bacterium | reverse complement strand
ATACTGGTTTGCTGGAAACTATTGCTCGGCTATCTGAATAAATGATTTGCCCTGTCAGATCATCAATAGTTAATAGCCTTACCATGCATACACCGCCTATCGTACCGGTGTAAATCTGGAAGGATGGTAGTATAAATTGGGTGGTATTGTTTGGTCCGTTTAAGCTCCAGCCCATCGTATAGTCTTCATACATCCATTCGTAGTGGCTTCCGGTGGGTGGTGGGTTAGTGTAAGAGAAGGAAACCGCTTGAAGGGTGCAATAATCCCTTTGTGTGGGTGTCTGGATTATTTGAGATGTGGCAATGAAAGCCCTGAATAAGAGCAAGGATAGAAGTAAAAGTTTTTTCATGGTGTAGGTTTTGGTTAGGGTGTAGACCAGAATTACCAGTGACGGTATTTCCACCTACTAAGGAAAGAAATTACATTTTAATATGCAAAAAAAGCATTGTTTTAGTGATGAATGGGCATTTTCATTGGGTGAATCAGGGTATTATTACTTCTTCCGTCTGGAGTAATGATTCGTTTTTTAGTCGAAGTAATATCTGCATAACGGTAACTACATCCTTCTGACAATAGGTAACTATCCTCTCCAGATTCTTTTCCTGCCAGTATACATTTCCTACCTGTGATCCGTCAATATCGTCTTTCGGACTTGGTATCCCCAATATATAGGCTAGTAGATTGAGTGGAGTGAAGCTTTTATAGTCCCCAAATTTCCAAAGCTCCATGGTGTCAATATGAGGTACTTCCCAGGGCTTTTTTCCGAAGAGATCGAGTTGTGGTGGTAAGGCTATTCCGTGAATGATCATACGTCGGCTGATGTAGGGAAAATCAAATTCCTTGGCATTGTGTCCACAGAGTACCATGCTCTGTTTTCCGCCTTTCTGTCGTGTATCATGGATCTGTTGTAATAGCGCTCCAAACTCCGTTAATAGTTCTTTTTCATCATCGCCATAAAATGATTTTAACCGGAAACTTCGCTGTCCGTCTTTGATCACTAAAAACCCGGTGCTGATGCAGATGATTTTTCCGAATTCTGCATAAATGCCTGCTCGGGAGTAGATGCCTTCTTCCGTTTCATCTTCGCTTTTTTTCAGGTTGGAGGCTTTCCGGAGCCAAAGCTTGCGTAATTCTTCAGGCGTTGAATCAAAATCAGGATACTGTGGTACAGTTTCAATGTCGAGGCAAAGGATGTTTTCTAAAGGGAGTTGTTGTAACATAGTTGTTTGTTTTTGCAAATATATTGCTTCATGATGGATACCGGTCACGTTAACCGTTAATAAGCGTTTGTAAAAATATGTTCAGGAGTTTCATCGATGGATGTAACAAAAGTTGCTAAGAATGCGCCTATTGGGGTTCTAATTTTGTATGCCGGTTAAATCCGGGGGAATCTGTTAGGTGAGGCAGATGGGAAAAGCAAAGAATTTAGTAGTTTTATCAGCAAAGTACTGTCTTGAAACCTGAACTATGAAGAAGAAAATAAATGAAGTTGTTACCGCGTCTTCCCGACGTGATTTCCTGAAGCGTTCTGCGTTGCTGGGAATGGCGGCCGGTTTGGCTCCTCTGCAAAGCGCAATTTCTGCTCCGGTGGTTAATACCGATCCTGAACCTCTCTCACCTTCCTTACCCTTGGGAAATGGAAAAGTGACCCTGCTATATACTTCCGATATTCATGCGCAATTGCATACGCACGATGAGTTCTTTTGGGAGAATGGAAAGGCGGTTTATAAAAAGCGCGGGGGATTGGCGGTTTTAAAAACAATGGTGGAGAGTTTTCGTCGGAAAGCTCCTGAGCAAACTCTTTTAATCGATGGCGGAGACTATTATCATGGTCATGCTGTTGCTTCCTTGACTGAAGGGGAGGCGCTGATTCCATTGCTGAACGCTTTCAATTATGATTTGCTTCTTCCGGGAAACTGGGAGGTGGTGTATAAGAAGAAGAAGATGTTGTATGATCTTGGACATAGCTCTGCGGCGAAAATTTGCGCAAATATGTGGCATAATTCCAATGATGAATACAATGGTGATTTAATCTATCAGCCTTACTGGATTAAAATTGTTGGTGGCGTAAAAATTGGTTTCATCGGATATACTGATCACCTGATTCCAAAACGGCAGTCGCCGGCTTATAGTGAGGGAATTCGTTTCGATCATGCAGATAAAACTGTCGCAAAGTATGTGAAGTACCTGCGCGAGTATGAAGCTTGTCATCTGGTGATGCTGGTAACTCATATGGGACTTGCTCAGCAGGTAGGTCTGGCAAATAATCCGGTGTGTACGGGTGTCGATTTTATTTTGGGTGCCGATACGCATGAAAGAGTTCGTGTGCCTATTGAGTGTAAGTATACAAAGGTGGTGGAGTGCGGTGCTTTTGGTTCTTTCCTGGGTAAACTCGAATTGGAAGTGGCCGATGGAAAACTAAAAAATTATCAATACGATTTATTGGATGTAGATCCTGAAATCTATCCTCCGGATCCGGAGTTGGTGGAAATGATTCATACTGCTGCTCGTCCTTTTGATGAGGAGTTGAAGAAGGTAATCGGTTATTCGTCTACTCCTCTGGTTAGGTATTTTGTGTTGGAAACACCGATGGATAATTTATTGACGGATGCGATCATGTGGAAGTTTAAACCGGATGTTGCTTTGAGTAACGGTTTCCGTTTTTGTCAACCATTGAATGTGGAGGCTTCTTCGGGAAAGGTGGCGATAACGAAGGAGTTTTTGTGGAATATGCTTCCGGTGAATAGTGAGGCGAAAATGGGAGTAGTGACCGGTCAGCAAATTCTCGATTGGCTGGAGAAAGAATTGCAGAATGCGTTTGCGAAGGATCCTTCGAAGCGTTTCGGTGGATGGTTTGTGCGGTATGCCGGTATGCAGGTGAATTTTACCATTAACAATGAATTTGGAAAGCGGGTGAACTCGGTTGTGATAAAAGGTAAGCCACTGGATAAGCTGAAAGAGTATCGGATTGTTGCTTGTGAGAGAGAGGGAGATCCGGATGATACAATTTGTCGGATGGAGAAAGTGAAGTCACCAATGCGTACCGGATTGCTGATGCATAGTGTGATTGAGGAATACCTGGCGGCGAAAAAAACTGTCGCTCCTAAACTGGAAGGTCGTGCTATTGCTACCGATTTTCCAGCAACATTATTAACTCAATTACAAGGTACTACTTATGAGTTCAGATAATAATCTTCCACAGAAGGATCTGCACGATGCACTGCAGAAAGCGGTTCGGTCACTTGTGATTGTTGTTACGTTGTTTGTGGCGATGATTGTGGTGGTGCTGTTGTATACTATGACCGATCTGAATGAAATGAAGTTTTTTTCAGATAAACCGGCAGAGAGTGCAGACAAAAATACAGCGACTGTCAAGGTGGAGAAGAAAGCGGATTTTTGGAATGCTCCGGTGATGGATGATGCCGTTCCGGCTGAGGTAAAGTATGGTCGTGAACTTATTGCGAATACTTCCCTTTTTCTTGGTCCTAAAGGCTCAGTAGGGCATTTGAGTAATGGCATGAATTGTCAGAACTGTCATCTCGATGCAGGAACTAAACCTTTTGGTAATAACTATAGCGCGGTGGCTTCTACCTATCCGAAATTCAGGGCGCGTTCAGGCTCTGAAGAGTCGATTGAGAAAAGGGTGAGTGATTGTTTTGAGCGTAGCCTGAATGGTGTTGCTCCTGCTGTTGATAGTAAGGAGATGAAGGCGATTGTGGCGTATATCAAATGGCTTGGTAAAGATGTGCCGAAGGGAGAGTCGCCGAAAGGTGTTGGTCTTGTGGAATTACCGTTCCTCGATCGTGCTGCTGATCCTGAAAAAGGAAAGGTGGTTTTCGAACTGAAGTGTAAGTCTTGTCACGGAGCTAACGGTGAGGGATTACCGAATGCGGATGCGACCGCATATACTTATCCTCCTTTATGGGGCGATAATAGTTATAATCACGGTGCCGGACTATTTCGCCTGAGCCGTTTTGCCGGATATGTGAAGGCGAATATGCCGCTAGGTGCCTCCAGTGAAAACCCTCAGCTCTCTGACGAGGAAGCCTGGGATCTTGCTGCTTTTGTGAATTCACAACCTCGTCCGAAGAAGGATCTTTCGAAAGACTGGCCGGATTATACAAAGAAACCTTTTGATCATCCGTTCGGACCGTTCGGTGATTCTTTCTCTGAAAAACAACATAAGTTCGGTCCTTTCGCTGAAATTAAAAAGGGAATAGATGCCCGTAAAAAGAAGGCAGAAGAAGAAAAGAAGAAATCTGTAAATAAACCATCATGAAAAAAATCGTCTTTCTCTTCCTGTTGATATTATCAGCAGGATTTGTCTCCGCACAATCTGATCCGAAGCATAAAGTGATTATGCAATTAACACAAAATGATCCGGCTGCACATAAAGGGTTAATGAATCAACTGACCGCTTTAAAAGAAGCCTGGGGTGATAGTGTGGTGATCGAAGTGTTGGCACATGGTCCGGGAGTGGAGTGTTTTATGACAGAGAAGGCAACGCAGACGGAAGCTATTCAAAAATTAAAGGCTGCCGGAATTCATTTCGTGATATGTGAAAATACATTGAAGCAAAAAGCAATTGCGAAAGATCAGCTGTTAGCCGGACTTGAATTTGTGAAGTTCGGATTGGTGGAGGTGATTACAAAACAAGAACAGGGATGGACATATTTAAAGGCAGGATTCTAATACTGTTCTTATTGTTGAATGGGTTAATAATTCGGCCATCATTTTCGCAGGTTACAGATAGTAGTGAATCTTCCGCTGTGTCGAAGGGAGTTTTTAAGGCTCATCTTCGCAGTTTTTTCATGGCTACTGATAACGATGTCCGATTGAAGGACGCCTATGCACTGGCTTTTGGTGCGGGCTTGAGTTATGAAACGCCTAAGTTTCATGGGTTTCAGGCGGGCTTTACTGGATTCTTCATATTTAATCTGGTGTCATCAGATTTAGGGTTGGCAGATCCGCTTTCGAAGGGAATGAATCGTTACGAAATTGGTTTGTTTGATATAAACCGTCCGGATAATAAAATGGACCTGGATCGCCTCGAAGATTTATTCATTCGATATAACTATGGTAAGTCGAAAATTGAACTTGGACGCTTTGAGATCAATACTCCGTTTATAAACAGACAAGACGGTCGCATGAGAGGCACTATCGAGGAAGGTGTTTGGGCAGAAGTAAATCAATTGGCCAATATTAAATTGGAGGGTGGCTGGCTTTGGAAGATTTCTCCCAGATCAACGATTGATTGGTATAGAATGGAGGATTCATATGGTGTGTATGCCGGCGGAGTGAATGAGGAAGGAAAAAAATCGGACTACGCAGGGAATGTACAATCAATTGGCACTGCACTGGCAGGTCTAACAGTGCGTACATCCGAAAATGTAAAAATTCAGGTGTGGAATCAGTTTGCTGAAAATGTGTTTAACACTGCTATGCTGCAATCCGATATCTCGCTGAAGTTGAAAGGTTCGAAGAAAGTGTTGGCTGGAGTAATGATTATTCGTCAGGATGCAATAGCGAATGGTGGACATCCCGACCCGGCTCGTGCTTATATCAGAAAGGGAAGCCAAAGTTATGTGTTTAGTACACGACTGGGATTGTCCGATGGTAAATCCGAATGGACTTTGAATTACACGCAGTTCAGTAAGGATGATCGTTTCCTGATGCCGCGTGAGTGGGGGCGTGAACCATTTTATACATTCATGCCCCGTGAGAGAACTGAGGGTGCAGCAGGTGTAAAGGCAATGGTTGCTAAATGGTCTGGCAAAAGTAAAAACGGAAAGTGGAAACCTTCTCTTGCTGCAGGTTATTTCGATATGCCGGATGTGAAGGATTTTAAACACAACAAATATGGAATGCCTTCTTTTGCTCAGGTAAATGCTGAAGTGCGTTATGCATTTGCTGGTAAATTGAAAGGATTGCAGGCTTTCTGGTTGGTTGCGTATAAAAAACGCGTTGGAAAAACATATGGAGAGTATAAATATGTGTTTAATAAAGTCAATATGTTTAACTGGAATCTGGTGATTGATTACACATTCTAAGAAAATGATGAAGTATAAATTTTTATTTGTTGGTTTGTTGCTGGGAGCTATAGCAGGATATCTTTACTGGTTAAAAGTAGGTTGTGCTTCCGGAACATGCATGATAACTTCAAGACCATTAAATAGTACACTTTATGGTGCTATGATGGGTGCATTGCTGGGTGATATGTTTCGGAAGAAGTAATCCGGTTTGTCTTGTTTTTTCGTGATTGTGATAGAATCATATTTAACATGATCTTTCTCAGTCATATTTCAAGGGAAGACCTGTAGATTTGTAAAGGATAATTCCAACTCTGGAATTAGACTACTTTAACAGATGAAATATGGAACATAAAATGAAACCGGAAAGTCTGATGATGTCTTATGGTTATAAACCTGGATTATCAGAAGGAGCAATTAAATGTCCAATTTTTCAGACATCTACCTTTGTATTTAAAAATGCACAAGCTGGAAAAGATTTCTTTGAAGTAGCTTATGGTCTGCGGGCACAACGAAAACATGAAAAGTTGGGTTTGATTTATAGTCGGCTGAATAATCCTGATCTTGAGATTTTGGAGAACCGTCTGACACTTTGGGATCAAGCGGAAGAATGCGCCGTTTTCGAGAGTGGGATGGCTGCCATTACTACCGTTTTGCTCGAGTATTTGAAGCCTGGAGATGTTTTGTTGACTAGTAATCCGCTGTATGGAGGTACTGACCATTTCATTCGGAAAATACTTCCGAAGTTCGGTATTCATGTTGTTTCGTTTAAAGTAGGAGATACAAAGGAGAAAATTATTGAAATGGTGAATGCATCCGGTCATGCCAATGATCTGGCTCTAGTATATATTGAAACACCTGCTAATCCAACAAATGATTTGATTGATATCCGTGCATCAAAGAGTATAGCTGAATACTTTTCTTCGGATTCTAAATTAGTTCCTCTCGTGGTAGACAATACCTATATGGGACCCTTATGGCAGCACCCCTTGAAACACGGAGCAGATATAGTTCTGTATTCGGCTACAAAGTATATCGGAGGGCATAGTGATGTAATCGCAGGAGCTGTATTAGGTTCCCATGAGATGATGCATCGAGTTAGGGGATTACGTACTTTTCTGGGTAACATGGCAAGCCCGAATACAGGCTGGTTGTTGATGCGAAGCCTGGAAACTTTAAAGGCACGAATGGATATTCAGGCTTTTAATGCAAACAAGGTAGCTGAATTTCTTAATGCACATCCTAAAATCGGAAGAGTATATTTCCCCGGGAATCTCACGGAGGCAGATGGTGAACAATTCGCAGTACGTCAGAGGCAATGCCTTTCGAACGGTGGAATGATATCCTTCGATGTGTTGCATTCCGAAGCAGAGGCATTTAGGTTTCTTGATTCGTTGAAGATGATCAAACTTGCAGTAAGTCTCGGAAGTACGGAAAGCCTGGCAGAGCACCCTGCAACAATGACACACGCCGACGTAGAGGAGAGTTTAAGGAAAGAGTTGAATATCACCGAAAGGATGATCAGGTTATCGGTAGGTGTGGAGCATTTTGAAGATATCATTTATGACATACAACAGGCGCTGGATAAAGTCTGATAGCCTCTGCATTCCGTTTAATTTTTTCTGATCCTTTTTGCTATTTCCGGTATGAAAATAATTTCCTATTATTGGAACTGGTTTCACCCGGGAATGCTGCCCCTGTCTGAATAGCCGTCCCGACAACGCAATTAAACTGATTGGAGAAAAAATCATTGATTCTGATTGCTGACGTTTTTCGCATTTCGTTGATAAACGGACTACCATGCAGGGAGGATATGATTCTATGGGCCGACAATGAATTGAAAAATTCAACTGAACAATCAGCATGGCTGTCTGAACTTTCTTTATCTGAGAGTAGAAATGTCAACGATTTAATCACCTTGTTAGATCAAAAAGTGGGGTATACAAAGCCTTTGGTATCAGCGCGCATTGTTATGGGTAATTTATACCGGCATTTGGAAGTTGGTAGTCTTCGTTTAGAGAAAGTGACCCAGGTGCTCGATTGGCTGGCGCGACACTCTCCGCTTTCTACTGAAGAAAAATATATCATTTCCGGTTTAGATGATAAGCTCCAGTTGGCTAAAAGCAAAACTTTCGGCGATGTTAAAGATGTGGAAATGGAAGTACGTCAGTTTTTACAACTTTTTCATGAATTCTCACAGTATTCGGAAGATGAATGGGTAATGGCATCCACCAAAATAAATCTTCCCCTTCGCGCGCATTTTGATCTTGTTCGAAAAGAGCAGGCTGAATTTATTGAAAAGCAAAAAAAATCAGGCTGGAAATCATTATGGGGTCTATGGAAGTGAAGAATAATTTCTGATGAACCAAACGAATTGGATATTCTCTTGTTAAAGAAGAAAACAGCGTTAATTGTAGAAATATGAAAGCGGTTACTAAATATACCCTATTATCGATTCTTATCTCCGTTGTTTTTCATTTTTCCGGGTTTGCACAGAATAAAGTAAAAGGTCGGATTTTTAACTCCATCACCTCTGAGCCACTGGCGTTTGTTACTGTAATGCAAGACGGAACACAAAATGGTACTTTCACGGATATAGATGGCTATTTTTCACTCGATCTGTCCGGTAAAGAATCGCTCGTAAATTTTTCATATGTTGGTTTTAATGCGGAGAAATTAGTGTGGAATGGTTCTTCTCTATGGGAAGTCCGTTTGACACCTCTTGTTCGTGAATTGAAGTCTGCAATAATTACTGCCGGTGAAAATCCTGCTGAAAGAATTATGCGGAAAGTGATTCGATGGAAGGATAAAAATAATCCTGAAAAGTCTGTCGCATTTATTTATAATAGCTATAATAAACTTATCATCATGGGCGATCCGGATTCAACTGAATTGGAAGCGTCGTCGGCTGCCAATTCGCTGGATTCGACATCTATAAAAATGAGAGCATTTTTTAAGGAGAAACATTTGTTCATGATGGAGAGTGCTACTCAACGACGTCATCTTCCTCCGGGCAAAGATGAGGAGGTAATTCTTGCTTCTCGTGTTTCAGGATTTAAAGCTGCTCCATTTGCCTTGTTGGGGACACAGCTACAATCTTTTTCTGTTTATGAGGATAATTTAATGGTTCTGGATATTTCTTACCTGAGCCCAATATCCGGATCTGCAGTTTCCAGATACTTTTTTCATCTGGAAGATAGTACTTTAATCGGAGCAGATACTTTATATACTATTTCCTTCCATCCACGTAAGGGAAAGAATTTTAATGGCCTCAAGGGATCTCTAACAATTAATTCAAATGGATGGGCCGTTCAGAATATTATTGCTTCTCCTGCAGATACCGGTAGTAGTGTACAGATAAAAATTCAACAACAATATGCAAGGTATAATACAACATGGTTTCCCGAACAATTAAATTCTTTCCTCTCTTTTCCGAATATGTCAGTGAATGGAGTCAATATTGTAGGTGTAAGTCGTTCGTATATTCGGGATTTGGAATTGAATGCTCAATTGAAGAGAGGCAGTTTTGGTCCTGTAACTTTAAGGATGGATCCTAAAGCAGCTGATGTTCCGGATTCACTCTGGAATACGTATCGTCAGCATTCACTCGATGTAAAGGAAGCTTCAACCTATGCTTATCTTGATAGTGTTGGAAAGGCCGAGAATTTTGAGCAAAAATTGAAGATCATAAATATTCTTGCTACAGGTAAAATACCAATGGGAAAGGTTAGTTGGGATATTGACAGATTTATTCGTGCAAACGATTTTGAGGGCTTGCGATTAGGTGCCGGTTTACATACGAATGATTTCTTATCCAGGGTTTTTTCATTGGGTGGATATTATGCTTATGGATTCAAAGATCGGGGGCATAAATACGGTGGTGATCTGTTGTTCCATTTGTATCGTAAACGAAATGCATGGATTCAGTTTAGTTATGAGCAGGATGTAAAAGAAACCGGTGGGAATATAATTTCCTTGCGGAAAAATGGATTATTGTCCAATAATTTTTATCCGATCTTTATCAGTGCAATGGACGAAGTTGAAAAAATGGAGTTGCGTCTGAATGGGCGACTCATTGGAAATCTATCATCGTTGCTTTTTGCAAACTATCAAACTGTTTCAACCGTATCCGATTATCGGTTTATGGTTCCTAAAAGTGAACAAATAAGCGTTCTGGTTCGTGATTTCAGTTTTTATGAAGCAGGTGTTGGTCTGCGATGGGCTCCAGGAGAAAAACTTGCTCTTATGGGAGATCGTGAGGTGAGTCTTGGAAGTAGGTGGCCATTGTTCTTTCTTAGATATACGATGGGCCAGACTGATATTTCTAATGAACGTTCATCCTTCCAACGGTTAGATGCTGAGATGGAAAAAACTTTTCGAATGGCATTGACTGGAGACTTTACTGTTCGTGTAACCGGTGGCTGGATCCCGAATAATCTACCGGCTCACATGAATTATAATGCACAAGGAACAAATACTAATTCATATGATCACGATCGTTATCTTGGATTAGCAGCACCATATACATTCGAAACGATGCGAACCAACGAGTTTATTCATAGTCGTTTCGTTCAGGTTCATCTTCGTCATTCCTTCAAGGACTTGTTATTCAAATCCGGGAAATTCCGGCCATTGTTGAGTGTTGTTCAGAATATGTGTTGGGGTGACCTCGAGAATCCTGCTTCGCACACAATTATAGGTCGGCAAGCGAAGGAAGGATTTTTCGAATCCGGATTGGTTATTGATCAACTGATGAAGTCCGCATTTTCAGGAATTGGTTTGGGTGTATTCTATCGTTACGGCCCATATGCGGGAACTTCTGCGGAGGATAACATTGTAGTAAAATTCAGTACAAATATTAGCTTCTAGCCTGTATTAAAGCGGGAAGAATCAGGGTATTGCCTCTATGTAATATTTTTGTAAGAACCATAAGGCAGTTTTAAGAAATGGAACGTTCCGATGTCTTCGATTTGGAACTATATTTGCAACAACACTTCTGAAAATACGTTTAAGAGTTAAGAGAAAAACATGCTGAGAGACATTCATCGGGTTACAGTTGAGGATATCGCCATTGCTATTGTACCAAAGGACAAAGTGAAGGAGGATGATCATTCAGAGGAAACACTCTGGGAGGTATATATTTTAAACCTAAAGCCGGATCCAATTGAAAACGTCATTGTTGCCAGCAAAGGATATGGAGTATTTAAGGGTGAAGATGTAAAGACATCTACCCTACGCCATTATCTCGGTACCATGGCCCCTTTGAGTTTTATGCTGATCGAGCCTATTCAGGAGAATGTATTCGGATTGAATAATGAATACTGGCTCAGTTTTTATATTGATCGTGAGATATTCGATAAAAAATACATTTTCCTGCCGGAGTCGATCTCCGAAAAATACTTTACTCCGATTCCATTTCTTGGGAAGAAGGGTGTGATGATACGTTAGTCCGTTGTGTTGACCTGCTAGTAGGGTCAATCAGAAAATTTTATTTCTTGAATTCAAAATACGGTACATCTTCCGCCTGCGGATCATTTCCTGTCCAGTAAGCCATTGTTACTACATTTCCATCTCGTGTTCGTAAAAATCTACCGTAGATAGCGTTGATCGTATTATAGGTCATATCGGTTACTCCAACAGTAAATTGGGTAGGTGCAGCCGGTGGTGCAGGAGGTGCCGGCTCTTCTCCTTCTACAGGAGCTGGAGCAGGAGCTGCTTTGGGTACAATACCGCTAACAACTACTGTGTAGCCATTTCCTTCAAGTAGCGATTTTAAAAAGTTAGCACGTTCACGACTTACTGCTTTTTCAACTATGCAGCATTTAGTGCCGTCCAAATCTTCGAATTCGTGGTTTTTATTGATGGCCATTTTGTATCCTTCTTAGATGCCGTTGCTGAGTTGATGAATGTAAGTATAGAGGCTTCCGGAAAACCCGGTCAACAGAATACCGGCGAGACAAATAATCATTGCTATACCCGGGATAAAGCCTGCACTGATAGACGGTACAGGATGTTCGTTTTCGTCCATGAAGATGGCTTTAACGATGCGTAAATAGTAGTACATGCTGATCACCATATTGATAGCAGCATAACCAATGAGAATATAATTGCCTGCACCTGCACCACTGGTTAACAGAAATAGTTTTCCAAAGAATCCTGCAGTGGGTGGTACGCCGGCAAGAGAGAACAGGGAAATGGTGAGTATCCAGCTAAGTCCCGGATTCGTTTTATAGAGTCCTTTATAGTCGTCAATTTTCTCTTTACCACTTAATGCACTAACTATGTTCACAACGCTGAAGGCTCCTAAATTGCTGAATAAATAAATGAGCAGGAAGTAAACAACCGATGCAGAACCTTCCTGGCTTCCTCCGGAAATTCCGATTAAAATAAATCCAACCTGTGCAATGGATGAAAAGGCGAGGAATCGTTTAATGTTTTCTTGTCTCAATGCAAATAAATTTCCGATGCCTATTGTTAATACCGCTGTAAGGAAGATCAGGGTGTACCAGAGTTCATACATGCCGCCAAATACACTGTACAATACACTCACAAATACAAATGCTACTGCGGCTTTGCTGACAACACTCAGATACGCTGCTACCGGTACGGGTGCTCCTTCGTAAACATCGGCTGTCCAGAAGTGAAATGGTACAACCGACAGCTTGAAGGCGAATCCTGTAAAAAGAAGTATGAATGCAAATATCTGCATCATGTTTCCATCGAGCATCGGTTTGATTCCGTCAAAGGATAAACTACCTGTTGTTCCATAAATCAGCGAAATACCCATGAGCAGTAAAGCGGAACTGAAGGCAGAACTTAAGATCATTTTCATACCCGCTTCTGATGAACTGCTTTTGTTGAGGTTGAAATTGGCTAGTGCTGCCATTGGAATAGTTGAAAGCTCGAGTCCCAGATAGAATAATAAGAGATGTCCGGATGAAATCATAAAGAACATACCGATGATAGTACTGATCATGAGCATATAGAACTCCGGTAAATGTCGGTGTGTTTTAATGCAGGGATGCGCCATCAGTGATACGATGAGTAAGCCGAGGTTGAGCATGTTCTTTTCTAAAATCATGAGATCGTTTACCTGGTATAAACCATTAAAAAGTTCACCGGTTGTGTTTCCGATGAATCCGGCAATCAGGTTAAGCGCAAGCATTACATTGACAATACTGGCCCATTGACCTTTGCTGTCCTTGTTTTCGGCAATTTTGAGTATAAGGGTGATGAATAGAATGCAGCAGAGCAGCAATTCCTGTTTCATCAATAAGAGAAATTCACTTAGCATAGTCAGGTCTTAAGGAATCAGTAATGGTTGTCCGATGTTGATCATGAGACTTTGTACACCCGGTGTGATGAGTGTGTTGAGCCAGAATGGAGCAATGCCTATGATTACTATTCCGGAGAGTAATAAGGTGGCCGCAAGTTTTTCATGCCAGGTGGCGTCGCTGAGCTGTAGATGGTGTTCGTCGCTGACAGGTCCCATAATGGTTTTTCCTGCCGCTCTTAGTATATACACAGCCGTTACTACGATGCTGGCGCAAGAGGCAATGGTGGCAATGCGGTAAGATGTTTCAGCATGTTGCCAGGATCCCATGAAGATGGTCATTTCGCTGACGAATCCGCTGAATCCGGGTAAGCCGAGTGAGCATAAGCCGGCAATAACGAAGATGGAGGAGATAAACGGCATTACTTTCAGCAATCCTCCAAGCTGTGCAACCAATCGCGTATGAGTTCGTTCGTAGATCATTCCAATGGCTGCGAAGAAGAGGGCTGTCATGAGTCCGTGAGAAATCATTTGCATGACCGCTCCGTTGATGGCTGTTTCATTGAGCATTCCAATCCCGAGCAATACAAATCCGCAGTGACTTACAGAGGAGTATGCATTGATGTATTTGAGATCTGTCTGCATCATCGTAGCAAATGCACCGTAAATAATGGCGATTGCTGACAGTAATATTATATACGGAGCATATTCATGTGCTGCTTCGGGCATCAGGTAAGTGGCAACACGTAAACAACCGTATCCTCCTAATTTCATGCTGATACCGGCCAGGAACATGGATGCAGCAGTTGGTGCTGAACTATGTCCGTCTGGTACCCATGTGTGAAATGGAAATAACGCTCCGAATATTCCAAATCCGATGAAGGTGATGGGGAAGAAGAGCATTTGTACATCATGAGGAAGTGGATGACTGGCAATACTAAGTAAATCAAACGTGTGATTGCCTGCAGTGTCTGCGCCTCCGAAATAGATGCCCAGCAATCCGAGAAATACAAATGCTGATCCGGCCATGAGCATGAGTGCAAGTTTCATAGCACTGTATTCTTTTTTCCCGCTGCCCCAAACACCAATCAGGAGGAATTTGGGTATTACAGCAATTTCAAGGAAGAAGAATAAAGCGAATAAATCAAGAGATATGAAGAACCCATATGCACCGGCACTTAACAGCAGCAGTAAAAAGAAGAACTCACGCGAGAGCTTTTGCATGTTCCATGATACCAATACTCCGGCCAGTACAACAAAGGCGGAGAGTAAAATCATAGCAATAGAAATACCATCTACACCAGTGGAGTAAGAAATTCCTAATTGTGGAAACCATTCGTATGAACTGTAAAAGAGCATTGGAAGATTATTTCCTGAAGCCCTTTCTGCAGTAAATGCATTGAGTAATACAAAGCTGAGTATTAATTGAACCGCTGATCCGGCGAAGGCAATCCATCGTACTACTTTCAACTCTTTACTGAAGAGTGTGGCTATTGCAGTGAGTAGTGGAATTATAATGAGTAACTGTAAGTTCATGGTTGAATCAGTTGGCAAGGTAATAGGCAAGTACGACTAATCCGAATACACCGGCGAAGAAGTAAAGTGCGTAATCCTGGATTTTTCCGGATTGTATATTTTTAATGAGGTTTGCTTTCCAGGCTACCAACGAGGCAAGTCCATTCATGCTGCCATCTATGATATTACGATCGATCCAGGCTGCTGGTCGTCCGATGAGCTGGAAGATTACTTTTTTGGTGACGAAGAGATAGACTTCGTCAATATAGAATTTGCGGTAGGCAGAAGTGTACAAGCCATTGAGGGAGGTTGCAATTTTATCCGGCTTTTCGTTTTCCTTAAAGTATAAACTATAGGCAAGCAATATTCCACTAACGGCGATGCCTATGGGAAGAATGGCGGAGCTCAGATGGAATGGTAAGTGCAATGGATGTCCGTCGCTGCTGACGTATTCGCCGAATGGAATGAATCCTGCTCCAATTGCTCCCAGACTTAACAGGATCAACGGCAATTTCATGCTCCAGGTGCCTTCTCCATGTCCATGGTCATCGGCGTGATCATGATGGTGTGCAACTGCAGGTTTCGACCAGAAAATATTGAAGTATAAACGGAACATGTAAAACGCTGTAATTCCCGCTGTGATCAAGGCCAGCCAATAAATGGTTTTGTTGTTGTTCCAGGCTGCTGTCAGGATTTCTTCTTTACTGAAGAATCCGGCGAACGGTGGTATTCCGGCTATGGCAAGGCAGGCAATAAGAAACGTGAGGTGAGTAACCGGCATGGCTTTGCGAAGTCCACCCATGTCTTTCATCTCATTACTGTGAATCATGTGGATGACAGCTCCGGCTCCGAGGAAGAGTAACGCTTTGAAGAACGCATGGGTAAAAAGATGAAACATGGATGCTGTATATCCAAGACCATTCTCTCCACCGTATCCGGCAAGTCCCAGTGCGAACATCATATATCCGATCTGCGACATGGTAGAGTAAGCGAGTACTCTTTTTATATCTGTTTGTGTGCAGGCGATGAGTGCTGCGAAGATGGCAGATATTGCTCCTGTCCACATAACAATTTCAAGTGCGCCCGGACAGGAAATAGCAAATACCGGAAATAAACGTGCGACAAGATATACACCGGCTACTACCATCGTTGCAGCGTGAATGAGTGCAGAAACTGGTGTCGGACCTTCCATCGCATCCGGTAACCAGATATGCAATGGGAACATGGCGCTTTTACCTGCTCCACCTATGAACACCAGCATTAATCCCCATGTCAATGCACTTGCTCCGAGGAAGGAAGATGTGATGGCAGAATTCAGCCAGGGTGAATCAACAGTGGTTAATCGTTGAATTAGCGTAGGGAAGTCGAGGGTTTGTCCGTGGTAGGAGAGTGCAAGAATTCCAATAAGAAATCCCAGGTCTGCAAAACGGGTAACTATGAATGCTTTTTTAGAGGCTGCAACAGCACTAGGCTTGGTGAAATAATAACCGATGAGGAGGAATGAACTCACACCAACGAGTTCCCAGAACATATAGATCTGGAAGAGATTGACGCTGACGACCAGTCCAAGCATGCTGAAAGTAAAGAGCGAAAGAAAGGCATAGTAAGTGGCGAACCTCTCATCTCCTTTCATATATCCTAAGCTGTAGAGGTGTACCATAAGTGATACAACAGTTACTACTACCAGCATCATGGCTGAAATCGGGTCGAGTAAAAATCCAATATCGATGGATACATCAGCACTGAATGGGAGCCATGTCATTTTCCACGCGACGGTTTGAGTATAGGCATCACCGGTAGTTGTGGTAAAATAGTTCCAGGCGGCTTTAATGGAAAGTAGCGCTGACACCAGCATAGAGGTGGTGCCAATCATTCCTGAAATGGCGGAGAGGTGTTTTCTGCCAAAAATTCCCAGCAGCAGAAAGCTGAAGAGGGGAAGCAGTGGTATAAGGAGTAATTCGAGTGGTAGGTTCATTGGATCGAGGCGTTTTTCCTTCGTTCGCTGTTAGTTTTTCAATTGGTTGGCTTGTTCGGCATCAATAGATCGCGTGTTGCGGAAGAGGTTGATGATGATGGCAATGGCTACCGCTGCTTCTGCTGCTGCGATGGCAATAACGAAGATGGTGAATACGAGTCCGTCGAGATTGTCGGGGTACAGGTATTTGTTGAAGGCGATGAAATTGATGTTTACACTGTTGAGCATTAGTTCCAGACTCATGAGCATCGCAATCATATTTCGTCGCGTGAAGAATCCAAATGCACCAATGAAGAAAAGCAGTGTGCTGAGGATAATGATATGGGAGATAGGTATGGTACTCATTGTTCTTCAGGTCGGGATTTAATGGCAATAACAATGCATCCGATCATGGCTGCAAGGAGGAGTATACTGACTACTTCAAATGGAAGTACATAACTGTCGGGCGAATTACTGACTAAAAGATACCCGATCTTTTTTACAGCAGGATCAAATTCAGCTGAAGACCGGCTTAACCAGAGATGATGTGTGGCTAAGTGAATGAGTCCCGCAGCTCCGCTGATAGCTGCCAATGCGCCAAACAAGGTTCGTTTAGGTACAGGTAATAACATCTGTATTCCTTCCTGGTGTGTCAGAAAGATCGAGAAGATTATCAGAACCACAATGCCACCAACATATACGATCACTTGTACAGCAGCTGCAAACTCCACTTCCATCCAGAAGTATAGTCCTGCGATACCAATAAGCGAAAACAACAACCAGATAGCGGCACGGAAAAGTCGACGTGTTGTAACGGTTAGTAATCCGGTAATAAGGATAAAGGTGGCAATAAGATAGAATGGCAGGTTATGTAGTTCCATTATTCAACGCCCTCCATGATTTTTGAGCCCGGTTTATTGAGCACTTTGGTAAGTTGTCTGCGATCGTATACACTGTGTTCAAACGCATTTGACATTATAATTGCGTCGGAAGGACAGGCCTGTACACATAGGTTACACATTGTGCAAAGTTCAAGGCGATATACAAATGTGTCAATTGCTTTTTTCTTTTTCCCTTCCGGTGTGATGTCGTTTTTAGTGACAATTTTTATTGTTCCGTTAGGGCAGGCCAGTTCACACGCAGTACATCCGGTGCACCGGTGTTCGTTGCTTTCATTGTGGGGCATCACCACTTCGCCACGAAAACGTTCTGCAATGTATGGACGTGCTTCGGGATATTGTTGGGTGATGATTTCTTTCTTGTGTGTGAAGTAATAACCCGTTAACCGCATCCCGGTGAGCAGGGATTTTACGGTCTGAAATACGGTGGTGATATAATCTTTAAGGAACATCGTTCGTGATTTCGTTTTTTAGAAGTGCCAGCCCATTATGGCCATCAGTGTAATCACCAGCAGATTTACCATGCTGATAGGGAGAAGATATTTCCACTCCAGATTTAATAACTGATCAACACGCAGACGCGGGAAGGTCCAGCGAAACCACATGATGAGGAAGATCAGAAATACTGTTTTGCCAATGAACCAGAGTGAGGAAGGAATGTAATCCATTATTGTATTAAATGCTTCCCAGTTGCCAATGTGGAAGGGCATCCATCCGCCAAGGAATAGCGTCGCTCCAATGGCGCATCCGATAAAGATGTTGATGTATTCTGCGAGGAAGAAGAGTGCGAATTTCATCCCTGAATATTCGGTGTGAAATCCTGCGGTGAGTTCTGATTCTGCTTCTGCAAGATCGAAAGGTGCGCGGTTGGTCTCAGCGGTAACAGCAATGATGAATACAACAAAGGCGATGATTACCGGTATATGTCCTTTGAGTATCCACCATCCATCTGCTTGTGATAAAATTATTTCACTGACTTTTAAACTTCCTGATAGTACTACGATGGATAAAATCGCCAGACCTGCGGATAATTCATAACTTACTATTTGTGCTGCGCTCCGCATGGCTCCAAGCAATGAGTACTTATTATTACTCGACCAGCCGGCCATCAATATCCCTATTACAGCTACAGATGAAATGGCAGCAACGTAAAGTACTCCAATGTTTAAATCCCAAATCTGAAAGTTTTTTGCAAATGCAATTGGTGCAAGTATCAGCATGGCAGCAATCATTACCATGAATGGTGCGAGGTTGAAGAGGAACTTATCTGCACCATCCGGTGTGAGTCCTTCTTTCATTACCAGCTTTAAAGTGTCAGCACTGGTTTGGAAAATTCCCTTGGGTCCGACACGGTTTGGACCTAAACGTATCTGCATTAATGCGGCTACTTTTCGTTCCATATAAACCAATGCAAGTCCAAGTACCGCAAACAGGGTGATGGCGGCGATTCCAACGAGTACGCAGACTGCTACAAACGCCCAGGTTTCTCCGAGGAGGTCCTTCAACCAGCCTTGCAATGCGATGGTAATTCCTTCAAGACTTATCATACTATTCTTCTTTCAATACTTTTCTGAATGTGTACTTTCAATTTCCGGTTTTATTTATCGGTCGATGTCCGGAATTACCAGGTCAAGAGTGCCCATGGTAGCCATCAGATCTCCTAATTTTCCGCCGCGTACCATGTGGTCGAGCGCGCTGAGGTTCGAGAACCCGGGTGAACGGAATTTGATACGATAAGGAGTAGTGCCACCTTCACTGACGATGTATACTCCTAATTCTCCTCTGGCGGTTTCTACGCGTGAGTAAAAATCGCCTTTGGGTAATTTCAATACAGCTTTTGTCTTCGCCTGAATTTCTCCTTCAGGAATATTGTCGATGAGTTGTTCGATGATGCGCATACTTTGAATCATCTCTCCAACTCGCACCTTATACCTCGACCATGAATCTCCGCCTGTTTCCAGTACTTCATCGAATTGCAGCTGCTGGTAAATCTCATAAGGGTAATGCTTGCGGACATCACAACTGAATCCGCTTCCTCTGCCGGTTGGACCGGTACACCCAAACGAAATGGCATCTTCTTTTGAGATAACTCCTACACCTTGCGTACGGCTTTGAAAGATCACATTGCCGGTTACAAGTTCGTCATACTCGTGAATTTTTGATTTGAATAAAGCAAGGAACTCTTTCACCTTGCGTACAAAATCCGGATGGAGGTCGAACATAACTCCGCCGGGCACTATATAATTCATGGTTAAACGTGCTCCGCAGGTCTCTTCCATGATTTCGTTGATCATTTCTCTCTCCCTGAAAGCATAGAAGAAGGGAGTAAATGCTCCTAAGTCCATTGCAAGTGCTCCCCACCATAGCTGATGTGATGCCAGTCTGGTCAGCTCATCCATCAATACACGAATCACCTGTGCCCTTGGTGGAATCTCCAGCTGTAAGCCCTTTTCCACACATAATGAACAAGCATGATTGTTGATATGTGATGACAGATAATCCATCCGGCTCGTTACATAGATGAACTGTCGGTAGCTGAGGCTCTCGCACATTTTCTCTATTGAACGATGGATATATCCCAGATGAGGTTCTACTTTTTTTACTGTTTCCCCATTGAGTGTGATAATCAGGTGCAATACTCCATGTGTAGATGGGTGCTGCGGCCCGACATTGATGATCATATCACCCTGATCGTTTGTTCCAATTTCTTCGAGCATAATCAGAGTTTAATCATGTTAACTGCATCTTCATAATCTTTCCGGAGAGGGTACCCAACATGATCAAGCGACATAAACAATCGTCGTAAGTCAGGATGTCCGGTGAAGGAAATTCCCATGAGATCGTAGGCCTCACGTTCATGCATCTCCGCAGTTCGCCAGATATCACTTACTGAATCTACCGCCGGATCATTTTTATCAAGTTTCACTTTTATAACCAGTGGAGTCCGGTGGATAGTGGAGGTAAAGTGATAAACCATGCTGAAATGTGTCTTCCAGTCAACAGCAGTCATGCAGAAGAGATAGTCAAACTGCAATGCACCGTCGTTACGTAACTGCAATGCCATCTCTTTGAAATTATCTGGACCGCAACTAAGGGTGAGCCATTCGGTTCCTTCCTCTATGGCAATCTCAGGCCAGCGGGCAATTACTTTTTCTTTCAGTTCTTCGTTTGTCATGGCCTGAACCTTATTGTGGTTTTTCTTCACGGATCTGTTCACGGGTCATTCCGCTGCGAATTTTTTCCTGCAATGCCATCAATGCATGCAAAAGTGCTTCGGGCCTTGGTGGACATCCGGGGATATATACATCAACGGGTATTACGTGATCAGCTCCTTTTACTACTGAATAAGTATTGTAAAAGAATGGTCCGCCACTGATAGCGCAGGCTCCCATTGCGACTACATACTTGGGATCTGCCATTTGATCGTACAACCTTTTCAGAACGGGAGCCATTTTATTCACGATTGTGCCGGCGATAATGATCACATCTGCCTGCCGCGGTGTTGCTCTCGCTACTTCAAAACCGAAGCGGGAGAAATCGTATTTTGCTCCGGCAACCGACATCATTTCAATTCCACAACAACTGGTGGCGAACGTGAGAGGCCAGAGTGAATTGGAGCGTGCCCAGTTAATCACGTCATCAAGTGTACTCAGCATAATTCCTCCGCCCGGCACCTCATGTACCGATCCGGGGAATTGAACATTTTCTTTTTTTACATCCATTTCAATGCGCCTTTCTTATGTGCATAAAGGAATCCAAGGAAGAGAATAAAGAAGAAAATCAGAATGTCGACAAATGCCATCCATCCGATTTCCCTCACTACTGTTGCCCAGGGATAGAGGAATACAAGCTCTACATCGAAAATAAGGAATACGAGAGCAAATAAATAATACCCTACCTGAAATTGCATCCAGGTTTGGCCAATAGTTGGAATACCGCATTCGTACGGTTCACCTTTTCGTGGATTGGTCGACCCTTTCACAAAGAGTTTCGACACCAGAATCCCGCCTGCCGAAAATGCAATGGCAGCCAGGGTGAGAATCAGTAAGGAGATAGGACCCATATGAGCGTCAAATTTAGTCGGAAATCGGTTTACTGAGTTTCAATCGTTAAAAGAATCTGGGGAAGTCTGATGAGAGTGAAAAAATCAGCCCGTTATATATTTTACTGATAAACAGGCGATTGAGGAGTGCGGAGGGAGTAAGGCTTTTTTTCGGTTGCTCATCGTTTGATTTGAATCAGGCGGTTGGGTGACTTTCGGGCCTTCTGATTCTTGGTATTTTGACCCGTTGCTCAGTATTTCTTCCAAATAATAAAAATCATTTCTAAATTGCTCTGCAATATGGTACTTTCACCGGATTCGAGTTTAAAGTCTGAATAAATATATGGGTCAGTCCAGGAAATTTAATGGTATTCTACTTTCCGGATTGCTCCTGCTTTTTTGTTTGACAAGAGTCTCCGGTCAATCGAATATTTTTAAGGATTCGCTGCTGAATATTATTCACGGAAATTATGGAGATAGTTTGCGCTCCAGAGCCATGGCAGATATCAGTTTTTATTTTCGAAATGTGGATACTGATTCAGGAAGGTATTATGGTCGTTGGGGAGTGGAGGTGGCCTTGAAGTCGAATCTCTACAATAATGCGGGTCGTTCTGAGAATAGTGTTGGAAATAATTTTCTTAATACAAGCGACTATGATTCGGCGCTGAAATGTTTTGAAAAGGCGAATCAATATTACCTGTTATATGGGGATACAATGGCTATGCAGGCGGGATTCAATAATATGGCAATTGCCTATGATCGGATGGGATTTCCGGAGAGAGCACTGGAAAAGTATCTTGTTGCAGCGGAGATCAATGAGAGGTATAAAAATTATAAAGCACTTGCCTCTACTCTCGAAAATATTGGTAATGTTTATCGGCGTAGTTTGAAGAAACATAAGGATGGTCTTGAGTACATTCGTAGAGCTCAGTCGATCAGAGAAATGATCAATGATAGTCCGGCTTATGGTAGCTCTTACTCGAGGATAGCCGATATTTATTACGATATTTTACAGTATGATTCTTCTATCTTTTACTATAAAAAGGCCTTGTTTCATGATCGGAGAAATCAGATTTTATTGCGTCAAATTACAGTTTCAACATCTCTCGGATCATTGTATATGGATCTAAAGAACCTTGATTCAGCAGAAGTATATTTGCATCAGGCAGTGGAGATGGGAGAGAAAAGTAATTTCCGGACTTGGTATTCACGTGCCTTGATGAATTATGGATTGTTGAAAGGAATAAAGGGGGATAAAGACGAGGGCTTCCAGTTAATTGATAAGGGAATGTCGATTGCAAAGGAATTAAAAGAGCCGGGCAGATTGAAGGAAGGTTATAGAGTGTTGAAGGATTTTTACGAGTTGTTTGGTGACTCAGCAAAGGCATATCGGAACTTTGTAAGTTATTATTTACTGACTGATTCGCTTGATAATATTCAACGGATGAAAACGCTGGACGATATGAAGGAGAAGTATGAGTCGGCGAAGAAGGAAAATGAAATCCGGCAACTTCTTGCGGATAAAAAAATAGCGCAACTTACACTCGAAAGAAAGAATGCGTTGATAGCAGGAAATCTGCAGGATGCCCGGGTGAAGGAAGCACAAATTGCCTTGCTGGAGAAAGAAAAAATTATTCAGTTGTTAAAGCTGAAGGAGCAAGAGGATGCACTGGAAAAGAAACAGCTCGAAAGCAATAGTCAGCAACAACAAATGGAATTGTTGCGTCAGAACCAATCGCTGAAACAAGTGGAGCTCGATCGTCAGGTGATTGAGAAAAGATGGATATTAATTGTTTCGGTAGTAATTATATTATTGCTGTTATTATTTTTCTATCAGTTCCGGATGAGTCAGCAGCGAAAAATGGATAATGAAAAGCATAAGCTGATGCATCAGCTGAGTGAAATGAAAATTGAAGCTTTGCGTGCACAGATGAATCCGCACTTTATTTTTAATGCACTGAACTCTATCAACCGTTATATTATTCGCAGTGATAAAGAAACGGCCAGTGATTATCTGGTGAAGTTTTCGAAGCTGATGCGGTTGATTCTTGAAAATTCAAAGACATCATCAGTCCCTCTTTCAAATGAATTGGAAGCGCTGAGACTATATGTCGAACTGGAGATGTTGCGTTTTGATCATAAATTTGATTTTGTTCTGGAGGTTGATCCGCAGATTGATTTATCCGGAACAGGAATTCCTCCGCTTATCTTCCAGCCGTATGTGGAGAATTCAATTTGGCATGGCTTGTTGAATAAGGACGGTAAGGGTACGGTTTCGGTGAGGATTACCAAAGAGGGTGTTCAGAAATTGCGATGTGTGATTGAGGATAATGGAGTAGGTCGTGCAAGAGCTGCTGAGTTAAGAAGTGTGACACATGGTTCCAGAAAATCATTTGGCACACAAATTACCCGCGATCGGATTCAGTTGCTTGAAGGAGAGGATAACCGGATGGCTATCGTAGATTTGTTTGATGATCAGCAACAGCCCGCAGGCACCAGAGTGGAATTGTTATTAAACTTCAATAAGGCTGCATAAGAATGATGTTAAAGACGATTTTAGTAGATGATGAGGTGTCCTGTACAGATATTCTGCACTGGCAACTGGAAACATATTGTAAAGAGCAAGTGGAAGTGTTGACCCAATGCAACAGCGCTCAGCTGGCTTTAGAAAGAATTGCAGCGTTGAAACCCGATTTGGTTTTTATGGATATCGAAATGCCGGGGATGAATGCATTTGAGTTATTGTCGCGTTTGAAACCGGTGCAGTTCGAAGTGATTTTTGTGACGGCTTATAATCAGTTTGCCGTGCAGGCTTTTAAGGAGAATGCTGTGGATTATCTTTTGAAACCAATTGAAAAAGCTGATTTGACGAGCGCGGTGAACAAGGCTGCTTTGCGGCTGAAAGATCATTCGGTGGATCGGATGGATGCATTGATTTCTACTTTTCGGCAATACATGGATGCTGGAAAGAAAATCGCTTTACCAACCGGTGATGGATTGTCATTTATTGACGTGGATCAGATTGTGCGTTGTGAAAGTGACAGCAATTATACTTTCGTTCATTTGGCGAAGGGTGAGAAAATATTAATCACGAAAACACTGAAGCAAGTGGAAGAGTCGCTGACGAATTACCCGTTTTACAGAGTGCATCAATCTCATCTGGTTAACCTGAACCATATTGTCCGATTTGCAAAAGATGGTGGAGGATATCTGATTATGAGCGACAAATCAAATATAACGGTGGCGCGTCAACGAAAAGATGGACTGATGGAATTATTTTCGAAACTCTAGAAGCATTAAACTGCTCGTTCTACAAAGTACATATCAATTTGTCCTTTGTTTTTAGCTTCGATTTTTCCACGGTGGGTACATTCAAAATGATCTTTTACAATATCATATGTGGTGCCGCTGATGTTTACTTTTCCAATGGCTCCGCTGCTTTCCATTCTTGACGCTGTATTTACAGTATCGCCCCAGATATCGTAAGCGAATTTTTTAATTCCAACGATACCGGCAACTACTGGCCCGGTATGTATTCCCAGACGTAATTCAAAAAACGGAAGATTTCGTTCTGTCCGGTATACTTTATGATCCTGAATCCATTGTTGCATTTCAAGTCCTGCTTTGATGATATCAACAGGATGTGTGGTGTTGGTGACAGGAAGTCCACCGGCACACATATAGCTATCGCCAATCGTTTTTATTTTTTCCAGGCCGTATCGGGTGACAATTTTGTCGAATTCGCTGTAGCATAGATTAATCTCTGCTACAAGTTCTTCAGCAGATAATAATTCACTGGCCTGTGTGAAGTTTTTGAAATCGGTGAACATTACCGATACCATATCAAAACTTTTTGCTTTAGCTGTTCCGGTTGCTTTTAATTCCTCTGCTGTTTCTTCCGGTAAGATGTTAAGAAGCAACTCTTCGCTGCGTTTCTTCTCTTTGGAAATCCGGTTCTTCTGTTTGAGGAATACAGCTGCGAATAGGAGAACTATTGCAAATCCTCCAATGAAACTATTGCGGACAAGTTTCTGTCGCTTGATTTCCTGCTCCTGGATTTCTTTGTCCTTGGTGAGGAGGCTGATTTTTGATTCCTTTTTGTCGATTTCGAAACTGAATTGGAGTGTACCCAGTTTCTTCTCAATATCGAGGTTGTAAAGTGTATCTTTAATATTAAGCAACAATGCCTGATACCTGTAAGCATTGTTGTAATCCTTGATACGTGCATAAGCTGATGATAGTCCCTGATAGGCATCTTTCAGCTGATAGTCTGCGCCGATTTCCTTTGAAATTACTTCAGCTTCATGGAATTTTTCAAGAGCAACTTTATATTCTCCTTTTTCAGCATACGTTTCTGCAAGGGCAATTAAAGCAAGTGCCATGTCATTCTTTGAATCGAGACCTTTGGCGTAGTCATAGGCCCGCTGTTGAAAGTCGATGGCTTTGTCGTATTGCGCCTGCTTGCGGTATACTTTCCCGATGTTGATCAGTGTGTAGGGCAAGTTTTCAGACCCTTCATAAGCTTTCAACGATTTTTCGAAGTAGAATAACGCTGTGTCCAGACTATTATTCTCGAGATAGATCTCTCCCAGATTTACAGTCACCGTACCAATGGCATCCAGATCGTTGATCTTCTCACTCAATGGCAATGCGCGTAAATAAAATTCTTTGGCTTTGGAGTGTGTGGCTTTTTTATTGAAATATACAGCTCCGATATTAATACAGGTGGTAACAATACGGAGTGTGTCTTCAATCTCTTCTGCTTGTTTCAACGATTTCAGGTAGTAATCAAGCGCACTTGCATCATCACCCTGGTTGAAAAATACTGCTCCAAGGTTACTCAGCAGATTTGCTACTCCGGCTTTGTCACCAATGGAATCAAATACAGCAATAGATTGATTCCAGTAATCAAGTGTCTGTACGTAATCGCCTTTGGTGTAGTAAGAACGTCCGATGTTTTTTAAGGAAAGTGCTACTCCTTTCTGCCAGTTGAGTCGAAGTGAAAGTGCTTTGGATTCTTCGGCATATTTAATCGCCTGGTCAGGTGCATCGCTGAAATTGGCTTTGCTTAACTCCAGCAGAATGTTCACTTTGTTGGTGTCTTCATCCGCTTTCTTTAACAGACGCTGCAAGCTGTCCATGGTGCTTTGTGCAAACAACAGGGATGCCTGAAGCATTACCACCGAAAAAATCGTTAGTGCCCGTTTCATCAATTGAGTTCCTTCTGCAGGGTTTGATGCAGAATGGTTAAAGATAGATTATTTATCATATGGTCACCTCAAAATTAGCTTTCGGATAGTTCCGGAAAATAGAACATTAGTTATCTTTTTGACAGTAAGCTATACTTTGTTTAGGCACTCATATTTGCTTGAAGTAATTGAAAAACAATATTATGTGCAAATTTAAGGCCTGCTTGGTTTATGTGGTGATTATTTACCGGGTCTGGTTTTCCCGGGCAACAACGAACCGGTCGGCATGTTCATATGATGGATTTTTGTTACCTTTAATTTCCAATTAATTACCGATGAAAAAGTATTTTATTGCATTTATCATTTGTTTCGCTTCTCCGTTTAACCTGTCAGCGCAACTGAATCTGGCCTGGCAAAGTATCATTGATGATGGGGCATCCGGAAATGAGAACGCAGAAATTTCTGTAAATGATCCTAACGGTTATGTCTATACGATCGGAACGATGCGACCATGGGGTTTTAACTCCTCCGATTTGGTTATTGTAAAGTACGATGCAATGGGGAATGAACTTTGGCGTACTTTTTATGCCGGACCATCGGGTAAGAGTGAGAAAATAAATGATGCAGTGCTTGATCAAAATGGTGATTTAATACTGTGTGGTGAATATTTTAACGTCTCTAATAAGAATGATATCCTGGTGATGAAATACAGTAGTATCGGTGGATTTATGTGGATGGATACGATTGATGGTACCAATGCAACCTATGATCAGGGTTTTGCTGTTTGTGTTGACGATGCTAATAACTATTACTTTACAGGCTATACTTCCTCTGGTTCTATAAAGGGAAGATTGTTAAAGTATAGTCCTTCGGGGCAGCAGTTATGGTCGGCAGTTTATACCGGCACACAGCAGGGGACCGGACTTTCGTTTTATGAAAATCATATTTATCTTACTTGTATGACCGGTCCGACTGGATCCCCTTCACATGCTTCTTTGATGAAGTTGGATACCTCCGGCACATTGATTTCTGCAGTTAACCTGAATATGTATAATGGGGATCAGATTTCAGATGTGTTATTTCGCGACGATAAAATTTATATTGTTGATGCTCGATCATATTCTGCTCCTGCCGGTAGTCAATTTGGAATTGTTTGTGCAGATACATCGATGCAGGTAATCTGGGATAAGAATTTTAATGCGGGCTATAATTCTACACCGGTAGGAATCAGTATTCATGATACCGTTTTATATGCGGTTTATACTGAATATGCCAATTCGAATTATACTCCTTCAGCTGTAAAAGTTCGGGGTATTTCATGTCTGACAGGTGACTCACTGTTTTCAACAACCTGTTTTACTCAGGGTAGTCAGAATGATGTAGCCCTTGTACAAAGGATGGATGCAAACGGAACACTGTCTGTGTTGCTTACCTATGAAATCGCTCCGACTGTTGACCGTTTTCAACTAACAAGAATTGATGCAGCAGGAGTACAAACCGGAGGTCATCTTTTTTATGATATTCCCGGCTATGGAGAGGTGAGCATCTTGCAGTCCGGATTGAATGAAGTGATCATCAATGCTACGGTTTATGATTCTATTGCCAATAATACCAATATTTCTACATGGAAGTTTACAACGGGTTCTGTTGGACTATCGACTGCAAATCCGAAGACTAGGCTTGTTGCCGGACCGGTTCCTGCAAAGGAATATTTACAGTTGTTTGGATTGCCGGTTGGAAGTTTTCGTTATGAAATACTCTCCTGTGATGGTCGACTTGTTAATCGTGGAGAGCTAAGTGCCGGAGATGTTCAATTAAGTTTGAGTATGAAGCAAGGTTATTATTTCTTAAAAGTTTATGGTGAGTCGGAAATCTACTCAACTTCTTTTATTAAGGAGTAGTTAAGTTGTGAAAAGATTCTTCGGATGGATATTGGTCTTACTGCAGTTTAGCTGCATTGGCTTTTTTATTGTCAGGTTCAGTTGGAGGGATGTTTCCCTGATATCAGGATTATTAATTGTTGCCGGAGTATTGCTGGGTATTTGGTCGCTATGGGTGATGCGTAGAAGCAAACTCCGTATACTGCCTGATCCATCTGAAAATGCTGTTTTAATAACTGAAGGTCCGTATAAAATTATTCGACATCCGATGTATAGTGCAGTTTTATTGTTTTGTGCTGGCTTAAATCACTGGGTTGTATTTGAAGAGTATATGGTATACATTATGCTCCTCATCACGCTGGTGGTAAAATTGTTTTTTGAAGAGCAGATGTTGGCAGAAAAGTTTGAAAACTATTGCCATTATCAGCTTCGTAGTTATCGTATCGTCCCATTTATTTTTTGAACTATTTCTTCTGAATAGTACTGCTGTTAATAAGTTTAACTGACCAGATTGGATTTCTTATTGACAACCGGAGACTTCCTGGGTACATTCACCATCGATTTAATCCTAACCATATGAAAACCTATCTACAAAAATTTATGCTCTTCTTATTCCTTCTATCAGGAATAAATTCAGTCAAGGCGCAAACCTATCCTCCGGTATCATACCTCTGGGGAGCAAGTCCGTTTCAGGATTCGCTTTGGTCGATTGATACAACTACTTTGCAGGTTGTAAACAGAGTAGCACCTTCACTTGCAGGCTTTACCATTACAGGAATAACCGGGATGGCCTTCGATCCATGTGGTGGACAAACGTACGTAATCATGAAAGTATCTGGTGTAACGGGCAGGGTGTTGGGAACAATTCAGTTGGAGACCGGTGTATGTACGCAAGTCGGTAACCTTGGTGATAATTTCTCGAGTATTATTTTTGATCGCACCGGACAATTATTTGGAGTAACTGGAAATGGTGCCACCGTTCCGGAAACTTTCTATAGCATTGACAAGGCGACAGCAGCAAAAACTTTATTGACACCATTTGGAAATGGAGCAGATGGAGAGATTATTTGTTATGACCCGGTACATGATATGTTTTATCATTGGTCAGGGAACGGCACTGTGGTGTATGAAAAATTTGCAAATGCTGCACCTTATACTATCATTCCGATCTCGACAGGAGGAGCAACTGGTGAAACTTTTGGAGCGATGTATGTTGGTCCTGATAAGTTTTTAATATCCAATATTCAGAGCTCTTTTAATTATGTGGATACATTGGGTAACTATAGTGCACAGTTTAGCATTAATCCTGATGATCTTCGCGGTTTGGTTATGCCACCATCTTTCGCCGCAAATACGGATACTGTTTGTGCCGGAATTGATCAGGTCATTGTTGCTGCTGATGCAGTGAATCTTTATTCTGTAATTTATAATTGGGGTGATGGTTCCGTTGATACAGTGGTTTCATCAGGTGCGTCTCACACTTATGCTGCTCCAGGTGCTTATACAATTACTGCAAGTCTGTATACGGGTTATTGCAGCCCTTCTGTTTATTGGTCAACAACTATTCAGGTGAATAATATTCCTTCCGTTGCACTGAGTGGCAATACCGTTATTTGTCCGAATGATTCCGTTCTCCTTACAGGTAGCAGTGGCGGAACAAGCCAATGGTATCTGGATGGTGTTGCTATTTCAGGAGCTACTACACCTCAACTTTGGGCTTCAGTTCCCGGGAATTACAATATGGTGAAAACGAATCTGAATGGTTGCGGTGATTCTGCGAGTATTGGATTAGTGCTGGTAGCTGGTGTAGCTCCGGTAGTTGATCTGGGTCCGGATACCACCGTATGTGCCACGTTCCTGTTAGATGCACAAAACTCCGGCTCATCTTATCTGTGGAATACGTCTGAAAGCACACAGGCGATTACTGTTACAACAACCGGCGATTATTGGGTGGTAGTTACTGATACAAACTCATGCGTTGGTACGGATACCGTTTCAGTGACAATAAACCCATTGCCGATTGTAGTGTTGTCCGGACTTGATACGATCTGTGCAGGTGATAATACGCTGTTGACAGGCTCTTCTGGTGGAACATCACAATGGTATTTCAATGGTGTAGCGATTTCGGGAGCGACGAGCTCAACGTATCTGGCAAGTCAGGCAGGAGTGTATAATATGATTAAAACAAATGCCAATGGTTGTGCTGATTCATCGGCTGTCGGTATTGAACTAGTAGTGAATAATCTTCCGGTTGTAACATTGATGGGGAATGATACTATTTGTTCGGGCGACAGTACATTGCTTACCGGTAGTTCAGGTGGCACTTCACAATGGTATTTTAATGGTTCACCGGTTTCCGGAGCAACTACAGCTTCATTGTATGCGAGTCAGGCTGGAATTTATAATATGATTAAAACGAATTCTAATGGTTGTTTTGATTCTTCAGCAGCAGGTATTGAACTGGTAGTATTAAATTCTCCGGTGGTAACATTAACCGGAGGAACGGGCTATTGTACCGGAAGCACGGTGACCTTAACGGGATCCAGTGGCGGATCATCACAATGGTATCTTAATGGAGTTGCCATTAGTGGTGGCACAACCAATACCTTTTTAGCAGGTTTGCCCGGTATTTATAATATGGTGAAAACAAATACGAATGGTTGTGCCGATTCAGCAGATGTTGGATTGTCAATTGTAGAGTTTCCATTGCCGGTTGTAACGTATGTAGAATTGCAGGATACTGTTTGTCTTTCGCAAGGTCAAATTACACTTACACCTGCAAGTCCAACTGGTGGAGTTTATTCCGGTACTGGAGTTAGTGGGAATAGTATGACGCTAACAACGGTAGGCAGTTATCAGATCACCTATATATATACGGATACAAACGGTTGTTCAAATTTTGCTGCTTCCAATGTTGTTGTGGATTTATGTATTGGATTAAACGAAATATCCTCCGATTTGGTGGAAGTATTTCCAAATCCGTCAAGTGGTATAGTGAAGTTTGTAAACAACGGAAAATGGACACCGGAAGCTGTGATGTCAGTATTTGATGCTCAGGGCAACAGATTAATTAATGTAACTGATTGGAATTCCGGTATGATGGACTTTACCGGTTATCCCGAAGGCATCTACTTCGTTCGGATTGAAGACCGGTCGTCTGTGTTTAATGCACGTATAGTTATTCTTCGCTAGATAACATTTATCCATAAAAAAAGCCGGCAACTAGCCGGCTTTTTTTATGGATTGCTTTCAAATTATTCTTTCACAATACGAACTACTTCGTCATGATCTGCAAACGTTACCCGCAGTAGATAAACTCCTTGCTGAAGCGAAGAGCAGTCGAGAAGTGTATTGTTTTTTTCAATGGTCATTGGAAGCTGTACTGATTTTCCTAACATGTCAGTTATACTCAGGTTTTCAACTTCTCCACCATCTTCAGCAATTGAAATGCGGAGAAGATCATGTACCGGATTTGGATAAGCACTAACGATCGGTGTAGTGATTTCCTCTCCCAAACGGGTGTTATATCCAGAACATTTAGTAGATGATGATGAAGCGCTGATAGTTACTGTACTAAGTGTATTTCCCTGATACGATTTTACACTCCATGTAATTGGTTGTCCGCTGAATTTTACGTCGTAGTTTCCAATTCCAGGTGTGAATACAATCGGTTGAACTCCATTGTAAGCACCTGATGAACTTACCGAGTTGCTTGAGCCTACCGGAATATAAACCGCTGTTGTGTTTGCGTTGCAGTAGGTGAAGTGTGCGACATATGGCAATCCGGATGGATCATTTATAAGCGTGTCAATACAACTGAGTGCAAGAGTGATTTTCTTTGCTCCATATCCTTTTGGATTAACATATAGCAATCCAGACTGATATACGATGTTATAGCTGTTTTTGTTAGGGAAGTTTAGGCAACAAACTGTAATCGGATATACACCTGCCGTAAGATTGCAACTTGATGGTACGGTATATTTTGGCCCGGAAGTAATTGTATTCTGATCATTGTTCTTCCAGCCGGTGATTGTTGACGTTCTGGTAGGGATACTTCCTCCTTTGAACATGAACTTCGTATCTGCTTGAACAATCAGTGTTGCTTTATTTACGGTAAGTACGCCATTGTCGAATATAAGGTTGTAGTTAATAGCACTTCCACCACTTAAAGTGATCGGATATGTGCCAATACAGGAGGTGAGAGTTGCAGTAGTAGATGCAGTAGGAGGAACTATATCTCCTTCGTCATCTCCATTTACAAATCCACTGTAGCTGAAGGTGAATACCGGATTCGGATCACCGTATACACGGCTTGTATCATTTACTGATACATACAGGTTGGCTTTAGCATTCTGGAATAATCCTGATTCAACTTGCAATACATAATCAGATGGTTGGATCAAATTGATTCCGGAAGGTGTAATAGTAAAGTTACCTGCTGGTGCTGGTACAGGTACCACATTGTTGTTGGCATCAGTAAGAGTGAAGCCGATTGGTCCGGTAGTGATTCCTGCAAGACTATCATCAAACTGTAATCCATCTACATCATAAGTGAATGGTACAGGTTGTCCATATGTACTGCTGATACTGTCTGCGCTGATGGTAAGTGTTGCAGGCAGAATAGTCAGCGTTCCAAGACCGTAGCTGATTTCGAAGTTGTTCGACATCAACGCTGCCGGTACGATAGCATGTGTACCTGCATATGTTCCGGTAATCATGTTGATACCTACAAACTGATATAATGTGTCGTTAGCTGGAGCATTTGCATCATCTTCATCGATAATAACAGCAACATTCTGATTACTGCTGCTGCCAGATCCTACATTGTCGCTGTTGACAACCGAGGATCCGTTCACCAATGCTCGGGCATTAACAACTGCGGTTCCGTTCACCAGTGCGCGGGCATTCACCAGTGCTCTGGCATTTACCAATGCACGTGCGTTCACCAATGGCGCTGTAGAAGAATCGTCCTGGTAATTAAATACAGAGGCTGTGGCCACATCTACCAATAAGGTGGTGTCGATGGAAGTTGTTCCGTTTACCAATGCGCGGGCGTTAACCAATGCTCTGGCATTTACTAATGCACGGGCACTTACTAATGCGCTTAAATTGGCGAGGTCTGCATTCACCAATGCACGTCCATTTACCAGAGCTCGTGCATTTACGAGTGCAAGGGCGTCGGCAATGTTTTGTTGGTGTGCACTTTCGAGATTGGTCAGGAAGTTCGCCTGGTCGTTCGCATCAATTGATGAGTTATCGTACTGATAGATGAAATCGGTAATTTCAATTTTATCTCCGTAGATGATGGTTGTATCGCGTGGAATAATTGTCAATGGAAGTTTTTCAATGGTAAGTAATCCATTAACAAATTCATAATTGAAGAAGGTGTTGTAACCAGTATCTACCACAGACGCTGAAGGGCTGATGAAATAAATACCTGCATTGCTGAGTGTTGTAGCAGAACTGCTAAAGGTAATCGGTGTTAATCCGAGATCGTTATAGGTGAGTCCCGAGTTAGCCAACGGCACACCATCTACATAGATTGAAGCTGTAAACGCTGGTAATACTTCGCCATAACGTTTGGTCTTGTTATCAGCTACAATCTGGATATCTTTCTTTACCGGATTGAAGAAGTAAAGTGTATCAGACGTTCCACCATCATTCAGGAAAGGAACGATTGGAGGTGTGTAGATATAGATCGGATAGTTTCCAAAGAAGGTTGGGAACGTAGCCGAAATCTGTGTGGAACTGATGAAGGTAGTAGGCAATGTATCACCGTTGAAGATGATCACAGATTGTGTGGTGAAATATTCCCCGTTTACTCCTGCATTAAATACTACAGTTCCCGGTACGATGGTTGTGTCCCATGCAAGCTCCTCGGCTAATGGTGTTGGAGCAGCAAAGGTCAACATGGAACCATAAGGATTGATATATCCGTTACCGGTATTGAAATCAAATCCCGGAGCATCCATTTCTGTTGCAGTACTGTTCATCAATGAACGAAGGTCACCAGGTGTGATATCAGCTCCATAGAATTTCTGTTTTGCACTGATCAACAAGGCAGCTGTTCCGGCAGCATGTGGTGCAGCAGCAGATGTTCCGAAGAAGTTCGGGAATAAATCACCATCCACGTTTGGTCCGCCTAATTGTACGGTTGTGTTACCACCGTTTGGTGCAATAAGATCCGGTTTGTTGCGGATAGTGTTGTTTACGGTACTACCTCCACGTGAGGAGAAGTTCTGTACTACCGGAGGATTAACTCCATAAGCAGGTGTGTTGAAATAGTTGACAGCTCCAACAGTAAGTGCTGATGCTGCATTGGATTGTCCAACGATTGTAGATGATCCACTGGTGTATTCATTGAATGAAAGTTCTCCGCGGAACACAATCAGTTTAATATTTGAGTTGATGGATCCTGCGGCGCGTACAATCGTAATGTTCGCTTGTACTGGATTGGTGCCCGGTACAATGAAGGGAAGTACTTCAATCGGATCTCCGCCAAGGTTGTTACGGTTGAATCCGAAATACTGTGTTCCGTATTGGTTGGTAAGATAGATGTCGTAGTCGGTGAGTGTACCGGTTAATGTTTGACCAAGTGAATAAATGGAATCCTGCCATTGTAATACGATGGTGTAATTCCCCGGTGCTAACGTTACGCTCAGCATATTATCATTAGTACCACCGAAACTATGTGCAGTACCTGATAAACCTAATGGAGCAGCAGTTGGTGTGTAAACGCCTTCATAAGATTTTGATCCGAAGTTTCCGGCAGCTACAACGTAAGATACGCCCATCGAAGAAACAGAATCTACCGCTTTCGCTACTACGCCATCCTGGAAGAATGGAGAAGTGAGCCAGGTGATGTCGTCAGCAATTACGTCGCAGCCATTTTGTGCGCATTCGATAATTCCTGCAGCCATATCTCCTTCACTGATTGCTCCTGTACGGAAACCAAGCGATGCTCCAGGCGCAACATCATGTACAATCTGTAACATGGCACGACCTTCATCACTGCGTTGTCCGTAAGGGAATTCTTTGATGATATCTACTGGTGTAGTATTTCCATCCGGATTTCCTGTTCCAGGTAAATCACCGTTAACAATATCGGTTCCGGCCGGATCGTTGATGATGGTGTTATAGCTATCAGACAATACACAAACCTTTACTCCGTCACCATCTACCTGGAAGGCTTCACGTACCTGATGTGTAAACTGTGCTGTATCACCTTGTGTAACCGCTACACCTACGCTGTTAATAGCAGGGTAAACCGGACGAACATAGTTGATCATACTTACCGCTGGTGCGATAGCTAAGTTCCCAAGATTCGCAATCGGGTATTTACCGGTGATGATTAATGGATTCAGTCCGTTTGGAATTGTATCCGTTAATCCATAACCAGGAGTGTTGTAAACAAGGTTGAATACGTTTTGTGTTTGACCTTCGTTTGTGATGATTTCAATATAAACACTATCTCCTGCGAAGAAGTATACATCGTTTACAGTGTCAGAACCTACAACGTAGTTGGTGAATAATGAACTTAACTCACAGCCGAGTGTTCCACTGTATTTTCCGCCGGGACATGGTGTGTAATATGGAAGAATACATGGTCCTTCTTCAATCACAGTAGAGTCGGTTGATGTACAGCCGCTGTTTGGGTCAGTTACGGTTACATAATATGTTCCGATAACATTGATCACCGGATTAGCAGTGTTGCCTCCTGATACAATACCGGGTCCGCTCCATGAGAAGAGGTCGCCGCTGTTGGAAGAAGATCCTTGTAATGTTACTTCAAGAATTGAACAAGTAAGGGCATTTCCCGGACCAGCTTCTGCGGATGGAACATTGTAGTTTGTATTTACAGAAGTTTGTGCGCTGGAAGTACATCCGTTTGATGGATCCGTAACAACGACAGAATAAGAGCCTGCAGCATTTGCAGTGATCGATGCAGAGTTAGGATTAGAAACAATGCCGGGACCACTCCATGCAAAAGTGGCACCACTCGTTGTAGATGTCGCATTGAGTGCTACAGACGATGATGTACAGGTAAGTGTAGCAGATGAACCCGCATTTGCATTTGGTGCAGTCGTGTTTTGAGTTACGATCACCTGATCAGTCGCTGTACAACCGTTGTTGTTTACGGTAAGGGTATAAGTGCCGATGGTATTTACAACTGCATTTGCAGCATTTGCTCCTGATACGATACCAGGTCCTGCCCAGCTATAGGTAACACCAGCCGTATTGGATGAACCGTTTAAGGTAACAGTCGTGCTGGTGCAATTCAATACTTTATCAAGTCCTGCATCGGCGGTAGGTGTAGTACATTGTGCAGCAGGTGCAACATAGTTCAACGTAACTCCACTGCAAAGGATAACTTGTGTACCACTCCACAATGAACCTGATAAAGAAGTGCAACCTGTTCCAGATCCGATATTGATTGCTCCATAAGGTGCGTAAACGTTTCCATCGAGACGTGAAGGCGCATTTGTAGAACCGTTCGCAATTGTAAATGCATTGGTACTTGTTCCATGCGTCTCGTAGAAAATCCTTGAAGCACTACCACCGTTGATCATCGTAGAACCTGATTTTCCAAGGTTCGCATTTCCGTGAATATAAATTTTAAATACTCCGGTAGTGCTGTTCTGAAAATTAAATTTAAATGTATTGCAACTTCCGGTGTTGTTGATAGAGGTAAATACATACGTTCCCGGACCATTGAATGTAATTGTTTTATTACCGGTCAAAGTCATGTTTTTATAATTCCCGGGAGAAAGGGTTTGTGTGCTGGTGATGTTGGTATTTCCTGCAGCCGGAAATACAACAGGAGTTGGCAATGCCGGAAGTCCAGGTAGATTTGGAGTGCCGATAATATTTCCACCAGTCGGTACCGGACCACTATAGGAAGAACCTGCAACACGAGTCACCGAACCATTTACGGATCCACCACCAATAGTGATGTTACCATTTGCATTGATGTTTCCGGTAATCTGAGCAGAGGATCCTGTTTGAATTCCGTTTCCGGTTTGAGTACCGGAGTTTTCTGCCGACATATTTCCAATCACCGTATTGCTGTTTGAAAGGATGATTTTTCCTTTCGAATATAGTCCGGCACGAATCACTGAATTACCGGTCGATTTAATGAGACTGGAACTACCGATGAATCCGTTTCCGTTGATCGTTGTGGATGAAGACAACTGCACGGCATAACCCGGTGCAGATGGAACCGAAGAGGTAGCTCCGGGAACAGTGCCATTTCCGTTGAAGAGCACATAATTACTGATGCTCTGCTGCGATCGTGCGTGGAACACGATTAAGCATAAAAATGCTGTAAATAGCAGTTTTTTAAGTTGTTGCATGGTATTGGTTTTTTTCAATGTAGATTTGTACTTAACTTATTCAATTAGCGCAATTTATGATAATAATCATTGTGATCCTAATCACGGTGTAAAGAAATAACAATTTTTTAGCTTAACCTCATGCATTTTGCCCCCAACAGCGGTGAAAAATGGGTAAATTTTTGTGGAAAGCATCCCCGTTAAGGGGGGTAGCTTGGGAAAATAGGTAGAAATTCCTGTGAGAGGGTTGAAAATGCAGGAGGGAACACAGATAAAGCGGTTCCGCAGGTTTTTAACTAAAAACTGCGGAATCGCGGATTCGCCTTGCGGCTGATCGCGGATTTATTTCCGGTAAAACGTAACCCAAGGCAACCCCACCGTTGGTGCTAGGGATTTTGCTTTTTTGCCCATTTTCAAGCGAGCTTGAATGGTAGTCCTGAATATACTCTTTACGCGAGCAGATTACCTCGGCCGCGTTGCGTCCTCGGTGATCTGAGGTGGGGGGGAAACCCAAGGCAAACCATCTTGTAGAGTAGGAAAGCGAGCAGATTACCTCGGCCGCGTTGCGTCCTCGGTGATCTGGGGTGGGGGGGGAAACCCAAGGCAAACCATCTTGTAGAGTAGGAAAGCGAGCAGATTACCTCGGCCGCGTTGCGTCCTCGGTGATCTGCGGTGGGGGGGAAACCCAAGGCAAACGCTCTTGTAGAGTCGAAGCGCGAGCAGATTACCTCTGCCGTGCTGTGTCCGCGGTGATCTGGGGTGGGGGGG
>JAGOJO010000097.1 GCA_017995075.1 Bacteroidia bacterium | reverse complement strand
GGCCGACTTTGATTTTGGCGATGGAAAAGCTGTATTGAACAGTACCAGCACCAGCCATACTTATGCTGAACCCGGCGACTACACTCTTCAGTGCAATGTAGACGGCATTAATCTGGTGAAAACCATACATGTAACCGGACAAATTCCAAGTGCCTTCAGTCCAAATGCAGACGGGGTAAACGACCTCTTCGAAATTGAAAATTCAGAAGGCATATCACTGGAAATCAGAATATTTACACGCACAGGAAAACTCATATACAGTAATAAGGGAGCCGAAATCCGCTGGGACGGACGACTCACAGACGGGCAACCGGCCGAGTCAGGAACCTATTTATATGATATCTTTGCCACCTCCCAAAGTGGTAGCTCCTGGAAGCAAAAAGGAACAATACACTTATTCAGATAATAATCAACAAGCAACCAATAATATAAAATAGCCCAGTTATGAAAAAACTGTTTACACTGCTCGTATTAGCGCTGATGGTCGTGGTGATGACACCCGATACATCAAAGGCCTCCCACATGGCCGGCGTTGATATCACGTACGAATATGCAGGAAGTCCAAACACCTTCCTCGTACGTTTAAAATTCTATCGTGACTGCTTAGGTATCTCAGCACCTACACAGGTAACGATTTGTTATTCATCTGTAAGTACAGGACAGAATGGTAGCGTGATTGCATCCTCAGTAACTAATACTACGGTGCCTTCGACTCCTTGCGTTAATGCAGCGTCAAGTTGTCCTGGTGGAGTGGGTGATATTGAGGAGTGGGTTTACGAAACCATCGTAACGCTTCCCGGACCTGCAGTAGACTGGATCTTCTCATGGGCTGATTGCTGCCGTAACGGAGCGATCACAACGTTACAACCAAACGGAATGTACATCAGTGCATTGCTGGATAACGTGAACGCACCTACGAACTCTTCACCAAGCTTCCTGAACCTGGCTTATACCCGTTTCTGCGTTGGTAACCAGTTCTACTATGATCAGGGTGCTACTGATATCGATGGTGATTCACTCGTATTCACATTGGTGACTGCAGAAGATGGTGGTTTCGGATGTCCGAACACTTCCTTCCCGAACACCTACATTGCACCTTACTCACCAACTAACTTCCTGGCTTCATCAATTCCCATTACGATCAACCAGAACACCGGTGTGATTAACTTCATTCCGTCTGTAGTTCAGGTAGCGGTAATGTGCGTATTGGTTGAAGAATACCGTAACGGATTAAAGATCGGTTCTGTAAAGCGTGATATCCAGATCAACATCGTGCCTGCATGTAATCAGATCATTCCTTCATTTATCAATAGCTCATTGACTACAGGTCCCGGAATCATCCAGACTACCTGCGGAGGTAATGATTACACGATCATCGTACCATTTGATACTACTTTCCAGTGCGGATCTGCAGTACCAACTGACTTCCGTGTAATTACTCCGATCGGAATTCCTAATCCTGTTGTAACTGTACAACCGATTAACTGCAGCAACGGACAAACCGACTCACTCTTACTGACGTTATTGAATCCATTGATCTCCGGTACTACTTATGTATACCTCAAGAAAGGATTTGATGGAAATACATTGTTATCTGAGTGCGGAGCTGAAATGCCTGAATTGATTGATACTGTTAAATACATCGTATTAGACAGTAACATCGTTTGGTTGCCAAAACAAGACAGTGTTGGTTGTGCTTTCAACAATATCACTGTACAATTGATGGACAGTATTTATTGTAACTCTATTGCCAACGACGGATCAGACCTTTACCTCATTGATGGTAACGGTGTAAATTATCCGATTGCTTCTGTATATGGATTCTGTACTCCTGGTGGATTAAAAACTAAGGAACTGCTGGTTACCATGGCTTCTACTGTCAGCAGCGGCGGGCCATTCTATCTTCTCCTGAACAACAGCGGAAGTGACGGTAATACACTTGCCAATACCTGTGGTCGTTACCTCTTAACCTCTGACACCATTGCCATCTTCGGAGTTGATACCATTATTCCTGTAAATCTTGGAACAGATCAGAACCTATGCAGCTTTGATCCTGTACCAACACTTGACTGCGGATATACCGGATTCTCTATCCAATGGTATGACCAAAACGGTCCGATTTCAGGAGCTACTTCACAGACTTACACACCAACAGTAAGCGGAACATACTCTGTATATGTATCCAATGGTCCTACCTGTGCCGGTAACGACACAATGACATTGGTAATCATCCCTGCACCATCTGATAACCTGCCTGCTGATGCAAGTCTTTGTATCAACGATCCATTACCAACACTTGATGCCGGTAATCCTGGAGCTACTTATCAGTGGTATTCGAATGGTAACATCCTCACAGGAGAAACCAATCAGACTTACACTCCAAATCCAGGTGCTGCAGGAACATTCAATTACTCTGTAGAAGTAAATACAGGTAATGTTGTCTGCATCGGAAACTTTGATGTAACGTTCACAATTGTTAGTGCATACACTGTATCTACATTAAGTGATCAGTCTATCTGCGCCAACGGAACTTATCCATTACTGGATGCAGGTAACCCTGGAGCTACCTTCCAGTGGAACGACCAAAACGGACCGATTGCAGGAGCTACTTCACAGACTTACCAGACTACACAAGCCGGAACTTACAGTGTTACTGTTGGTAGCGGATCATGTGCAGGAACAGGTCAGATGATATTAACTGTAAATGCAATTCCAACACCAGCATTGACCAGTGCTTCTATCTGCGACTACGATGCCATCCCAACACTTGATGCGGGTGCTTATGCCAGCGCAACCTACCAGTGGAATGATCAGAACGGACCGATTGCAGGTGCTACTGCTCAGACTTACACTCCAACAGTTGCTGGTACATACAGCGTTGATGTAACTATTCCTCCTGGATGTACAGGATCAAGCTCTATGAGTCTTACTGTAAATGCAGCTCCAACACCTTTAGTTGCCGATGCAGATATCTGTACTGACCAGCAAGCTACACTTGATGCAAGTGTTGCCGGAGCTTCTTACCAGTGGTCAAACGGTGGAAACACACAAACAATCAGCACCAATGTTGCAGGCACTTACACTGTACTTGTTACGTTGAACAACTGTACAGCTACTGACACAGCGGTTGTAAATGTGTTCGCTTACCCTGTTGCACCAACAGTTGCTTGTAATCCTGGAACCGGAACCTTCAAGTTCATTTATACATGGACTCCAATTGCAGGAGCAGCCAGCTATGAAGTAAGTGAAGACGGTGGTGCTACATGGATTCCTGCTAACACTCCAACCGGACCAGAAACACATGGTTTAAATATCACTATTCCTAACTTCGCAGTACGTGCGATCGGTAGTGGTCTTTGCAAAATCGGTGCTGCTTCTGAGCCAATTGCATGTGAAGTTACCATTCCAAATATCTTCACACCAAACGGTGACAATGTAAACGAATTCTTCGAAATCGATAACATTGAGCAATATCCAAACAACAACGTACAAATCTTCAACCGTTGGGGTAAAGAAGTGTACAGCGTAAACGGATACAATAACAGCAATAAGAAATTCGATGGTAAGGATTCACCTGATGGTGTTTACTTCTACATCGTAGATCTGGCAGACGGTACAGAACCAAAATCAGGTACTGTTACAATCTCCAGATAATAGATTTTCTGATTTTAGAAAGGCTGTCCTGAATATTCGGGACAGCCTTTTTTTATGATAATGTACTTACCAATTGTTGAAGGGTAGAGCCTAAAACAGATCCAACGATTGAACAAAAGCCGGTATTTCTAAATAATTCGCTTTGAAAATGGGGATTTATCGCGGACTTATGCACTTTTGCATCTTCTTCGAACCAACCAACGCTATTCAGCGTATAACGGACTCCATCCCCGGTTTATGAAAGTTACAGAACACATCTCCAAAGCCAACGGAAAAACCTTGTTTTCCATCGAAATCCTTCCACCCCTCAAAGGCAGAAGTATGAACGATATTTATCAGGCCATTGATCCATTGCTTGATTACAACCCCAGTTTTATTGACGTGACCTATCACCGCGAAGAGTATGTATACAAGAAGCGGCAAGATGGATTGCTCGAAAAAAAATCAGTTAAGAAACGCCCCGGCACCGTAGGTATCTGCGCTGCCATCATGAATAAATACGGAATTGATGCAGTGCCACACATTATCTGCGGCGGCTTCAGCAAGGACGAAACCGAAAATGCACTCATCGATTTATCCTTCCTCGGCATCGACAACGTACTTGTACTTCGAGGCGACTCTATCAAAAGTGAAGGAAGTTTTGTACCTGAGGCGGATGGCAATGCCTATGCACTTGATCTCCTGGAACAGGTAGTATCCATGAACCACGGTAAATACCTCGACGAAGATTTACAGGATGTAGCACCAACTACTTTCTGCATCGGAGTAGCCGGATATCCGGAAAAACATTTTGAAGCACCCAACCTGCGCAGTGACCTGAAATACCTCAAGGCAAAGGTAGACGCCGGAGCTGACTATATCGTAACGCAGATGTTTTTCGACAATAAAAAATACTTTGAGTTTGTTGATACCTGTCGCGAAATGGGCATCAATGTTCCGATCATTCCGGGAATTAAAATTCTCACCACCAAGAAACAAACGACTGTACTGCCGAGTGTTTTTCACATTGACATTCCGCATGAACTCGAAGACGCCATTTCGAAAGTGGAAACCAACGAGAAGGTAAAGGAAATCGGGATTGACTGGTGCATTGAACAGTGCAAGGAACTGAAAGCTGCCGGAGTACCGGTGATTCACTTCTATACAATGGGGAATCCTGACACGACGAAAAAAGTAGTGAAGAATATCTTCTGATTAAGTTCGGACAGGCGTACCGTTAGTCCGGCTTGTATCAGAATTTATAAAACACACCCAGTGTACCATCTACACCGGAAACACGCAGCGTAGCTTCGAAATTATCCAGATCCTGGTCTTTGCCGTTGATTTCATAATTTTTCAATTTAAAATTATGTCCATCATACCCAAGGTTGAAGTTTAGTCCGAATCCGCCAACGAGGAATACCATTAATCCGGTATTCATCCGGAATCCGCCGCCGCTGTACGTCCACGTTGCTTTATCTTCTGTGACATCATCTGTTTCTTCCAAAATAAGGCTACATCCATTAAATCCCAGACCGCCATACCAGCGCAGCTTTTCCCTTGCTACAAAAACATATTCAACAGCCACACCAACTACGGCAAACCGGTTACTTCTGCCATCTGCACTATCCGGTTCGTAGAGGTATGATCCGAATTTAAAATCGAGGCCGGCATTCACCCTCTTCGTGAAAGAATAACGGAACTCAAGTGGCATATGGACTGTCGCCGCCCCATCTGTTTCTTCATTTGAAAAATCACCAATTGGTGTCTTATAAGTGACCTTCGACTCCGAACCATACCCGGCAAACCCGAATCCCGCACGGATCTGAAACTCCCCTTTCTCTTGTGCTCTCAGCGTATAAACACTGAATATCAATGATATAAATAGAAGTAGCTTTTTCATAGAAGTTGATATTTAAGCGAAAGATAAAACGAAAATCCGTCCCATCAAGTACCTGCCACTTTCTTTATTAACTTGTACCTTTGCACTAGCAAAATCAGCACACATGAAATTCGGCGTAGTCATCTTCCCCGGCTCCAATTGCGACAGAGACCTCTTACACGTGGTAAAAAATGTCATGAACAAAGAAGTAGTTGAACTCTGGCACAAGGACCACTCGCTGAAAGGCTGTGACTTCATCCTGCTCCCCGGAGGCTTCTCATACGGAGATTATCTGCGTTCCGGTGCCATTGCACGTTTTTCCCCCATCATGCAGGAGATTACCGAGTTTGCCGATAAAGGCGGATTTGTATTCGGTATCTGCAACGGATTTCAGATTCTTACGGAATCGCATTTATTACCTGGTGCATTATTGCACAACAGTAATCATCAGTTCATCTGCAAGAACGTAAACCTGCGTTGCGAAACTGACGAATCGGTGATCACATCTAAATTCAATATCGGACAGACCGTAAAAGTTCCTATTGCACACGGAGAAGGCCGTTTTTATTGCGATGATACTACCCTCGAGCAGATCAACAAAAATAATCAGGTGTTGTTCCGTTATTGCGATGAAGAAGGAAATATCACCAAGGACAGTAATCCCAACGGAGCTATCGAAAACATCGCCGGCATTTGCAATAAACAACGCAATGTATTCGGCATGATGCCACATCCTGAAAGAGCCAGTGAAGGTGTACTCGGCAACACGGACGGTAAACTGATTTTTGACTCTATCCTGAATACGGTTCTCGCCTGAGGAAACGTTATTGAGTGATCAACAATTCCGGATCTTACTTCCGGTAAAAATTCATCTCGTCGATATAGTCCGCCACAGTTTCGGGCATCATAAAGCGCACATCTTTTCCTTCGCGGATAGCATTACGGATAAAACTGGAAGACAATTCCATCAACGGAGCATCCACCCATTTCACCTGCGGATGATTTGCAAATGGCTCGCCGGTATGTAACGGTCGCGGATATACGTAAATCTGATGATTCTCCAGAATCAGTTCATAGTTTTTCCATTTCTGCAGATTCTCCAGGTTATCGGCACCCATGATCAATGCGAATTCATGCTGCGGAAATTTCTCCTGCAGATACGCCAGCGTCACCACCGTATACGAAGGACGTGGTAATTCAAATTCAATCTTCGAAGCTTTCAGTTTTCTGTACGAACCGATGCCCAGTTCCACCAGATGAAAACGGTGATAATCCTGCAATAAAGTACCGGCCGGCTTCAACGGATTATGCGGAGAAACCACTAGCCATATCTGCTCCAGATCACTGTACTCGGCCATATAACCGGCAATCACCAGATGCCCGTTATGCACAGGATTAAAAGAGCCGAAGTATAAACCGATTTTCATTTTTTAACCTCTACCTTATTCTTCATCCGGATCCGGAATTTCATCCGCCAGGAATTGCTCAACCAGCGTTACTGCTTCCCTTTTGGCATCCTCCAGTATTGTATTTACAATAACATGATTGAAACGGAAAGCATACTGCATCTCCTTCTCCGCCTTCGACAAACGCTTGAACAGACTATCCTCTGATTCCGTTGCACGGGCCACCAATCGCTTATGCAGATCATCCACACTCGGAGGCATCACAAACACATCCAGCAGTTGTCGCCCGAAATGTTTTCTGATTTGCAATCCACCTTCCACATCCACATCGAACAATGCAATGTGATCATCATTCAGGATGCGCTCCACTTCGCTTTTCAGTGTTCCGTAAAAACGGTCGGCATATACTTCCTCCCACTCGAGAAATTCATCGCGCGCAATACGCTCACGGAATTCGTTGGGTGTCAGGAAATAATAATCCTTCCCATGCACTTCATTGGGACGGGCCGGACGTGTAGTAGCAGAAATACTAAAACGCATTGCCGGAAATTTCTCCATCAGGTAATGCACGATGGTTGTTTTTCCGCTTCCACTCGGACCGCAGAACAACACCAGTTTATAACGGAAATTGGGATTAATTTTCACAGGACGTTCGCCAGTTGTTCTTTTAATTTTTCCAGTTCATCCTTCATCTCCACCACGATCCGCTGCATGGAAGCATCATTCGCTTTTGCACCGATGGTATTGATTTCGCGTCCGATTTCCTGCGCAATGAAGCCCAGTTTTTTTCCATTCCCATCGGCACCATTCAACGTCTGAATAAAATAATCGCAATGACTTTTCAAACGCACTTTCTCCTCTGTGATATCCAGCTTTTCGATATAGTAAATCAACTCCTGCTCAAAACGGTTCCTGTCGATGCCCGCCTGATCCTGCATTTCATTCAATGCTTTACCGATGCGTTGACGCACATTCTCCACCCGCAGTTGTTCATGCTCTTCGAGGCGAGGAATCGATGTAAGGATCGTTTGCACACGACCTGACACTTCTTTCCCCAACACCCCTCCTTCGGCATCTCTGAATGAATTGAATTTCTCCAGCGCTGCCTGAATCAGTTTTTTCAATTCATTCCATTGACCTTCGTCAGACTCTGCTTTATCGGAGTTCAACACCGCCGGCATCCGCAGAATGGTATCCATGAGGTTTACATCGCTGAGATGGTATTCACTGCCCAAAGCACTCAACTCTTCAAAATACGCCTGGAATATTTCCTTGTTGACAGTACTTCTTTTCGCGAGATCATTGTTATCGACACTGATGTTCAGATCGGCTTTTCCCCGCTCCAGTTGTTTACCGAGATCGGCCCTTAATTCGAGTTCACGATCGCGGAACTGCATCGGCATACGCAGATTTAATTCCAGAAATTTACTGTTGAGAGACCGGATTTCCACTGTAACACCCTGTCCTCCTACGAGGCCCTTGGCATTACCATAGCCCGTCATGGAACGTACCATAGATTGAATTTAAGCAACAAAAGTAATGAATTAAAACGGGCGGTGAAAACAGAGAATCCGGAGAATAACCGACAGTGTAAAAGACGACGGAATTCTGTTTACCTGCAGCGATGGTTTATTAATCTGCCAGCCGGGCCGAGGGTGTTTTACTTTTTGTTGTCAGCCAAACCCCGATAAATATCAATACCGCAGCGATAAGATGTAAAATATTCGGCACATCCTTTCCCAGCAGCATTGCAAAACCGGCAGCGAGTAATGGTTGAAGATAGATATAGACGCTCACCACACCTGCGCTAAGTTCACGCAATGCCAGGGTATTGAGCAGATATGCAAGGAAGGTAGTCCCGATCACTACAAATGCCGTTGCCCACCACATGCCGGTGGTAAATGTCGCCCATCTGATCTCTGTAAACTCACTCCACCCGAAAGGCAAAACCAGCAAGGATCCCAGTGCGAAGATGGCTTGCATGATCGTCACAGGATGATACTTTTTCATCAGCGGCAATACCATCACCAGGTACATCGCATAGGAAAAAGAATTCAGCAGGATACAGATATCGCCCACCGGATTACTCACAGAAGTACTGAACCGATTCCCGTATAAAATCAACAATACCGCACCGGCGATTCCACTGGCAATACCGATGATCCGTGAGAGGCCGATCCGCTCACCCAGAAAGAAGGCACTAAGTAGCAAGACAAAAATCGGATTCGTCACCATCATCAATCCGCTGTTGATCGGACTCGTCAGACTCAATCCTTTAAAAAACAAAAGTTGATTCACCGCCACACCGAACACTGCACAACCGATGATCCGAGCATAATCGGAGCGTTGAATTTTTTCACGAAACAACAACTTCGCCGAGACAAAAAACAGAATCGCTGCTGTACATACCCTAATCACGATAAACCCAAATGGTTTAATATGCACGGGCATCAACCCTTTCGCAATGGAATAATTGGCGCCATAGATCACATTGGCGGTAAAAACAGAAAGGTGTGACCGGAACGCCTTGCTCATTTCAATGCTGCCTTAGCTGCCGCCACTACTTTCGCTGTATTGCCTATAAAGATTTCATCACCCGCAATAATTACAGGCCGCTTCAGAAAAGTATATTCTTCCAGTATGAGCTTACGGTAATCCTTCTCCGTTAGTTCTTTTTCGTGCAAACCCATGGAGCGGTATTTACGTGCCACACGGCTGAACAATGCTTCATAAGAACCGGATAACTTCTTCATCTCATCAATCTGCTGCGGAGTGATCGGTTCTGTTTTGATATCCTGCATCTCTACTGTTTTAGTAGGTTTAATTTCTGCCAGAATGCGTTGATTGGTATCGCAGGTGCTCAGGTGATAAATCTTTTTCATGGTATTTTTTATAGCCACAACAATTCCGTAGGCTTATTGTTTTGCATCAGCTTTTCCGGTTGCCGCATCAAACATGGCCTCGATAGCCCGTACATCTTCGTTGCGCACCAATGCTGAAAATTCGGAGAGGATAATTTTTTGTGCACCATCCTTCTTCTCAGTAACGGTAACACAACGAAAAGGTACACGAATGGTAGAGATATCAATCACATCCACCACCATCATGATTTCATTCATAATCTTCACCTCCCGTTTCTTCACCGTAAACACAGCCTTAACGGTAGTATCACGGGAACGTTCGCCCATGTAATTTTTAATCTGATCCAGGTTCCAGTCTTCGGAAGGATCAGATCCATACAACTTCGCATTCGCGCTCATGAGTCCGATCACTCCTGCTGAATCACGGCCGGTAAGTGCAGCGTAGAAGTCGTCCACAATTTTCACCGGACCATCTTTCTCCATCGGATCGCCCGGTTTGATTTCCTTTGTAACGATGACTTCTTTATTTTCATTTTTACAGGCACTGAAGGCAATCGCTGCCAGGAAGGTAATCAGAATTATTTTTTTCATTGTTGTAGGGGTTGAAGGTGGAACAATAGAGGACGAGATGGTGCAGCATCATTCATAAACGGCGCCACCTGCAGATTCATAAAATAAACTCCATCTGAAATTGCTGCCGGCACATAAATCAGTTCAGTGATGGTACAATCTTTACGGGTAGCAGCGGGATAATTCCAGAACGCATGATGCGACAAGAGTGCACCACCATCTTCTTCTCTGTCGACGCTGGGTGTATCAATCATCAGGTGTTTTACGCCGATTTCTCTCAGCCATTCTGCTGCTTTATGATCGAGGTATGTTGGATTGGTACTTGAGTAATTCCGGCTGCATTTATCCGCTGTATTCGGCAAGGTGCGGATGATCACAGCCTCTGTCATTTCCTTCAGCGACGACTTCAATTGTGCGAGTGTTACCACATGATCATCCTGCAATTTTTCCGGATCGATCGTCACCACAGTAGCAAAACAGAAAAAGTCACGGAAGTGTTCCTGCACGGGAAAATCATCCGGAGAGATATGTCCAACGGTTTCTGTATGCGTACCATGACCATGCGGATTAAAAGCAATATTCCGGAAATTCACTGCAGCACCACTTTTCACTTCACCCACCCAGTCGCCCATACGCACCGGCTCGATGGTCAGCGGTTGGAGATACCAGGCCAGCACATGACCCGGACCAGCTGCGAGGGGAATTGCAATTTCCATCCCGGATTTCAGATCCACCTGAAAAGGTTTGCCTTTGTATTCGAGTTGTATTTTCATATCACAAATAAATCAGA
>JAGOJO010000014.1:26065-41586 GCA_017995075.1 Bacteroidia bacterium | reverse complement strand
GACTTCCCTGCGCCTGTCTCACCGGTAATAATGGTCAGGCCTTTTCCCAGCGTAATATCCAGCTGGTCAATAAGAATATAATTCTGAACTGATAATCGCTTCAACATAACATTTTCACTCTACGAAAATCGTGAATTAAATCAAACCTTCAAACACCGCAAGCCCAACGGTTCATAAATTTAAAAACTGAATTTCACCCTACTGAAGATAAACAGGAGGGCAACATCAGCCACCGGTAATTTTCTGGTACTTCGATGTATTAATCGGATCAATATCACTCAATGTCTGCTTCGCCGTAGCCTTTATATCTGCCGGAGCACCGGTAAACAGGTTCACCATTTCATCTGCCTTCGCATCGAACAGTGTTTTCATGAACACCGACAGAGGTTTATCTGTATGTACCTTGCGTAATTTCTCCAGACTCGAAGCCACAGCACGAACTGATTCATCAGATTTTTTAGTCATCATATCAAAGCCACGACGATGCAAATCATAATAAAACTGACGAATAGGTTTATAGATGGGGTTATTGATATTTTCCATCAGCCAGAAGCGATTTCGCAGTCCTTCAAACGCCTTCCATCCCGGTTCAGCGGCATTCGCACTATTCGCCACTATTGCCTGTGCCTTCGCAAAAAACGGAGCACCGCCCATTGGAGAGAATGAATCATAATCGAAGCCAATCACAGTATACGCATAGAACGCCAGCACCATCACCAGATTCGGGTTTGTCTGACCATCCGTATACTCCATCGGCTGATATTCCACATAGCGGAAGTTAAAATCATCATCCTTATAATTCAGAATCGGAGAATTATACGAAGTGCCGAACACCGGACGACGTGAACTCACCTGAATCGTTCCTTTAAACTCATCGGTCCCCACCCGTTCCACAATTTCAATCTGGATAGAGCACTCAATTTTCTCTTCGTTTTTGAATTTATCCTGTGTCCATTTCGTGTTATTCACAAACTCCATGATAGCGGTTTGGAGCGTAGTAAATATTCGTTTATCCGAACTCTGGATACGAGGAGAAATCACACTCACGGTACAATTCAGTTCCTGAGCGAAACCGAGGTGACCGAACACCAAAACAACGAGCACTAATAATATACGCTTAGACATGCATCAAATGTACTAATGATTGAACAATTTCCCGAGCCACTTCTGACTTCGGCAATAACGGAATATCCTTAATAGTGTTGTCCTTAAAAATCAGACTCACTTTATTTGTATCAACTGCAAATCCGGCACCCGGATCATTCAGTGAATTCAGCACAATCAGATCGAGGTTTTTCTTTTCCAGTTTCACGCGGGCGTTCTCCACTTCATTTTCTGTTTCCAGCGCGAATCCAACCAGTAATTGTCCGGGCTTTTTCATTGACCCCAGATGCAACAACACATCCTTCGTTTTCTCGAGTTGAAGTTGCCACACCTCCTCCTTCTTTTTAATCTTCTGATCCGCCTTCGACACCGGTTTATAATCGGCCACAGCAGCAGATAGAATCGTCACATCAGCCGAAGGAAAATACTCCGAACAAGCCTCCAGCATATCCGCCGCAGTAACAACGGGAACATGCGTCAGAAAGTGCGGCACCGGAATCTGCAACGGACCTGCAACCAATGTTACTTCAGCACCCAAATGATAAAATGCTTCAGCGATCGCCACTCCCATTTTACCGGAAGAGTGATTCGTAATATAACGCACCGGATCAATCGGCTCCTGAGTAGGACCTGCATTCACCAGTATTTTTTTACCACGGAGAGGTTTATTCGCCAGGAAGAACTCCACCACCTGATCCAGAATTTCCTCCGGTTCAAGCATACGTCCCTCCCCTGTCAGACCCGAAGCCAGTGCACCCGAAGCAGGACCAGCCATCAGGTGTTTACGCGTCTTTAAAAGGTTCAGATTTTCTGTAGTAGAAGGGTGCAAAAACATATCATGATCCATTGCCGGCGCGATCATCACCGGACAACGGGCAGAGAGGTAAACAGCCTGCAAAAGATTATCACACGAGCCCGACGCAAAAGCAGCCATTGTATTAGCCGAAGCCGGAGCCACAAGCAACAAATCGGCCCAAATGCCCAGCTCCACATGATTATTCCAGGTTTGATCCTCGGAAATCATGTGGAGCTGAACGGGATTTTTTGATAAAACGGAAAGGGTAAGAGGCGTAATGAACCCCGTCGCCGATTCCGTCATAATTACTTGAACATCAGCACCTTCACCCACTAAAAGGCGACAAAGCGAAGCTGATTTATATGCAGCGATGCTGCCGGTAACGCCAAGGACGATCCTTTTTCCGGACAGACGCATAAGAGCGAATTATTTATCGTTGGCAGGGTTACGGTAATAGATTTTACCGTCGAGGAATTCCTGCACCGCCACCAGAGTTGGTTTTGGCAACTTTTCGTAATGTTTAGAGATCTCGATTTGCTCGCGATTCTCAAACACTTCCTCCAGGTTATCTGTCATGCTGGCGAATTCCGACAATTTCTCGTTCAATTCTTCCTTCATTTCGGCAGAGATATGGTTAGCTCTTTTCGCCAAAACCACGAGACTTTCGTAAATATTCCCGGTTTTCTCCTCAAAATTCAGCATATCACGTGTAACCGTGGTATTCGTAGATGATTTATAATTAGCCATTTATACGTATATATAAGGTATATATTCTGTTTAATTGGCCTTCACGGCACTAGCTTCCAGCGATTTCAGGGCATCCTGAACATTCTCATAGATCCGTTCGGCGTCGCGAAGATACCGACTTTGCGGGAAATTATCTATAAATTTTAAATACTCTTCCGCCGAAGCCTTCAAACGCTCCTCCTTTTTCGCCTGCACGGAATTCATCGCATATAGATAAGAAGAACGCAGACTCATATATAATGCCTCCTCCTTATATATAGTACTCGGGAAATCTTTCAGCAGATTCGCGAACGCCACCACAGCAGCATTATAGAATTCTGTCTTATAATATTGCTTTGCATTATTAAAGGACTTCTCCTCCAGCTTCCGGCGCAGCTCATCCATTTTAGTATTCGCCTCTGCCACCTTTGAGCTGTTCGGATATTTATTAGTAAAGATCTGGAACTTCTCAATTGCATCAAGCGTGCTTGTTTGATCAAGACTTGAAACCGGAGAGTCCAGGTAGAAACAGTATGCATACATATACTGCATCTCTTCCGCATGTGTACTTGCCGGATAGCTTTGCACAAAATTATTAAAGTGATAAGCAGCCATTGTAAAGTCATCTATATAATATGTACAGTACGTATAATAATAGTATGACATCTCTGCTTTTGAAGTTCCGCGGTACACGCTGATCAGTTCTTCGAACAATTGCAACGCGTGATAATAATCTTTCTTTTCATAATACTTCACAGCAGCCTGATACTTCTTTTCCATATCAGTACTCTTCATTGTTTGTTGAAATTTACTGCAGGAAGAAATTATCAAGAGTGGAATAATGAGTAATAACAGTCGCTTCATTGCTTCTTCTTTATTTTGCAAATGTACTGATTTGCACAACGTGTTGTTGCTTGATTAACAAATGTATGTTGAAAACATTATGGGTGTTAATGATTTTAACTTTATTTTTGTGTGGATATTTCGGTCGCATTCTGTGGCGGAAATACAACAACGTTAGCCAAAGAAAAAAAGTATAAAACAAAATGATAGATATCTTCGAAAAGATCCGAAAGAACAGAGGTCCGCTTGGAATGCACGCAAAGGATGCACATGGTTACTTCACCTTCCCAAAACTAGAAGGTGAGATTTCAAACAAGATGATTTTCCGCGGTAAGGAAAAATTAGTTTGGAGTTTAAATAACTATTTAGGACTTGCCAACCATCCTGAAGTTCGCAAAGCAGATACTGATGGAGCGATTGAATATGGGTTTGCACTTCCAATGGGCGCCCGTATGATGTCAGGAAATTCCAATCCACACGAACAACTGGAAGCTGAGTTATCGAAGTTCATGTCAAAAGAAGACACTATTCTTTTGAACTTCGGATACCAGGGAATGGTAAGTGCAATAGATGCATTAGTTGACCGACATGATGTAATAGTATACGATTCTGAAGCGCATGCTTGTATTATAGATGGGTTACGCCTTCATATGGGAAAACGATTTGTTTACCCACACAACGATATTGACAATCTCCAAAAGCAATTAGAGCGTGCCACCAAACTGGTTGAACAATCAGGTGGAGGAATTCTTGTTATTACAGAAGGAGTATTTGGCATGTCAGGTGATCAGGGCAAGTTGAAAGAGATTGTAGAACTCAAGAAAAAATTCAACTTCCGTTTGTTTGTTGATGATGCTCATGGATTCGGAACGATGGGTAAAACCGGAGCCGGAACTGCCGAACATCAGGGATGTCAGGATGGTATTGATATTTATTTTGGTACATTCGCCAAATCAATGGCATTAATCGGCGCCTTTATTAGTAGTGAAGAACAGGTAGTAGAATACCTTCGTTATAATATGCGTTCGCAGATTTTCGCGAAATCACTTCCGATGCCGTTGGTAATTGGAGCGCTGAAACGACTTGAATTATTGCGTACACGTCCGGAATTAAAAGATAATCTCTGGAAGATCACCAATGCGTTACAATCAGGATTGAAAGAAGCAGGATTCGAAATTGGCAAAACAGATTCACCGGTAACACCCGTTTATCTGAACGGAACAATTCCGGAAGCAACCAATCTGATTCTTGATCTTCGCGAGAATTATGACATCTTCTGTTCGATGGTTGTGTATCCGGTAGTACCAAAAGGAGTGATTATGTTACGCCTTATACCAACAGCCGTTCATACATTAGAAGACGTAAATTACACTATCAAAGCTTTCAAAGTGATTCAGGAAAATCTGAAAGCAGGAAAGTATAACGTAGATAAAATTGTTACATCAATATCATAAACCTGAAGAAGAGAAAGTGCTTCACCGTGTTGTTAGAATTGAAGAGAAGTTGTTTGGTGAAAAATGTGACAGAAGTAAAAGGTTACAGAAAATGTAACAAAAATAAATCAGTGACAGTATAACCACAACAAATAATCGTTAACCCAATTCAAAACACAATTAACATGAAACAGAACATGGAAATGAAAAAAAGCACTACACCAAGTGCTGCCGGCACTACACGTGTAATCGGCTTCAAGATGACAAATGTTGAAGCGATGGCTGCTCCTAAAAAAGCAAAGAAAGCTGCTAAAAAAGCAACTAAGAAAGCTGCTAAAAAAGGCGCTAAGAAAGCTGCAAAGAAAGGTGCTAAAAAAGCAACTAAGAAAACAGCTAAGAAAGCTACTAAAAAAACAGCTAAGAAAGCTACTAAAAAAGCAGCTCCAAAGAAAGCTACCAAAAAAGCAGCTCCTAAAAAAGCAGCTAAGAAAGGTGCAAAAAAAGCTACTAAAAAAGCTGCCAAGAAGAAATAATCATCTTCTTGGGTTAACAAAAAAAGCCTCTGCTTGCAGAGGCTTTTTTATTTTCTATACTTTTTATTCAGTTTGATTATGTCGACTTACGCGTCCGTTTAAAACATCATCCGGGCAGATGACACCTCCTGTTCACCAGCTTTAATAAAATGATTACAGCGTAGCTTTAGCGCTTTTCACACGGATTAATTCGATATCATATACCACAGGAGTGGCAGGTGGTACCGGACCAAACCCATCCTTTCCAAAAGCATTTTCTGATGAAAGAATTAAACGGCAGATCGAACCTTCCTTCATCGATGAGATCGCTTGCTCCCAGGCATCCAGACGTAAACCATCACCCAATACATAGGATAAATTTTCACCGGCTTTCTTCGAACCATCAAACACTTCACCATTCAAAAAACTTCCGGTGTACCGAACTTCCACGCTATCCCCTTTTGCCGGTTTTTTACCCTTGCCTTCCTTGATCACAATAAAATAAATGCCCGGTTTTGCAGGTGTAACGTTTAATTCATTTTCTGCCAGGTAGACATTTATATTTAGATCTTCCAGTTCACTTACTTCTTTTTTATCCTCTTTGGTTTCTTTTCTGTATTCGTCTGCATTCATTATCGTGAGCATGCGGACTTCAAACTTCAACATATCACCTTTGTTCACCGATGGCGGTAATACCTGACGGAATGTTTTATCGAAAATAGAATCAGCAGGAACCAGGAAGATAGCAGAATCACCCTCACCCATCATCGCAAAGCCCTCTTCTATTCCACCCACAAAGGTTGGAGCTGTGAGCTGCAGAATAAAATTCTCACCCATTACCTGTGAATCATACAGCACTTTATCTTTTGTATCGCGGTACTTTAAATGCATCCGCATCAGTTCACCTGAATGTGGATGGCGCCCGTTTTTCTGCTCAATAAAGCGGTACTTCAAACCATTCGCAGTAACAAGATACTCGTCTTTCTTTTTACACGACGCGAACAAACTTACCATCAACAGGATTAATCCTGCAACACGAACGAATCTTTTCATATTATAAGGCACTTACTTTTTCCAATTTTAACTGATAGACAATACTGCTGCTGCCGGGAATGCAAATTGCATCGCCGGTGATACCATACGCGAGAAAGGAAGGAACAATCATGATGGCCCTTTCTCCTTCTTTCATTTTCAATAAGCCTTCCTGTAATCCTGAGGGTTGAGTAGATTGTCCGAGTGTAAAAGAAAGTACACCGCTGGAATCACTCGAATAGCAAAACTTTCCATCGAGCAATTCTGCTTTATATGATATAGTCACATCGTTCATCAGGCGTGCCGGACGACCATTCGTTTTTTCAATAATTTTTATCCGGAGTCCGGTTGATGTGGTATCCAGGTCGAGACCATTCCGCTCTGCATACGCATCAATCAACTCCATTTCTTCACGGATCAGTTGCTTATTCTGATGGATGAGTGCTTCACGCAATTCTTCCTTCGGGGCTGGCTGATAAGCAGAAGGCACTTCTTTATTCCCGGTATTCTGCCGGCACGACGAGAATACGATCATCGTCAGCAACAGCAACCCTAAATTATTTTTCCAGTAATGCATCTTTATATTCCGGTAAGAGTGCCGTGAATTTGGCAACGGTATTATCCAATGACAACTTTGAGCGTCCACCTGCTGCATTGCGATGTCCACCACCTTCAAAATATTTTTCTGCAATCTCCTTCACAGAGAACAATCCTTTCGAACGGAAAGAAATTTTCACCAAGCCATCTCTCTCCGAAAACAGCACCGACATTTTCATTCCTGAAATGCTCAGTCCGTAATTCACTATACCCTCCAGATCACCCGGCTCATGATGAAAGCGATCCATATCTGCCTGAGAAGCTGTGAATACAACGGTATTAAATTCCTCCAGCACCTGCATTTTCTCAAACAATGTATAACCCAGGAAACGCATCCGCCAAACAGAATTGGTATCATAAATCCGCTCGTGAATGACATCATTACGTACACCTTCCTGCATCAATCTGGCCACTGCCAAATGTGTATTAGCAGAAACCGAATTAAATCGGAAACTACCGGTATCGGTCATGATTCCTGTATAAAGACATTCTGCTCCGTTCTTCGAAAGATGGTGATCCCATTTCATTGCCAGGAGGAGATGAACAATCAATTCTGCCGTTGATGCCATGGTAGAAACGGAAAACTGAATATGACAAAAACCGGGCTTCGGATCGAGATGATGGTCCACTAACACCATCGGAACGGTCACTTTCTGCAAATCGGACTGCATTTGTTCCACCCTGCCCGGATCATTAAAATCGAGGCAAAAAACCAGCTCCGCCGCCTCCAGTTTCTGACGCGCCTGCTTCGGATTCCGGATGAAATCGGTCACTTCAGCGGCCCCCTCCATCCAGTCCAAAAACATAGGGAACTCACTGGGAACCACCACTTCAGCATGATGTCCTGCCGCCATTAATACCTGTTTCAACCCCAACGAAGAGCCGAGGGCATCACCATCCGGTTTATGATGGGTGGTGATCACTATTCTTTTAGGATCCCGGAGCAAATCGAGCAAGGCGCTGATTTTTTCCGCACTAAAAACATGTGCCATAATTGAAATCAAAAGTAATCCAATTACCTTTGCAGCCCGAAACAAGGATAAAACATTCTAAAAAATATTATGACAACAAATCGCACGTTCACCATGCTTAAACCGGATGCTGTATCCAATGGATACATTGGAGCCATCCTTGATCACATTACCAAGTCCGGTTTTAAAATCGTGGCAATGAAATACACCCGCTTATCTGCTGAAACGGCCGGACAATTTTATGCCGTTCACAAAGAGCGTCCATTCTACAAAGATCTGGTGAGCTACATGTCATCCGGACCGATTGTAGCAGTGATCCTAGAAAAAGACAATGCAGTAGAAGATTTCCGCACGGTAATTGGTGCTACAGATCCTACTAAAGCTGCTGACGGCACCATTCGTAAATTGTATGCAAAATCAATCGAAGCGAATGCTGTTCACGGATCAGACAGTGATGAGAATGCAGCCATCGAAGGCAGCTTCTTTTTCAATGCATTTGAAAGATTCTAAAGAGAACAACTCAGTGTTAAAATCCCCGGTTCACCGGGGATTTTTTATTTTGTAAAGCGGGGAACAACAAAGAACATTATCAACATTCCAATAAAGAATACCAGCAAAGCTGTGATAATGATTTTTTCGTATGTAGAATATCCAGGTCCCTTATTCCCCGTTCGCATAATTAATAAATAACGATCTCCAGGATAACCTCCTCCCCCAGCTCATCATTCAACTGACGAAGGATATCCTGTTTTATATAAGTTAGTTCCTGTTTAACGACGGCAGAATTCAGGTGCACGGTCAGTTGTCCGCTTTTAAAACTGAGAGACTGAGTCCGTTGAATCACCGGCGCCGGCATACTAGTAGCCCAGGCCTCGATGATTTTAGCCGACCATAAACCATCTTCCAGCTGATATTTCTTCAGCATCTCCTTAATCACATCTCCCAGGGAATTTTCATTCGTCGGCCGCATTGTACAAATATGTGGAATTAATCTGAATTTCTCCCTCAGTAAAATGGCCGGAAGACACGAAAAATGGATATTTTTGAACCCGGAAATGGCCATCATCACTTTTACTACCGACTGGGGAACCCGCGATTATCATATCGGGGCGATAAAGGGCATGTTATTGTCTCAGATTCAGGACTTACGATTAATCGACCTGAGTCACCAGGTGGCACGACATAACATTCAACAGGCCGCCTACATCTTCAAAAATGCCTGGCGACACTTTCCTACAGGAACACTGCATTTCATCGGAGTACACGGTCAGAACAAACACGATCCGGAGTTAATTGCCATCAAGAAAGAAGGACATATTTTCATCGGAGTCAACGATGGTTTCTTCTCCCTTGTATTTGAAGATGCCCCCATCGACGTAGTTACACTCCGCAATCCAGAGAGCAAAGGAGATTTATTTGATTTACCGCTCATGGTACAAAGTGCTGCCCATCTGCTCAACGGGAGAAACCTCTATGAGCTCGGCGAACGCCCCGAACATTTTGTACAGCGATCTGCATTTCTACCCACTATCGACGAAGAACTCATCCATGGAGTTGTCATTTACATTGATGATTACGGCAACATCGTCACCAACATCTCCCGCGAACTCTTCGAAGAACAGCGCAAAGGCAGGAAATTTGAAATTGTAGCACGCAAAGCACAATACTCCATTGACAGCATCAGCAGCTATTACAATGTAGTAGAACCCGGATCAGCCATTGCCTTGTTCAACGATGCAGGATACCTCGAGATCGCCATCAACGAAGACAGCGCCTTCAAATTAATGAACATCCGTCTCAACGACAATATCCGCATAGAATTCAAATGATCGTCCGCATTGTACGTCTTTCCATCAAACCGGAACATGCAGATGAATTTTATCGTCTTTTCAGAGAGACATACACTGCCATTCGTGGATTTGAAGGATGCAGCGAATTACAGCTGTTCCATGATGCTGACGACGAAAATTTATTCATTACCTACTCACACTGGGACTCTGAAGAAAGCCTCAACGAATACCGGCAATCGGAACTTTTCAAAACCACGTGGGCGGCAGTAAAGCCATTGTTCAGCAACGCACCACAGGCTTTTTCGATGAAACATCTCTACCCCATCGCCAACAACTAACGCGCAAGATCCAGCTCCGGCATTACTTGAATTTCCCTCTCCAAAATTGGATGCATCACGCGATACCATAGAGGAGGAATCAGCGCAAGGATAATCATTCCCGGATAACCGGTAGGCATCTGCGGACTATCATCCACATGCTCCAGTAACTGATATTTTTTACTCGCCTTATAATGGTGATCGCTATGCCGCGACAATTCAAAAAGAAGAATGCGTCCCAGCACATGATCCGAATTCCACGAATGACAATGCAAAGTGCGACCAAAAGAACCATCCTCCTTTTTCCGACGAGCCAAACCATAATGCTCAATATAATTCACCCCTTCCAGCAATAGAATTCCTGTAAGAGATACTATTAAAAACATTACCAAACCGGTAGTACCGAACCACCCTGCAATTGCTGCGAGTAAACCCAACTGCACAACGTGAAAATGAATCATTTGATTCGACAATGACCAGGGAGAGCGATTTAATTTCTGCAAACGAACACGCTCCAGCTCCCAGGCCGAGAAATAACTCATCACCACCGAGCGCACCCAAAACGCATATAGACTCTCCCCATAGCGGGCACTTGCCGGATCATCCGGAGTCCCCACCCGTTTATGATGACCACGATTATGCTCAATAAAGAAGTGCAAATACAGCGACGAAAGCAATAATATTTTCGCCAGGAGATTTTCGAATTTCGATGAACGATGTCCCAATTCGTGTCCCACATTAATACCCACAATTCCACAAAGCAAACCCATCGAAACCGACATCCCGGCCAACTCAGCACCTGATAAATCAGGGCGATTCACTGCAAGCAGATATTCAAAAAGTATAAACCATTGCAACGGCACCAGGAGATACAAGAAAAGGTCGTACATTTTATCCTTCGCTGCGAGATCGGCCTCGGCGGCCTGCAAATTCCGAGGGTCAGGACTCATCCACAACTCCAACACCGGCACCACGATAAAAGCCAGAAAGGCCGGCACCCAGCAGAACCAGCCACCATTCCAAATGCCCCATAAAGTGCACAATGGAATAAGGAAAGCCAGACTATACTTCAGCGAACGAATAGCACCCATTAATTACCGAATTAGTTGGGCTAATTTAAGTAAAACAAAAAAGGAACAAATTACGTTTTACAGATAAATTAATTTGCACAGTATAACGTGTATTCATTAACTTTGAAGTGAAGGCTGAAAGATAACCGTCATGGGTCAGGGAAAAACAGGCAATAAAACCAGCAACGATGCTGCACTTCTGCAACAGGAGCGCATGCATCCCTACCGATCTGTACTTTTCTTTGCACTGGTAGGCTCCAGTATACTATTTCTCTCGATGGTTATCATGTTTATCATCTGGGTCAGCCATCATCCGCCCATTGATAATTTTCAGCTACCAAAAACTTTTATCATCAGCACCCTTGTATTACTCTTCAGCAGTTATTCCATTTCCTTCATACAGCGATATTACAAAGAAGACAATGCCCGCGCACTGTTACTCAGTTTAACCGGAGCCTTGGTACTCTCCGGATTCTTCACCATCTTACAGGTAAGCAGCTGGAAAACACTTTACGACAGTGGATTTTATATTGATGGGGAAATAGGCATGACCTTTTTATACGCCATTACCGGATTACATTTTGCCCATTTCGGAGGCGGAATGATTTATCTTTTTTATCTCTGGTTAAAAGCCTTCGACATCTGGAATGATCCGGTACGTTCACTACTCTACTTCAGCAATAAATATGAAGGTGTTCGGCTGGAGTTATTTAGCACATACTGGCACTTCCTCGATGGGATTTGGCTTTTCCTGTTTCTTACCTTTCTTTTTACATTCTGATCGCAATCATTACCTGAATTTTCCGAAATTTGCGCTATGTCAACACTACGACTTAGCCTTGCTATATTCTTGTTTATAGCAGCCCCCCTACTCAGCCGGGGACAATCCACCTACAGCAACAAAGCATACAAACAATATCCTCACTGGATTACCATGATGGAGGATACGTTGTCCAATTATTACGAAGTCAACAAAGCCTTCGATATATATTGGAGCGAGCATGAAATGCCCAAAGAAGAAGATCAGATTTTAGGGATGAAGAACGCTGATGAAAAAGAAAAAGAAGATAAAGCCGGCTGGTTGAAAAGGTTATTCAGTCGCCGCCGCGGACCGGATGAAACAGAGATGGCCCTCGCGCTGAAGAAATACCGACACTGGAAATTAATGATGGAGCCCTGGGTACAAGAAGATGGCAGCATACTGACTCCGTATGAACGCAAAAAAGTTATTGATTCCATTCAACGATAATCCTTCGATCCTCCATGAAAAAATATATTCAATCCCTCCTGGTCACAGGAATCATCACCATTACCGGCGCTTTCGCACAAACTCCCGCCAACTGGCAGCCACTCGGTCCTATTCAGTTTCCAACTAATATCAGCGGACAAATCAACGGCATCGGACGGGTATGCCAGATGAAATTTCATCCCACCAATCCACAAAAGGTATATGCAGTAAGTGCATCCGGCGGACTCTGGATCAGCAATGACGGAACCACCACCTGGACAGGCACCGGCACTGACGCCATCGCACTCACCGCATGTGCATCTGTTTGTGTGGACTATACCAACGACAGTATCATCTACCTCGCAACAGGAGATCCCAATTATTACAGTGCTTCCTTCGGCATTTACAAAAGCACCGATGAAGGCGCAACATGGGCACCCTCCAACACCGGAATCGGCGTACGCATGGCTTTAGAGATACTCATGGATCCGCAAGATCATCTTACACTCGTAGCCGCCACCAACGACGGAATCTGGAAAACCATTGACGGAGGAGCCACCTGGACAGTAAAGAAAACTGGCGGACAATTCACCGATATGGAAATAAAACCCGCCAACGGTACACGCACACTTTATGCAGTAAACATGTCGGAGTTTTATAAATCGGAAGATTTCGGAGATACATGGACGTTAATTAACAATGGAATTGCGGTACCCGGCGGTGGCAGTGGACAGGGTATGCGACTTGCCGTATCAGCTGCTGATTCCAATGTAGTATATGCCGGAATGGTGAAAGACGAAGGCACTATTTTCAGAAGCAACGACGGCGGAAACACCTTCACTACTGTGTATCATAATCCTTCCCAGAGTTTAACCGGATATGATGCCGGAGGAAACGGACAAGGTAATTACAACTTCACGATGGTCGCCAATCCTTCGAATGCCAGCGAAGTATACGTAGGATCACATGTTGTATGGAAATCGACCGACGGAGGAGTTACCTGGACACAACTTACCCAATGGTATGCCATATTGCACACCGACATGCACGACATGGTTTTTAATCCATCCAATACCTCCGAACTCTACAACATCAACGACGGCGGAGTATGGAGAAGCACCAACGGAGGAACGGCATGGACACCCAAAAGCAATGGCATTGGCGCAACAGAAATCTACAAAGCAGCCAATGATCCCAAGCGAAAAGATATCATCAGCATCGGTACACAGGACAATGGCGAACTTTACTCCTTCAACAATGTATGGAAAACCAATCGCGGTGGTGACTGGACTTCACGAGTATTATTCGATTACACCAACAACAACTACGTTTACTACTTTGAAAATGGTTTACGTCGCTCACTGAATAATTCAGCAGAAATATCGTACGGAGTACCAGTAACAGCCAGCAACAATATGCGCATGGCTTTTTCTGCAATCAACACCGACTATGCCATGGTTGGAACGAACACATTGTACTTCGCGCCCGACATCAGCAGTTCATTTCCGATTTGGGGATTGATCAATACCTTCACCGGCACAGTAAAAAGTGTAGAATTCGCAGCACACTCGCCGGAGTTAGCCTATGTTATTACCACTCCTAATCTCTTCTGGAAAGGAGTAGAATTAAATCAATGGGCACCGACCTGGACATCATCAGTAATTCCAACCGGAGTTGGCAATGCATCGAGTATCACTTCATTGGTCAGCGACACCAACGTTGTTTTTATCACGGCCGGATCCAAAGTATATCGTTCAGGTGATCAGGGAGCAACATGGGTCAATGAAACATTCAACCTGCCCAATATCAACATCATTAAAATTTATGCAGATCCACATGCCACTGATGAGTCTGTTTACATCTGCAGTGCTTATGGCGTCTGGTATAAAAACAATACCATGAGCAGTTGGATCAGTTACAATGAAGGGTTACCTGCCATTGCCAACATCACTGATTTCATGTTTTATGATGATGGTCCCCAGAACAGTGTATTACGTGTAGCTACCTATGGACGTGGAGTTTGGGAAACACCACTCACCCAAACCACTGGACTCCAGCAAGCACCTGAAAGTAATTTGTTCAGCCTCTATCCAAATCCCGCCAAAGAGGTGATAAAGATTACTCCCACCACAATGCTAAATGAAACGGTAAATATCCACCTCTTCACAGCCGCCGGACAAAAAGTACAAGAGAAAAATGAAGTCCGCATTACCGGCGAACAAACGATGGATATTTCCGCGCTTGTCAAAGGATTCTACAGCATACAGGTAGTTTCCACTGCAGGAAAGATACTTTGGACTGGCAGTTTCGTCAAAGAATAAATATTACGCAATTCACATAACGTAATTTACGTAACGACATCCACTTAAAGAACAAGCTGGAATGCGCTACTTTTGCACCGCAAATAATTCAGAAATGCAACAAATCGCTGTAATCGGCTCCGGCCAGATGGGAAATGGAATTGCCCACGTATTCGCACAAAGCGGATATCCTGTAACGTTAGTAGACATTCGCCAGGAAGCACTGGACAAAGCCATCGATACCATCACCAAAAACATGGATCGACAGGTAGCGAAAGGCACATTGACCGAAGCAGATAAAGCCGCGGCCATCTCCCGCATCAGCACCAGCACCGATATGAAAGCTGCAGTTGCGCAGGTGGATCTGGTTGTAGAAGCGGCCACCGAAAACATCGATTTAAAGCTGAAGATATTTACCGACCTGGACCAGGCCACGAAAGCGGATTGCATTCTCGCCACCAACACCTCCAGTATTTCCATTACCCGCATTGCAGCAGCCACCAAACGCGGAGATAAAGTAATCGGTATGCACTTTATGAATCCGGTGCCGGTAATGAAACTTGTAGAGGTAATTCGTGGATACAACACCACTGATGCCGTTACAAAAACGATTTTTGATTTATCCGTTAAGCTTGGAAAAGCACCGGTTGAAGTGAATGATTATCCGGGATTTGTTGCCAACCGTATTTTAATGCCCATGATCAACGAAGCCATTTACACCCTTCACGAAGGAGTTGCAGGTGTTGCGGAGATTGATACCGTTATGAAGCTGGGTATGGCTCATCCGATGGGACCACTACAA
>JAGOJO010000014.1:0-25965 GCA_017995075.1 Bacteroidia bacterium | reverse complement strand
GGTTTATTCGGATCAGCATAGGCTACACCCGGATTTCCAGTACTCATATCCCCCATTCCCAGCGCATAAAACTCCATACTGTTCAACGCAGGACCATTGTGACATTTATAACAGCCCGCCTTACCGAAAAACAGGATTGCGCCACGCTTTTCATCATCACCCATTGCTGTTTCGTAACCTTTTAGGTATTGCTGGAAAGGAGCTTCATTCGCCAATAAGGTCCGCTCATAAGCAGCAATCGCCAAACCGACTGTTATCTGCGTGATTCGCTCTGATTCGGGCAAATCCATAAACGCTTTATCAAACAAAGCTTTATAGACTGGATTATTCATAAAAAAGGCCGTATCTACCTTCAACCGATGCACATTCTGCCCGGCAATAGCCTGCGTTTCGGGACCCTGAAAGCCTAGTGTATTAAATGATTTCGGAGTACCAGGTGTCCAGAAAGCCTGAGTTCCTACATTCTTATGCGTTGCCCCAAACTGACCGTTCCATAGCATATTTGTCTGATACGCTACATTCAGCGCCGAAGGAGAACGCAAAGGCTGCATATCACAGGAATCGTTCGGGTACGACATGTCCATATGCCGACCTTCACCATGCGCCCCGAAACCAGATCCACCCTCTCCCATTCCCTGCGCCAAACCGGACTGAAACCCAGCTCTCGAATGATGACAAGAAGCGCAGGAATATGTCAATAAACCCTGCGACATACGCGGATTCAGCCCCAACTTCGTTTCATGAAACAACAGCTTACCCAAGGCCACTTTATCAGCCGACAATGGGTTTTTCGGATCCTGAGGAATCATTCCAAAATCAGAGCTAGAAGGAAGCTGAAAATGGGCTTTCCCGATGTTTCCCGATGCTTTATGTAACACAACTTCCAATTCCTGATCGATTGGATCCATCATATCTGCATCGCGCTGACAGGAAGTAATAAACAAGGAAACACTTATTGCCAGGATGCCGGCGATCTTAGAGGTAATTGCTTTCATTTTTATCATTATCGAAGAGCAAACTACCGCAGCAACAAAGAAACGCTGGCGAATATTTGTAAAACGGTCGATTGAGAAGGTAAATGCCTACTTTCGTATGGCGAAGTTACAGCGCAGAAATTCAATAACCACACTGACAAAAATCAGTTGTTACAACATGAATATGAACCGGTTCAGCGAAGGAGATTACGTACGTTTTTTAAATGAAAAGCAAGAAGGTGTTGTTAGCCGGATACTACCCAACGGACATATCATTGTAGATATTGAAGATGGATTTCCAATTGAGGTAGAAGCCCGGGAGCTGGTAAAAGTAACCACCACCAAACCTGCATCTGCACCGTCGAACCAGCCAACGCCTAAACCTGTTGCCGCGCCCGGTCAATCTTCCTTTACTGCCGGCGATTTTAAAATCGACAAACAGATTTTCCTGCTGATAGCACCTACATCCAATCAGGTAAGTTCAGGACCTGTATTTGTGCATATGGTGAACACCACAGAATACCGTTTTCTCTTTCAATGTTCAGCCATACAAGGACGCAAACAACAGGGATTTGGTGCTGGTATAATTCACCCAGGCGAAACGATTTTGCTAAAAGAAATCAAGCGGGAAGCCTTTATGGAAGCCGACGGTTATCTTATAGAAGGAGTGCTTTACAGTGACAAAACCCACGATCCGTTTCCAAGAATAAATCTTCAATTCGAATTTCCACTTCCCAATTTAACACAAGTATTTCCGCATCTCTCCAACGAACTGGCCTTTTGCAAATACCACACCATCTACAACAGCGAAGTTTTTCAGGAAGAAGATGTGACAGCTTTATACGATAAACTCAAAGGTGAATTCGGGCAAGTGAAAATCAATCCCAGCCGTGAATCTTCCAAAACACCAGTGCTTCCTAAAAAGCAACCGGATATTCTCAAACAATATGGATTAAGTCCTTCAGTTATTGAGATAGACTTACACATCGAAGAGCTACATCCCAACATTGATGGCATGAGTAATGCGGAGATCATCCAGATTCAGATGAAGCATTTTCAATTCGAGCTCGACAAAGCGATTTTAAGAAAGCAAAAGAGTATCGTTTTCATTCATGGCATTGGTAACGGGCGATTAAAATCTGAGATCCGCAAAGAACTAAAAGCGGGAGGATTTCAATTCAGAGATGGAGCCTACGAGAGATACGGAGCAGGTGCAACAGAAGTTTTCATCTGAAATCACACAGGAATCACCTCAGTATCCTTGAATGCTTCCAATTCTTTTAAGGAGCCTTCAATCCATTTTTTCCATTCAGGAGCTACTCCATTTTCACGTTCATGATAGCGATCAAAATCGGCTTGTTTGCGTTGCAAATCATCCATCAACTGCCGATAGATACGTTTCGCAGCTTCCTGGTTTTTCACTCTCGACAAACGGCTTCGCATTTTACGGGCATAGATCTCCGTGATATTAAAATGCGCCTGTTCATGCTCCAGGGTTTCCGGATCATCTCTGTCAAGCAACCATGAATCATCCGGCAACATGAAGGCATACAGTTCATAATGAACAAAATCTCCGGTTCGTTCAAATGAATAGGCTATTCCGGTATTGATAAATCCCTCCAGCATACGATAAGTTCGTTTACCGGTTTTTGTTTTGATAGGCCTTCCGGGTGATGTTTTCCGGAAATCGTTCTTCGACAAGCAGGTAACGGAGGTCCAACGAACCTGTTCCCGCGGTGACCGATCTGTTTTAAACGAGACCGACACCATCAGTAGAAATAATAATGCAATCCTGATCATAGTGATGTCCTGCAATATGTATTTTTAACGATCAATATTAACGCATTTACCCATACCCTATGCAGATCACCTTTCATGGCGCCGCACAAACTGTAACCGGAAGTAAACACCTGATAACAACGGGAAGAAATAAGCGAATATTATTAGACTGCGGATTATTTCAGAACCGTGGCAATGATAATGCCGAACTCAACCGCCACTTCGGTTTTGATGTAACTTCTGTTGATATAATGATTTTATCGCATGCGCATATTGATCACTCCGGTAATATACCTCAGCTGGTACGTCAGGGATTTAAAGGTCCGATCTACTGCACTCCCGGCACTTTGGATTTATGCAGTGTGATGCTCACCGACAGTGCACATATTCAGGAAAACGACGTAAGTTATCTCAATAAAAAGAGAGCTAGAAACGGACAACCTCCCATCGAACCATTATACGACGAAGAGGATGTAAAAAAAGCCATGAAGCAATTTGTAGGCATTCCGCTGAATCAATGGACCGAAATCGATTCCCATATCCGCTTAATGTTTACTGATGCGGGACATATACTTGGTTCGGCTGCAGTCAATTTACAACTTGACGAACCTGAAGGTCCACGTACTTTGTTCTTCTCCGGAGATACAGGAAGGTATGACGACATCATTTTGCGTTCACCACAGCCCTTTCCACAGGCAGAATATATCATCACAGAATCTACTTACGGTGATCGTTTACATGAAGTGCGTCAAGATGCCGAAAAACATCTCCAACGAATTGTAGCCGACACTTGCGTTACTCGAAAAGGCAAGCTGATTATTCCGGCATTTAGTTTGGGGCGCACCCAGGAAGTAGTGTATTCCCTCAACCGCCTTTACAACAGCGGAGAGTTACCTCCCATTCCGGTGTATGTAGATTCACCACTTGCCATCAGCGCCACGGAGATTATGCGTAAGCACAGTGAGTATTTCAATCCCGACATGATCCAGTACATGAAGAAAGACGATGATCCGTTTGGCTTCGAGACATTACATTATATACGTGAAGTGGAAGATTCCAAAGCCCTCAATGAGATGGAAGGACCATGCATCATTATCAGCGCATCCGGAATGCTTGAAGCAGGCAGAATTAAACATCATGTAAAAAACAATATCAGCAATCCTGACAATACTATACTGATTGTTGGCTACGTGCCACCCGGATCACTCGGAGGAAAGTTGATTGAAGGAGCAGCTGAAGTAAAAATTTTCGGTAAACCTTATAAAGTCGAAGCTCAGGTAGCCGTCCTCGATTCCTACTCTGCCCACGCAGACTACAAAGAGATGATGCATTATTTATCGTGCCAGGACCCCACAAAAGTCAGGAGAGTTTTTCTGGTACATGGAGAGCCCGAAGCACAGCTCACCTACAAAAAACATCTTAACGGTATGGGATTTAGTGACATCGTGATCCCCATGTTAGGAGAATCATTCCAACTGGAATAGAAATACTGATAATTATCATTCGATGCGCTGACGTACATTATTAAAGAGCCGGTAGGGTGAATTTATTTTTGAAGCATTAAATCCTACAAGCTATGAAATCAAATATCGGAATGACTGACCGCGTAGTCAGAATGTTTCTTGGCATCAGCGTTGCCATGTTACTCGTATTTCAAAACTCCATCTGGGCAATGGTGGGACTGATTCCATTCATTACAGGAATTGTTGGTATATGCCCCCTGTACAGCATCTTAGGCATCAATACTGATAAGAGCGGCGCTCATTCATAAGTCAAAGATGAGCGGAGCAGCCATTAATCCCAGAAGTTGTTCCGGGATTTTTTATTTTTAAGCGTTTGTAAAAGTGCAAAGGCCACCTATGGAGAATCTACAGAAGATTGAAATTATCAATACCTTATTCAATCATGCCAACGAAGGCATTATTGTAGCCAATACCCGTGGCATAATACAGTTAGTGAATCCGGCAGCAGGAAAAATGCTGGATTATTCCGAATCAGAATTGATTGGGAATTCCATTGACTTATTAGTGCCGGACCACATCAAGCCAAAGCACCAGCAGCACAGAGAACATTTTCAGGAGCATGCGCATGCGCGGCCGATGGGTGTCGGGTTAGACTTATACGCCCGGAAAAAGGATGGCAGTTTGCTACCGGTTGAGATCAGTCTGAGTCCATTAGATATAAAAGGTGAACGTATGTTCATTGCCTTTATCATAGATATCTCTGTCCGCAAGCAGATAGAAATAGCTATCCAGGACAAACAAAAAGAACTTGAACGCGTTGCTGCTGCCCTCATCGCTACCAACGAAGAGCTCGAGAAAAAAGTAGGTGACCGGACCAAAGTACTTCAGGAGGCCATTCGCGAATTAGAGAAATCGAGAAACGAGCTCAGTCAGGCTCTGGAAAAAGAGAAAGACCTCAACGATTTAAAATCGAGATTCATCTCTATGGCATCCCATGAATTCCGCACCCCATTAACCACCATCCTCTCCTCTGCAAGTCTCATCCACGAATACAATTTACTCGCAGATGCCTCTGAGAAAAGAGACAAACACATCAACCGTATCAAATCAGCAGTAAACAATCTGAATGATATACTCAGTGATTTTCTCTCCATCAGCAAACTGGAAGAAGGAAAAGTACATGCAGATTTCCGCCGTTTCGACATCTCAGAAAATATCCGCGAAGTCATCGGCGACATGCAACTAAATGCCAGAGCCGGACAGGAAATAGTCTATGAACACAAAGGACCCGGTAATGTATACCTCGACCCCAAGCTATTAAAAAACATCCTCATCAATCTCATCAGTAACGCCATTAAATTCAGTCCTGAAAAGAAAAACATACAAGTAAGATCACGTGTTGACGACTATACTATCAGCGTTGAAGTAAAAGACAGCGGCATCGGCATCAGCGAGGAAGATCAGAAACACCTGTTTGAGCGCTTCTATAGAGGTAAAAATGCTTTCAACATACAAGGAACAGGCCTCGGACTACACATTGTAGGAAGCTATGTAGACCTGATGAAAGGCCATATCATTTTGCACAGTGAAATTGAGAAAGGAACAACGATTAAAATAACCTTCCCACACCAAACCGAAAGACCATGACAAAGAAAATTCTGCTCATTGAAGACAATGAGGATGTAAGAGAAAACACGGCAGAAATTTTAGAACTCGCCGGATTTAAAGTACTAACTGCTCCAGATGGAAAAGAAGGTGTTGAAATCGCCAAAAATGAAGTGCCGGATTTAATCATCTGCGATATCATGATGCCCGGACTTGATGGATACGGCGTACTACATTTATTAGGCAAGGATCCACATCTGGCAACCATCCCCTTTATTTTCCTCACAGCCAAAGCTGAACGCAGCGATATGCGCAAAGGTATGGAGATGGGAGCTGATGATTACATCACCAAACCCTTCGATAAAATAGAACTGCTGAATGCTGTAGAGAGCAGAATCCGCAAAGCAGATGCATTAAAGAAAGAATACAACCAGGATCTGGAAGGATTAGGTAGTTTCATCAGTGATGTAGCCGGATCCACTGCCCTGAAAAAATTCCTCGAAGGCAAAAAAGTAAATCACTACCGCAAAAAGGAATCCATTTATCTGGAGGGAAACTATCCTAACGGGTTGTATTTTGTCACCAAAGGAAAGATTAAAATTTTCAAAACACATGAATACGGTAAGGAGCTGATAACAGATTTATTGAAAGATGGCGACTTCTTCGGATACACCGCATTGCTGGAAGAAAACCCTTACAATGAATCAGCCGAAGCGCTCGAAGATTCAGAAGTAACGTTTGTACCAAAAGATGATTTCCAGCAGATGGTATTTGGGAATGTAGCTGTCACAAAGAACTTCCTGAAAATCCTCACCAAAGGGGTATTGGACAAACAAGAGCGATTACTCGACCTTGCTTACAGTTCTGTACGGAAAAGAACCGCAGAAGCCCTGGTATTACTTCAGGATAAATACCAAACCAAGGAAGGAGAACCATTCTCTATGTCGATAGCCCGGGATGATTTAGCCAATATAGTTGGAACAGCCACCGAATCGCTCATCCGCACACTCAGTGATTTCAAAGAAGAAAAATTAATTGAAATCAAGGATGGTAAAATCCGGTTACTCGATGAAAAGAAACTGCGCAACCTCAAAGCATAAAACGACATTTAGCAATCAAAAAAAAAGCTGTCTCAGTTGAGGCAGCTTTTTTTTTGATAAGGTTAGTTTCTATTCTACATCGCGATCATTGTAATCGCTTGCTTTATCATTTTTAATCTGGGTAGAAAGTTCCGCCCCCTCATTGTTTTGCTGACGAAGAGTCCAGTTATCGGTAGCCGATGTTTCCAGCCATACATTACCTGATTTACGAAAAACCTGAACCGAAAGGCCGTATACTTCCAGAAACTGATCCTCCAGTTCATTTACGGTCATTTTATCATCAATCTTCAATTCGCCTTCCACATGCTTTACCCGACAATCGCGAATATGACGACTATTGTCATACAGGAGACTTTTCATAGACCCTTCCCCTATTTTATGCGGAGCTTTAAAAAACTCCACCTTCAGGTAGGGAAAATAGGCATTGAAATCCGCCTGGACAGAAGCTAGTGTTTTTTCATCGCTGATCCGGAGAATCATATTTGAGTTTTGGTTAAATCTACCGTACATAAGGTTGTGGATTATGCCCACTTTTAGATAATAACTTGCAAAAGTGAACTTTGGTTTAAATATGCCAAATGATATTTATCATAACCGACGAACACATGATCGTTTTTTCATATTCAGGATATTCATTATCAACCAGATTGCTCTGTTGATAAAAAATTTTCCCGGATTGATTTCATTGGTACTTCATCAGGATAATCGATAAAGTAGTGTTACCGGCAATTCATTTGTTTAAGAACTTCACTAATACTTTACACAAGTTTTACTGGTACAAAAATGAACATACCTTTTCTGAATAAATATGACTTGTATCAAACCATAGAATGACAATACCCTGTTTGAGAACCATCAACCGGAGATATGATTTTTCTCATGAACCAATGTTCATATGAGGCGTATCCTTGCCATGTAAAATGGTGATCTATGTCAAGACCTGTTAATACTGCTACAGTAACCTCCTGTTATCATTGCGGAGAAACCTGCAACGAAGATGCTGTAAAATTTGACGAAAAGGACTTTTGCTGTCCGGGATGCAAATTGGTATATGAAGTACTCGCCGAGAACAATCTCTGCAATTATTATTCACTGGAAAACCAGCCCGGGAACACTCAAAAAACAAACTTTTTCGGAGAGCGGTTTGCGTACCTTGATGATCAGAATATACAACAGAAGCTCATTCGATTTCAGGACAAGGAATCCATCCATATCCGCTTCCATATTCCGGGCATGCACTGCAGCAGTTGTATCTGGTTACTGGAACATCTCAACCGATTGGACAAAGGCATTATCCGTTCGCAATCCGACTTCATTCGAAAAGAACTCACGATTGTATATGATCCAACCCAAACCGGATTACGTTCCATCGTAGAAAAGCTACATCAAATCGGTTATCCGCCTGAGTTGAATCTTCAGCAAATAGAGAAAAAGGATAAAAAGAAACAAAGCCGGAGTCGCATCTATAAAATAGGCGTTGCGGGATTTGCATTCGGAAATATTATGCTTCTCAGCTTCCCGGAGTATTTTTCGGGTGGAGTTTACCATGGTGATGATTTTAAAGAAGCCTTTGGATACCTGAATCTGCTCCTTGCCATTCCGGTATTTCTTTTTTCTGCCAGTGAGTTCCTCGAAAATTCACTCCTTAGTTTCCGCCAGCGTGTGATCAACATCGATGTACCGATAGCGATTGGTATTGTAGCGATGTTCATCCGCAGCACGTACGAAATACTAAGCGGAACCGGTCCCGGATATTTCGATAGCATGACAGGATTGGTATTCTTCATGTTGATTGGACGAAATTTCCAGAGCAAAACGTATGAATGGTTATCGTTTGACAGGGATTATAAATCCTATTTTCCAATAGCAGTGACCCGTTTCAGCGGCACCCGTGAAGAGGCCATTGCGGTACAAGACATCAAAGTCAGCGACCGGTTACTCATCCGCAATCAGGAGATCATTCCTGCTGATGTAATGTTACTCAGCGACCAGGCAGAAATCGATTATAGTTTTGTGACCGGCGAATCAAATCCGGTAACCTGTGAAAAAGGCGATCGTTTATTTGCAGGAGGACGATTGATTGGAAGTCCGGCCAGTGTACTCGTACAACAGGAGGTCTCCCACTCTTATCTCACCCAACTCTGGAATCAATCATCCGGAAAAGCCGTCTATAAAAGTGGATTTCAGTTACTCGTAGAGCGCATCAGCCGATGGTTTGTGGTTGTCACCTTATTGATAGCCGCCACCTCTTTTGCCTGGTGGTACATGCAACACGACACCACGCGAGCCATCAATGCCTTCACCGCAGTTTTAGTGATTGCCTGCGCCTGTGCACTGGCATTATCTGCTCCTTTCACCTTCGGAAATATGCTGCGTATTCTTGGCAAGAACGGCATCTATTTAAAAAATACCGGAGTACTTGAGAAACTTGCCGACATCGACACGGTACTATTCGATAAAACAGGAACACTCACTGAAGCCGACAAAGCCACCATAGAATATAAAGGAGAATCGCTCTCTGAAGCCCAACAACGTGCGATATCCAGCTTAGCCAACTCCTCCTCTCACCCACTTAGCCGAATGCTATCCAAACATCTAGAAGATACCCGTCAACACCAGTATCTTTCTGATGTCCGCGAAATCCCCGGCAATGGAATTGAAGGGAAATCGGGAAATTACTTTGTACGATTAGGGAACTCCAGCTTCACAGGAGATCCACAACCGGACACCAATGATTTCAGGACATCCAGAGTCGGAGTCAATATCAACGGCGAACACATGGGCTACTTTTTATTTCACAATCATTATCGCCCGGAAGCAGCAACATTAACCAAGGAATTAAAAAGTAACGATTACCAGATAGCTGTCATCAGCGGTGACCATGAACATGAACGTCCGCATCTGGAGGCCATGTTAGGTCAGAAAGAAGGATTACGCTTTGAACAACAGCCCGGCGACAAACTGAACTACGTAGACAAACTCCAGAAAGAAGGAAAAAAAGTAATGATGGTAGGTGACGGCCTCAACGATGCCGGTGCATTGCTCTGCAGCCATGTCGGATTAGCCATAGCCGAAGACATCAACAACTTCACACCCGGATGTGATGGAATTATTCTCTCCAAACGATTCGGCAGTATCCACCGGTTACTGCAATTTGCCAAAGCCGGACACCGCATCATCATCATCAGCTTCATCATATCACTTGTATATAATGCTGTAGGACTCTGGTTCGCCGTACAAGGCACCTTATCGCCTGTAATTGCCGCCATACTCATGCCCATCAGCACAAGTAGTCTGGTAGTATACACTGTCATATCCAGCAGCCTAAAAGCCCGTCAACTACACCTACGCGCCGGTAACTGACAAATATCAGTTTCGTCACTAAGGTTCATCATACTGTCATTGAACTGTCAAAAATAGTTTTGCACGTCATGAGTGTTATCCTGATTTTAATCGCTTTCAGTCTGCTCGTAGCAGGTTTATTCCTGTTCGGATTCCTTTGGTCGGTAAAAACCGGACAATACGATGACGACGTATCCCCTGCGGTACGCATCCTCTTTGAAGAAGAAATAACAACACATCCTAATCCTACTAATTCTAAAAAACCTGACGCTGTATGACTATCGAAAAATTCAGCTATGACAACCGCATAGTAAAGAACTTTGCGCTTGCCACTGTTATCTGGGGTATTGTCGGCATGCTGGTCGGACTGATTGCAGCCTTGCAGATTCCATTTCCGGGACTGAACATAGGTGAATACCTCAGTTTCGGACGCGTGCGCCCCGTCCACACTAACGCCATCATCTTCGCCTTCGTAGGTAATGGTATTTTCATGGGTGTTTATTATTCGTTGCAACGCCTTGTAAAAGCGCGCATGTTCAGCGATGTATTAAGTAAGTTACATTTTTGGCTATGGCAGCTCATCATTGTATTAGCCGCCGCCACCTTAATAACCGGCCACACAACCGGAAAAGAGTATGCCGAACTTGAATGGCCGATTGACATACTGATTGCCTTAGTATGGGTGATTTTCGCCATCAACATGGTAGGAACCATTATAAGACGCAGAGAACGTCACTTATACGTAGCCATCTGGTTTTACATCGCAACCATAGTAACTGTTGCAGTCTTACACATTGTCAACTCAATTGAAATTCCTGTAAGTATTCTCAAGAGTTACTCCGCATATGCAGGTGTACAGGATGCGCTCGTACAATGGTGGTATGGACACAATGCGGTAGCATTCTTCCTAACCACTCCATACCTCGGATTGATGTATTACTTCGTACCCAAAGCGGCCAATCGTCCGGTATACTCCTACCGACTTTCGATCATTCACTTCTGGGCACTTATCTTTTTATATATCTGGGCGGGACCTCACCACTTACTATACTCAGCACTTCCTGATTGGGCACAATCATTAGGAACCGTATTCTCCATTATGCTTATTGCACCATCGTGGGGAGGAATGATCAACGGTCTGCTCACACTACGCGGAGCCTGGGATCGGGTACGTGAAGATGTTGTATTGAAGTTCATGGTAGTTGCAATCACAGCATATGGTATGTCGACTTTTGAAGGACCCATGCTGTCATTAAAGAATGTAAATGCTATAAGTCACTTTACAGACTGGACAATAGCCCATGTACATATAGGGGGACTTGGCTGGAACGGTATGCTTACATTCGGAATTTTGTATTGGTTAATACCACGTCTATACCGCACAGAATTACATTCTAAGAAGCTGGCTTCTTTTCATTTCTGGATAGCTACGCTAGGTATATTATTCTATACAGTACCTATGTATTGGGCAGGATTTACACAAAGTTTAATGTGGAAAGATTTCACCCCTGATGGCGTATTGCGTTATCCTAACTTTCTCGAAACTGTAACTCAACTATTACCCATGTATAAACTTCGGGCATTGGGTGGTCTACTTTACTTTGCTGGCGCAATAGTCATGGTATATAATCTGATTAAAACAATGAGCGCAGGCACCCTATATGCAGAAGAACCAGCAGAAGCTGCGGCACTTGATAAAAACGAACAAATACATGATGGACACTGGCACCGTTGGATTGAGCGTAAGCCTGTTCAGATGATAATTCTCAGTGCTGTTATGATTCTGATTGGAGGAATTATTGAGTTTGTTCCAACCTTCCTCGTAAAAGAAAACATCCCAACAATTGAGGCTGTTAAACCATACACACCACTTGAATTACAAGGACGGGATTTATATATCCGCGAAGGATGTTACACCTGCCACTCACAATTAGTGCGTCCATTCCGTTCAGAAACCGAACGCTACGGAGAATATTCCAAAGCCGGCGAATATGTATATGACCATCCATTCCAGTGGGGCTCTAAACGTACAGGACCGGATCTGATGCGCATTGGCGGAAAATATCCGAACGTATGGCATTACCATCACATGATTGATCCAACCACCATGTCACCTGGTTCTATTATGCCAGCATATGCATGGATGGCAGAGCGCGAACTCGACATCAACAGCACTCCTGCAAAAATCAGAGCTATGCAAACTTTAGGCGTTCCCTATCCAGAAGGATATGACACCAAAGCAAACGATGATCTGATGAAACAAGCCAATGAAATTGCCGCTGATCTCAAAAAGAACAATGTAAACATCGCATCAAACACTGAGTTAGTTGCATTGATCGCTTACTTACAACGTATGGGTACAGATATTAAAACTGCAACCGTAGCTGCTAACTAATAAAACCGAAAATCATGTTCAGAAAATATTTAGAAAGCATTGCGGGTGTAGACATCTATCCGATCATCTCCCTGCTGATATTCTTTATCTTCTTTGCACTGCTTATTACCTACGTGGTTAAAACAAGCAAGGAACACATTGAAGAACTCAGTCACCTACCATTGGAAACCGATTCAAACAACGAATAAACCTACCTGTATGAAGCGTAAATTCAAATATATATTTGTTACCGCAGCTTGCCTAACGCTGCCGGTAATGATAGCAGCTGCCCAGGATCCTGCAGCTGCAACCACCGCTGCAGAAGCAGCACAACCGGCAGTTCCGGAAATATTTTACAATCCCAGTTTCTATCTGGTATCCTTTGTATTCATCATCATGTTTGCCGCCATCGTATCACTCACACGTACGATTCGCACACTGGCAATTGCGATGTTACCTGAAGACAAGAAAAAAGCCATCTCTGCTGCACGCGAACAGGCTGCTGTTGCAGAGAGTGAAGCACCAAGTTTCTGGACTCGCTTCGATCGTAATGTATTAACGAAAGCAGTACCGGTTGAACGTGAAGCTGACGTAATGCTCGATCACGATTATGATGGCATTAAAGAATTGGACAATTCACTTCCAACATGGTGGGTTTGGGGTTTCTACCTCACCATCTTCTGGTCTGTTGTTTACCTGGTTCACTACCATGTGATGGATACAGGTCCATTACAGATTGCAGAATATAACAACGAAGTGGCCATGGCTGATCAGCAATTAAAAGAACGTCAGGCGAAAATGGCAGATCTGGTTACTGCTGAAAATGTAGTAGTAGTAAACACTCCTGACGGACTTGGCGCGGGAAAAGAGTTATTTACTAAAAACTGTGTTGCCTGTCATGGACCAAACGGAGAAGGAACAGTAGGACCTAATCTCACCGACGAATATTGGATTCATGGTGGCGGAATAAAAAACGTATTCCGCACAGTTACAGACGGTGTACCGGCAAAAGGAATGATCAGCTGGAAAGCACAATTGACTCCTAAGCAGATCCAACAGGTATCCAGTTATATTCTCACCTTACAAGGCACTAAACCTGCCAATGGAAAAGAGCCACAAGGTGATAAATGGGTAGATGAAAGCGCTGCACCAGCACCTGCTGACAGCACAGCAAAAGTTCCTGCTGACTCTGTAACAAAAGCAACTGATGTAGCCACTAAGTAAGGTTAGATTTGCTGACTGAATGGTGCCGTAGAAAACCTTACCGATAATATGCAAACAAACACCCCGCAAACACCAGACCCAAAAGGTTCCTTCCGGGACAGTATTTCTACCATCTCCACTGATGGCAAAAGAAACTGGATCTATCCGAAAAAACCAGAGGGACAGTTATACAAGAAAAGAACTGTAGTGAGTATTTTTCTGCTCACCATGTTGTTTGCGGGGCCCTTTTTTAAGATTGACGGGCATCCCCTTATGCTCTTCAATGTACTCGAAAGAAAATTCATCATTTTTGGAATTGCTTTCTGGCCACAGGACTTCCACCTTTTCGTATTGGCGATGTTAACTTTTATTGTTTTCATCATTCTCTTTACTGTATTATTTGGCCGATTATGGTGTGGCTGGGCATGTCCGCAAACCATCTTCATGGAAATGGTATTCCGAAAAATCGAGTATGCCATTGAAGGTGATTATATGCAGCAAAAAGCATTAGCGGCGGAATCACCTAATCCGGTTAAATTCAGAAAAAAATTACTGAAGAATTCTATCTTCTTTTTAATTTCCTTTCTTATTGCCAATACCTTTCTCGCCTACCTGATTGGTATTGATGAATTGGAAAAACTAGTGACTGACGGTCCCGGAGCGCATATGGGTACCTTCATTGCACTCACCATTTTTACGGCAGTCTTTTATGGAGTCTATATAAAATTCCGTGAACAGGCTTGTATTGTTGTTTGCCCTTACGGACGTTTACAGGGAGTATTGCTTGATAAAAACTCTGTTGTTATCGGTTATGATTATAAACGCGGAGAACCCAGAGGTAAAATACACAAAGGAGAAGACCGTAAGTTAGGTGACTGCATCGACTGTCATCAATGTGTGCAGGTATGTCCAACCGGAATTGACATTCGCAACGGTACACAGCTGGAATGTGTAAACTGCACAGCCTGCATTGACGCCTGCGACTCCATCATGGACAAAATCAACAAACCACGTGGGCTTGTCAGATACACCAGTGAAGAAGCAATCGCCACAGGAAAAAAATTCAAAGTCACCACCCGCATCATTGCCTACAGCATCGTATTAACCATTTTATTGAGCACCCTGGTTACTTTATTGGCCATTCGCACAGATGTGGAAGCAACTGTACTTCGCACTCCCGGCATGTTATACCAGGATCAACCCAACGGACAAGTCAGTAATCTGTACAATGTTAAGATCGTGAACAAGACCTTCCACGACTTACCTATTGAAGTGAAAGTTGTTGAACCTGGCGGAAGCATTAAATGGGTAGGACAAGGAATTCAGACATTAAAAGAACAGGATATCTCCGAAGGTGAATTCTTCCTGATCCTCAATAAATCTTCCATTACCTCTGCCAAAACGAAAGTAAAAATGGAAATTTACTCCAATGGCAAACTAGTGGAAACAGTAAATACCAATTTCATCGGACCTGTAAACTAAACTACCAATGACTATCAACTGGGGATATAAAATTTTATTTCTGTACACTGGATTTGTAGGAGGAATGTTATTTCTCGTCTATAAATGCACACAACAGAACATCGATCTGGTTACTGACAACTACTACGAAAAAGAGCTTCAGTTTCAGGATCAGATCAACCGATCCAACAATGCTGTAGTGGAAGGTTACCGATTAAAGATGGTATACGACCAGCCTTCAGCCTCCATCACCGTCGCATTTCCTGCAGGAATGAATGATAAAAAAGTGGAAGGAGAAATCCACCTGTTCCGTCCCGACAACGCCAAACTGGACATTAAAATTCCGGTAAAAGCAATCAATGGATTACAAACAATAGACGCTTCCAAATTAGCCAAAGGGTACTGGAGAATACAAACCAGCTGGCAGGCCGGTGAAACTCCATTGTATCAGGAAGAAAAAATATTTATTCAATAAATGGAACTTCTTTACTGGACAGCATTATCAGTAGGATTTTTGGGCAGTTTTCACTGTGCAGGAATGTGCGGACCACTTGCAATGGCCTTACCATCGGGCAATGGATCCATGCTGAGTATGATTACCGGTAAACTGCTTTACAATCTTGGTCGTGTCCTCACCTACTCTGTCATGGGAATGTTAGTAGGAATGGTTGGACATACCTTTTCGATGCGTGGATGGCAAAGTGACCTCAGCATCATCAGCGGTATTCTCATCATTCTATTTGTGCTCCTTTCCAACAAAAGAGTCTTGCAGTTCATCAACAGCAAACTGGTAGGAATCTCCTTTTTCTTCAAAAAGATGTTCGCTGTGTTTATGAAAAGTCATAGCTATGGTTCCTTGTTTACCATTGGTCTGATAAATGGAATACTCCCCTGCGGATTTGTCTACCTTGCCTTAGCCGGAGCGGCCACTACTCAGGGGCCACAACAAGGCGCTATGTATATGTTTTTATTTGGTCTGGGCACTGTACCGATGATGCTTACATTGGCAATTTCAGGATCATTGATCAGCATCAAAGCAAGGAACATCATCAACAAGCTATCGCCCGTAATCGCCATTGCACTTGCTGTATTTTTGATTCAGCGCGGCACTATGATGAAGGAATCAGAACATGCCTGCTGTAAACCCAAACACACCATTTCCTATAACCAGGTAAAATGAAAAGGGCCATCTTCCGACAGCCCTTTCCATTTATTTTAATCTTCCAGATGTATAATCAGTAACGGTATATCGGTTTTATAACTTACCCGTTTCGTGATACTAGGATTCGCTATTGCCTGCAAGAACTTCCGATGGTGAGTGGCCATGGCCAGACAATCAGCCTTTTCATTCTTCAGGAAGAAAGTTATTCCATCCGCAATATTCAGGTCAGTACAGACAAATCCCTTCATTTTCGGATATTGAACAAACTGACGGATACGATGAGTGACTTTCGCCATATCGGTTTCATCATGCACCAGGTTTTTATTATCCACATTCAGGAAGATCAGTTCAGACCTGAACATCTGTGCAAAATTCACCACTTGATTTGAAGCAATCAGATTTTCATCGGACAAATCAGTGCTGTACACTATTTTCTTTAATCCGGAGAACTTTGCTTTTGGCGGAACGAGCATCACTTTACATGGAGCATCACGAACAACACGCGAGGCATTGCTTCCGATTAAAAACCGTTGCACCTGAGTACTTGCGGTACTGGCCATCACCACCATATCCACTTTCTTTTCAATGGCAATCTCCACTGTACGGGCCGAAGGAAGACCTTGTTGCAATACCAGTTCAAAATGGACATCCTTCACTGACTCCATTACTTTTGCATAAAATTTTCTCAACTGCTTCAATGCAGACTCACGTAGCAATTCGAAATCAATCTGCACACTACTCACTGTTACATCTGTGTAGATGACAGGAGTTTCATAAGCATGCATCAGGATGATTTTACTCTTAAACAGACGCGCAAGATCCACTGCATACTTCACAGCGTTCTCTGAGCTTTTGGAGAAATCGGTCGGACAGAGTATTGTTTTCATGATTTTGTGTTTTTAGGTATTTATTTAATTCATTCTGTTAAACTATGTTTTTTATTTTCCATCAGATTATTGGTATTCCATTCTATTGTACGCACAAACGGCTCTTTCCGGAACATACATTCGTGCAACGAACAGATAGAACATGGAATTTGCTGACATGGATCGGTATGTACAAACAGCTCCACATGATTATTAAAGTCGCGGTTCAATTCGTTCTCCAGCATCTTAATCTGATGATGTACTTCATCGAGTGTATAGTAAAATGGCAATGTCAGGTGACAATCTACATGTAAATAATGTCCGAATTTCTGCAACCGCAGATTATGAATATCGATCCACGATCTATGGCGGTATTTCTGCAAGGTATTGGTAATTTCCTGAATCGTCCCAACATCTGCCTTATCCAGTAATCGATCGATCGCTTCTCTCAACAACTTCACACCACTAAACATAATATGTACAGCCAGCAAAATGGCCAACACCGGATCTACCCAAACCCAATTCGTTAGCTGATAAACCGCCAGGCCAAGAATCAACCCCATGCTTGTAATTGCATCTGCATTGAAATGTGCCCCATCAGCTTGCAAAGGCAATGACTCCAACTCCTTTCCTCTTTTCTTCAGGTAGTGCCCAATTGCCCACATTGCAATCGATGAAAATGCAGTAAGTACAAGTGCAATATTTACATCTTTTAAAGGATGGGGTTCCATCAGATGCATCAAAGACTGAACAATGATATAGATTCCGGTACCGAATATGAGGGCGCCTTCAAATCCAACAGCCAGATACTCCACTTTTCCATGACCATAAGGATGATCGGAATCTTTCAATCTCGAAGCGTATATCAGACTATACAAAGTGAATGTACTGGTAGCAATATTGATTAATGACTCCAATGCATCACTCAGAATGGCCTGCGAACCGGAATAATGCCAGGCAGCGAATTTGATGCCCATGATAATGAACGAAAAGAACAACACCCATTTAATGGCGGTTACTTTCGATCGTATATCTATTGGAGCTTTCTTTCTCATTTCAGCATATAAAGATAGTGTACTATGGAAACGATTCCAATGACAACGATAAGTAAAAGAACTGTTTTTCGGAATGCCTGCTGACTGATGAACCCAAGGAGATATCTGCCAATATAAGAACCGACGAAGGATACAGCAATCAATCCGGGTATATACCAAAATTTATCTATTGCAACATAATCATTGCCAATATAGATTACGGTGCGTGTAAGATCAACGCCCATGTCCACCGCGGCACTGGTTGCAATAAAAACGGATTTTTCGAGATTGTATGAAGCCATCGCTGCGCCTCTGATTGCTCCTCCCGTTCCGAGTAGTCCCGCAAAAAAACCAGCCGCTGCCCCACCTGTTATTGCATTTTTTGCTGTTGGTGCGATCTCCCATTCAGGCCGAAGAAGAAAAGCCACAGCAAAAATCAGGAGAAAAATCCCCAGAAACAATGAACCATATGTCAGGGTAAACCAAACTGATAACATTGCACCTAACAAAACTCCAAGGAAACTAGGTAAACCAAACAAGCGAAAAATGCGATAATCAATATGCTTTCGGAATAAAACCAACTTCGAGAGATTACTGAATACATGAAACACGGCAGTGAGCCCCAACACTGTTTTAGGTTCAAAGAAAAAACCGGCCAATGGCACAAAGAAGACCGAGGAACCAAAGCCACACAATGTTCCCAGTATTTCACTGATTAGTGCGAGCAGATAGAAAATGATCATTCGTGGAGCCTATCCGAAGAAGGAATCGAGTTTAAATACATCTATACCAATGGGAATAAACAAATAAAACACCACCAGGACCAAACGTGGCCATACCAGTTTTACATCCCAGACAGGATCCAGCAAACTCATTCCGCTAATAACAATTAACAAATCGAGGCATAAGAGATAAGCAGCGGGATAGGTAAAAAGTCCGAGAAGGAAGCACGCACCGGCTATTAATTCAATCCAGGAAGTCAACAATGAAATCAGGTATATACTGAAATCAGGAAAACCAATGCGTTTATAAGAAGGACCAACGGTTTCAACAACACCCTTCACTCCAATTTTAAACACTTTATCATAACCTTGCAGGAAGAACAGGATACCGGCGGCAACTCTGCAAGTCAACACTCCCAATGCCATTGGTTCTAAGGAAACATCCATTTTTAGTTGAATTATTTTGTGAAGGTATGAAAACGCAGGTAAAAATGAAGGCTGCACTTACGGGTACAGCCTTCCCCAAACCTGCAAACTATGAAACTTTAATCTTCCGTGCGGAAGAAACTTTCTTTAGCTTCATTTCAGAAAATCAATTTTCAATATGCTTTCAGCGCCCGGCAATACTCTTCAATTTTACCTTCTTAGGCATATTGAACATGTGGAGAGAGTTCAACCTGACATCATTATAATGTCTAGTGGTTAACACTTCAAAATTAGACCGACCATTAAAAGCTATAAATGATGCGGGTTAGAAATATGAGTGATTGATATCAGGTAAACCTACTCTGCAAAAAAATATTCCTCGTTATTACCACAAGCATCTTCCAAAAATACACGATAATAAACCGGCCCGACGGTAGGATGATCATTCTTCCAACGGATGCTGTTTGATTTGGCATCCAGCTCCGCCAAAATCCATTCTCCGTTTCGGGTTACTCTATACTTTTTCAAAGAAGATCCTTTTTCGCTAAAAATAATCGAGGAATAAAGCTTTTGGTTCACCGGATCGGTCAACAATGTATACTTAATGAATGAGGGAGAATTAGAATCGCTTCTTATAAAATAAGTGCCGGCATTACGGACCTTGACTTCAGCGAAATCTTCAGCAATAGTATCAGGAAGAATAGACTCAATCATCTTCCCGTTTCGATCGACTCTCTCCACAACTAATGGAGATTTATCATTTTTTAACAATGGCAGATGCAACTTAGCGGGTTTATGAAAAGGAACTTCGATATCAGTAGTTAATGTAATAGCCGGAGCATAAAAGGTAATCTGTTCAGGAACGTTGTCTAAAGTTAAAATATAATCTTCATACGCTCCACCTCTAGGAACAGAACACCAATAGAGACTATCCGAAGAAAACTTGATTGTTGCTGAAGAAAAATCATTCAATTCCTCGGCTGGTGGCGTTAATAACTTCAGACTATCCGGAAGATTTTTCTGAACGCATATTACACGCATAGTCATGTTTCCGGCATAATCATAAGCAGCCATCTTCAAAAAATGCGGAAGAGTATCATTCAATGCGACTACACCAGAACCGAAAGTCTTGAAAGAAGCTGACAGATTTCCCGGTAAGCGAAACAGCCGATGCATTCGTCCGGTAGCTCCTTTTACGTTAGATAAAAAAGTTGTGTGTGCATTCACAAACCTCGACTCATCAAAATTCAGCGAATCCATCTTCACCTCAAAACAAACTGAATCTGACGACATCATCAAAACCCGATACACACCTAAGCGGTTGGAACTATCCGGATCAATTGACGCCATCGCAAAGCAAACCGAATCTTCCGCCGTCGAAAAGAACAGCGTATCAGTGGTAGATGAAAAAGATTTCGAACTCAATTCAGGAAACTTATTCCCCTTCTTTGCAAACATTTTAGCCGCTGAAATTGAAGGAGGAATCGAATCCGGGACCTTCAAAAATGCTAAAGGATTCAATGGAAACTGAGAAATCCGGTCTCTGATTTCAAAATGGAGATGAGGACCTTCACTCCCGCCGGTATTCCCACTCAACGCCATCAGCTCTCCCTGCAAAAACTGAAATCTGCCTGAATCCGGGAATAACTCCACCTCAAATTGCTCCGAAGCCTGCTGCGCCGAATCCACAAAAGCCGCCAACTGACCTTCGAAATGATGGAGATGGGCATAAACCGAGGTATACCCATTGGGATGATCCACATATATCACCTTCCCGAAGCCTACTGCGCTTACCTTCACCCTTGATACCCAGCCATAAGCAGCAGCACAAACAGCGCGCCCCTCCTCACCACCTGTACGGAAATCGAGACCTGAATGGAAATGGTTTAACCGTAACTCGCAAAAGGTTCCGGCCAAACTAACCGGCTCATCCACAGGCAGAACAAACGCCGATTGAGCCTTTAACCGTGCTGAACTACAAACCACCAGACATAGTACCATGGAGGTTTTCAACAACACATAAACGAACGGCCGAAACATCTTCATCTCCCACGAAAGTAAGAGAAAAATTCACCGGAAGATTGCTTTATGCATCGGATTAGGTTATCTTTGTCAACACTTCATTGTCAAAGGCTTATGTCAGATACTTCCGAAAAGATAGCCCTCCTTCAAAAGGATCTGCAGCAAGCATTGAACGCCTTTCAGCAATTAAAGAAGAGTTTACAGCAGGAACGGGAAAAGCATCAACACCTTCTGGTTGAAAAACAAAAGCTTGAAACCGAAGTAAACCAACTGCAGGAACAAGTTAAAACCATTAAATTAGCGCAGGCAATTCAGCAACCGAACGACCAGTCGGGGCATGAGTTAAAATTACAGATCAACCGCTACCTACGTGAGATCGATAAATGCCTGAACCTTATTAACAACGATTGATACTGTGAGCGATACTATATCCGTTAAAATTCAGATTGCAGGAAGAGCATATCCATTAAAGGTGACTCCTGAACAGCAAACTGTCATTGAAAAGGCGGCTTCGATAGTCAACGAACGGTTAAAAGAATATGAGAAAGCATACGGTGTACGCGATATCCAGGACTTACTGGCGATGTGTGCACTCCATCTTTCAGCAGAACAACTTGGCTTCCAAAAAAATCAAACATTAGAGGAAGACAAGATCAATAAAGAGTTGCAGGCTCTTGCCGATCTGGTAAAAGCCTTCGATAAGGATTAACGTTCTTACAACATAAAAGGGTCAACAGTTCCCAATAACTGTACAACCCGCATTCGTACTGGTCGACGATGTAAACTCAACATACATCCACTAGGAGAAAGACTCAGGCTGCCGAGGGCATGTCCCGCTTGTTCGGGAAAGCGCAAATCAGCCGGCTGACTCCGACCCTGATAATCGGGGTTTACACGCACAGTACGAATGCGGGTTTCTTTTTATCTATCTGCCTGACAACAAAACACATTACTCAATATATATAACATAGAACTATGGACATTACATTCATCATAATTGCAGCTGTTGCAGGACTGGTGATTGGAGGTCTGATTGCATATCTTGTAACGAAAAAGAACAATCAGGCCATCATCGCCACTGCTGAAGAGAAAGCAAATGCCATCATTAAAGAAGCGCAATCGAAAGGAGAAATACTTTTGAAAGACAAAACGATGGAAGCAAAAGATCGCTTCTATCAGATGAAGCAGGAGCATGAAAAGCATATTACAGAGAAAGACAAGAATATTCAGCAGGCAGAAAATCGCATTAAACAGAAAGAGACTTCGCTAAATCAGCAAATTGAACAGAACAAACGTAAACAGGGCGAACTGGAAACTTTACAATCGAACCTTACCTCCCAACTCGAAGTAGTAACCCGCCGCAAAGACGAACTGGACAAAGCACATAACAAGCAAGTGCAAGCTCTTGAGAAGATTGCAGGTTTATCTGCCGATGATGCGAAAGCACAATTGGTAGAAGCATTAAAAGCAGAAGCCAAAACGGAAGCCATGCAGTACATCAAAGAAAGCATGGACGAAGCCAAACTTACGGCCAACAAAGAAGCAAAACGTATCGTTATTCAAACCATTCAACGTGTTGCAACTGAGCATGCGATTGAGAATGCAGTAACTGTTTTCCATATCGATAACGATGAAGTGAAAGGACGTGTAATCGGTCGTGAGGGACGAAATATCCGCGCACTGGAAGCAGCTACCGGAATTGAAATTATTGTAGATGATACTCCCGAAGCAATCATTCTCTCCGGTTTTGATCCGGTTCGTCGTGAGTTAGCACGTCTCGCATTACACCAACTGGTATCCGACGGACGTATTCACCCGGCCCGTATTGAAGAAGTTGTTACTAAGGTAAAACGTCAACTCGACGAAGAAATCGTTGAGACTGGAAAGAGAACTGCCATTGATCTGGGCATACACGGACTTGCACCTGAGCTGATCCGTATGGTAGGTCGTATGAAATACCGTTCATCTTACGGACAAAACCTGCTCCAGCACAGCCGTGAAGTAGCCAACCTTTGCGCCCTGATGGCAGCTGAACTCGGACTCAATGTTAAGCTCGCCAAACGCGCAGGATTATTGCACGATATTGGTAAAGTTGCTGAAGAAGACATGGAATTGCCACACGCAATTGCCGGTATGAAAATGGCGGAACGTTCCAAGGAGAATGCCGAAGTATGTAACGCCATCGGAGCTCACCACGACGAAATTGAAATGAACAGTCTCATTTCACCGATTGTACAGGTATGTGACGCCATCAGTGGAGCACGTCCGGGAGCACGCCGTGAAATCGTTGAGCAGTACATGAAGCGACTCAAGGAAATGGAAGGACTTGCACAATCCTATAAAGGTGTTGAGAAAGCCTTCGCGATACAAGCCGGCCGTGAATTGCGTGTAATTGTAGAAAGCGAAAAACTTGACGACAAACAAACTGAGCAATTATCCTTCGACATTGCCAATAAAATCCAGACCGAGATGACTTATCCCGGCCAGGTAAAAGTGACCGTTATCCGGGAAACCAGAGCGGTGAATTACGCCAAGTAAAAAAGATTCACTCTATTCCTGTTTGAAGGAAGAGTTGAAACATTCAATGACGCTGTTAAAAGGAAATGTTTCACCGTTCTTAAAGAACGTCATCAAACTGGTAAGTGCTACCGGGTTAGCACAGGTTGTTCAGCTCATCGCAACGCCTGTGCTAACGCGGATTTTTACTCCTGAAGAGTTTTCTATCTACCAGTTATTTTACTCTGCCGCCGCCATTGTTGCGGTCATTGCCACCCTTCGTTATGAGTTAGCCATTGTACTTCCGCGTGAAGACAGTGACGCACGAAAACTTACATCCGGCAGTATCCTTATCTCCTTTCTTCTTGCAGTGCTTTGTTGCGTAGTATTGATCACCTGTTTCCTCCTCGGAATCTTCCGCGACGCACCGTATTACTTCTGGCTCCCACTCTACATTGCCCTTGCAGGAATCTCACAAAGTTTCAATTACTGGTCGATCAGAAAAGGAACTTATAATCTAAATCTAAGTTCCCGCATCACTACTTCCATTGTTCAAGCCGGAACAGGTATCGCCCTCGGGATGGCCGGATACACAACCTTCGGATTAATCATCGCACTCTTCAGCGGACAAATTGCCAGCGCACTTATCCTGAGCAGAGACTACCTCAAATCACCCGACAACTTTCATCTCCGGAATGGAAGACAACGACTCAAGGATTTACTGCAGGAACACATTAAATTCCCAAAGTTCAATTCCCCACATGCACTCGTCGACACACTGCAAGACCATGGAATTGTATTTGTCCTCAGTGTATACTTTGAACAATCGCTCATCGCCTTTTACGGACAGGCCTTCCGACTCTTAAAAGCACCGGTCGGATTCATCGGAGCAGCGTTACACCAGGTCTTCTATCCTGATTTCACCCGACGTTATCAATCCGGCGAAAATCTCCGAGGAACAGTAAAGAACTTCTACCTCCGACTGTTTATCATAGGCGCCCCTTTCTTCCTCGTTCTCGGCATCTTCGCCATCCCCTTCTTCCGTTGGTTTTTAGGAGATGAATGGGTAGATGTAGGCCACATCGTACAAATCCTCACGCCCTGGCTGTTCCTCAATTTTATAGCAAGTCCCCTCTCCAGCATGCCCTTAATAGCAGGACGACAAGGCACCGCTGCCCTCCTCACCTTCACCGAATTAATCTTCCGCATTACCGCCATCATCATTGGAGGGAAAATGGCCAACAGCACACTTGCCATCGGCCTGATTAGTATCTTTGGCTCCCTGTTCACCACCATCAATATTATCTGGTATTACCGACTGGCAAAGGGGCATGAAAACCACTCTTGAAACAATAAAAAGTATACTGCGGCTACCGGCCATAGTACTACACCTCGATCCATCTCATACTGAAGGTGAAAGGATGTACTCCAGTTTTTCCCGACGTCACCCGAGAATGCCACTCGTAAAATTCAAAAGTTTGGGTGTAGCACTTGTTTCCCTGCGTGAATTTCAGCAACCGGATGATTATCTGAAAACGGTAAGTGGTAAAAACTCCGCTGCCTACTTCAGCCGAAAAGCAGAACGTGCCGGGTATCGATTACAGGAATTCAATGCTGCACAGCACCAGCAGGAAATTATCCGCATCCATCTTTCAGCAGATACACGACAAGGCAAGGAACTGCCAGACAACTACCGCAACGAAATTGACTATCCGCAAAATGCCTATAACCGTTATATGGGTGTTTTCAAAGGAGAAGAACTCGTTGGCTATCTCTGGCTTATTCGAAGTGGAGATGTTGCCGTTATAAACCGGATAATGGGACATCAGGAACACCTCAAAGAAGGAATTATGTACTACCTCGTAACGGAGACAATTTCAAAACTTATACGAGACAAGGAAAACAATATTCATTTGATGTACGATACCTATTTCGG
>JAGOJO010000096.1:2147-11224 GCA_017995075.1 Bacteroidia bacterium | reverse complement strand
GTACCTTCGCCAGCTCTTTCTGAAGAAATTCAATGTCCATGTTATCGGTGCTGATGATGGCATTCATTGAACCGCTCTGACGGATATGGCGGACAATTGCCCGTGTATCTACATCGCTGATGGCAACCAGATTGTTCTTCTCCAGAAATTCCTGAATGGACATATCACTGCCTTTGCGGGAGGCGATCGGACTTATGTTTCTGACGATTAGTCCGGCGATTTTGGCTGAATTGGATTCTGACTCTTCCAGTTTGATTCCATAATTCCCGATATGAACGTTGGCCATCACCATTAATTGACCTGTATAGGATGGGTCAGTGAAAATTTCCTGATACCCGGTCATCCCAGTGTTGAAGCATAACTCGCCTGTAGCCAGGCCTTTAACACCGGCTGCTTTGCCATGATAGACCGTACCATCGGCCAATAAGAGGATTGCGGGGGATTTCGGAGTGTATTTCATGCGGGGAAGAAGAGGCTGAATTCTAAAATGCAAAATTAGTGTTTTTTATCGCAGGTCAGATCAGATTGAAGTGGCAGAAAATCAGGCGTTTCGGCTTTTTCAATGAAATACTTTTCAACAATTTTTCAGTCGGGCGTAGAGTGGCTCTTTTCTCAAAGAATATTAGGCGATTCTGATGGCAGGCGGAGCGAATGTTGCGCCCGATAACTTAATGTCCCCAAATTATATGATTTTTAATTGATGGGTGACTTAAATAAATATCTTTGAAAACACACAACTACTTAACTACTATGAAAAATCAGATTTTTAGCCGGGTTCAAAAATCCGGAAAGATTCTTTATCATTTATTCGCTGTTACCGGCATGATTACAGTTAGCGGATTGTTGATTTCCTGGGGGGCAACTGAAAGTGCTTCTTCAGGTTCTAAGGATGCTTCATTAGCGTCGCCGGATGTAAATATTACTACGGTTGATGCGGCTGCAATTATCGAAGCCTATAAATGGAGAGTCAGTAAAAATCAAGACGGAATGCCTCGTGGATATTTCATCTCTAAAGAATCGATTAACTGGTTGTTGCAGAATCAGAGTTTTAATGGTATTTATGTGTATCCTGCATTTAACAGTGCAGAGAAGTTTTGTACTGTTGTGGAAGGTGGTAAGAGTTCAGTTGCAACTCATCGAATCCTTGAAGGAATAGAGGGTCGTCGTATTATGAGCGAGTCTACTTGTCCTACTGATTGCGGGACATTGACACGTTAAGTCATTTTAGCGTCGTTCCTTTCAAATGCGTTTTCAGTATCTGATGCGGAACCGTTTCCTGACGGTTGCTGTTTATCTGTTTGTGTTTGTATTTTCCACAAACAAATCCGTCGCGCAAAATAGTCAGCAATACAAAGATAGTTTGCAGGTTGCATTTACAGCGTCTTCTCAGAATAAAGAGGCGGCATTGTCAACGGCGCATGTTCTGGTGCGTACTTTCTTAAGTGAAAACAGACCTGATCTGGCGAATGTGTATTTACAGAAGGCATTTGTACTGGCGAAGGAAACCGGCGATAAAAAGATGCTCGGGATGTCGTTGTATCTGCAGGGGAAATTACATCTTTCTCTTCTCGATTATGATCGGGCAATGACGAGTTTTATAGAAGCTGATAAAATTTTTAAGATTGAGGGCCTGCGAAAGGAGCATGGTCTGGCTGAAATGCAGTTCGGTATTTTATTGTATGCGCAACGGAATTATAAAGCTGCATCAAATTATTTTAACAGTGCGTTTGTTTTGTTGCGGGAGTGTAATGATTCGTTGAATTTTATTACTACGCAATACCTCCATGGACTTTCACTGATTGAGTTGGGTGAATATTCAGAGGCAGAGCGCGTGTTGAAGGAGGCCTTGTTTATGAATGTGAAAAGTGCTTTCCGTCAGCGGGAGATGGAGAGTCGTTTGGGTCTGGCGCAGTTATATCTCAAAGTGGGGAAGCCATTGGAGAGTCTGGCCGAGACAAATATCGCGTTGGATTATTTTCGTACTACAGAACCGGAAGGGACTTCCAATCAAACCGGAAAGGCTCGTGCTGAATTTCTGATTGGAAAGGCCGCTGTTGCTATTGGCAATTTTAAACTGGCTGAACAAATGCTCGAGCAGGCCTTGTTACATGAAAAGCTTGGCAACAGATACGATGAATGTGTGCAGATTTCAGAGGCACTGATTCATGTGTATGATACAATTGGTGAATATAAAAGGGCGATGAATCAGGTGCAGTTTATGTTGCAGTTGAAAGATTCACTCAAGAAATCGGATGCGGAACAAACGATGCGGGTGCTGGAAGACCGACAGAATATTCAACTGCAGAATTCAAAAATTGAACTACTGACTTCGCAGCAAGAGAATGATAGGATAATCCGGTTGTCGCTGATTGTGCTGGCGGTTTTGTTGATGGTGTTGTCGGTTACCTGGTATCAGAAATTTAAATTGAAGAAGGAGTCGGGGAGGAAGATGGATGAACTCTTGCTGAATATTCTCCCCTCGGAAGTGGCTGAAGAGTTGAAGCTGAACGGAAAGGCTACGTCGAAGAGTTATCCTTCTGTGACCGTTATGTTTATTGATATAGTTGCGTTTACAAAGATGAGTGAACGGTTGAGTCCGGATAAGTTAGTTGCTGATCTGCATTATTTCTTTTCGGAGTTTGATGAGATCAGTGCCCGTCATCGCCTGGAGAAAATCAAAACGCTGGGTGATGCGTTTATGTGTGCCGGTGGTTTGCCCGTAGAGAACGATACACATGCGTTTGATGCGGTCCTGGCTGCCAGAGAGATCATCAATTTTATTCATCATTTCAATGCATTGAAACCGTTAGAGGAGCAGGTGCAGATCAGGATCGGAATTCATACGGGTCCTGTGATTGCAGGAATTGTAGGCATCCATAAATTTGCTTATGATATTTGGGGAGATACCGTGAATATTGCTGCACGACTGGAGCAGGCCGGTGAACCGGGGAAGATTAATATTTCTGAGAGTACATATCAACGTATCCGTTCGTCGGTGGAGTGCTTGAGCCGTGGCAAGATAAATGCAAAGTACAAGGGTGAAATCAACATGTATTATGTGACCTGAGCGGTCTTTTGTGCACACGAAGGTTGACTATTTTCTGCTATGTTTGCAGCATGTCGTCAAAAGTGAAATTTTATGTAGTGTGGGAGGGACGCCGCCCCGGGGTTTATACTTCATGGGATGAATGTAAACGCAATATCGATGGATTTCCGAATGCGAAATATAAATCGTTTACGTCGAAAAAAGAAGCGGAAGAAGCTTATCAGCAGCATCCCGCTCGTCATATTTACAAAAAAGCTGCTGCTGGCGAAACGGTAAAAACAACGAAGGGAAATGTAGGTCAGCCTCGTGGAGATAGTATCTGCGTGGATGCGGCTTGTAGTGGTAATCCCGGATTGATGGAATACCGTGGTGTGGATTTTCAAACCCGTCAGGAAATTTTTCACATGGGGCCTTATCCTGATGGTACTAATAATGTGGGAGAGTTTTTAGCGATCGTGCATGGATTGGCATTATTGAAACAGCAACAGTTGCCTACTAAAATCATCTATACCGATTCAAAAATTGCTATTGGCTGGGTGAAGAAGAAAAAGTGTGGTACGAAGCTGGCAGATACAGGCCGGAACGAAATTTTATTTGAATATATCCACCGTGCTGAATCCTGGCTGGAGAATAATTCCTATGCAAATCCTATTCTGAAGTGGGAAACAGAATTCTGGGGAGAAATTCCTGCTGATTTTGGAAGGAAGTAAAATGGTTTAGCGGTTCATCGCTCGTTTAATGCGATGGTGTTTTCATTCCCTCTCAGGCATTTACTTTTACCTGTTGTACTATCTTCCGAATTGCATCTTCCAGAAATGCCGGTATCAACGATGATTGCGTAAGATTGATCTTGTCAGGATCATTAAGATGTAGCAACATCTCATCGTATTTCTCTTGTCCATGATGTTTCACTACGATATCCTTTTTATCGGTGCGCAGTAAATAGTGAAGCATGCCTACGGGATCTGCCTCGGGATGACATTGGGTGCCGATCATCTCCGGACTAAAACGAATACTCATCACCGCACGCTCATAGGGAACATGTGGCCGGTCTTTTTCGATGGCCAGCAACTTCGCTCCGATTTTTGCCATCTGTTCGTCGTTCGGTTGAATAACCTGCCAATCGCGCGAGTCAACAGCGAAGAACGGATCCGGAAGCTTGGCGAAGCATTTTTCCGTTTGCCCTTCTTCTGTTTTATGTACCGGGAAAATACCGAATGCAGTAGAATGACGTTTCACCACATCTGCCAGATCAAGGTGACGACACATGAGCTGAAAAGAATGACAGATAAAGAAGATGAATTTTTTTGAAGCATCATCGCTCTTATTGTGCTCCCAGAGTTTGTCGATGAGTTTAAAGTATTCTATCTCCCAGCGGGCGCCCGGCTCTTCCAGCGGACTTCCCGGACCACCACTGCTGATATAAATATCGAACGAGTCATCCGGAATTTCTTCCTTAAAACGAACATCAAAACGTTCCCAACGCAGCTGAAAAGGCGCGGGGATATCCTGCTGATTCAGGATAGTCTGAATTCCACGCATACCCTCATTCGGCTCGTTGTTGTACAAGTCGAGTATGGCTACACGGATGATATGATGGTTTTCCTGTTCCGGCACGAAGCGGTGATAGAATTCCATTTCTACGATTATAACCCGAAGTTTGTTTCGCTTACCATGTAATCGACAACATCTTTTAAGTCGCCGGTGGATTCGTAAATTTTCAGTTGTCGGTCAGCTCCCGTTCCCTGTTCGAGCATTTTTTCAATGTAACGAAGTTCATTTCGGCTGCCGAGATCGTCCACCACATCGTCTACGAAATCAAGAAGCTCGTAAATCAGATCCTTGGTTGGAACTTCTTCCTGTTTACCAAAGTCGATGAGTTTACCGTGGATACCATAGCGGGCTGCGCGCCATTTGTTTTCGTTAATGAGTGCGCGACTATAATTCCGGAAGCTGAGATTTTGCTTCATGAGCTTATAAATCTTCGCTACCACAGCCTGCATCAGCGACGCCAGTGCAATAGTTTCGTCAATACGCATCGGCACGTCGCAGATCCTGAATTCAATCGTTTCGAAGAACGGATGGAGTCGAAGATCCCACCAGATTTTCTTTCCGTTGTCAATGCAGTTGGTTTTTATCAGCAGGTTGATATAGGTGTCGTATTCAGCTACGCTGCTGAAATCTTCCGGAATACCGGTGCGTGGAAATTTATCAAACACCTTAGTGCGGTATGCCTTGAATCCGGTATTTCGTCCCAGCCAGAATGGAGAATTAGCAGATAACGCGAAGATGTGTGGGAGGAAATAACGAGCCTGATTCATGAGCTGTATTCCGATTTCACGACTCGGAATTCCTACGTGTACGTGGAGTCCGAAAATCAGATTGCCGCGCGCTGTATCCTGAAGCTGATCAACAATTTCATGGTAACGTGGATGGTCGGTGATCAATTGGTCCTGCCAGCGACTGAATGGATGTGTTCCACCTGCAGCAAAGAGCAATCCTTGTTTGGCTGCAATTTCACCAATCATTCGTCGCAGATAAGTTACTTCCTTGCGGGCTTCTTCCACATCGCGGCAGATGTTGGTGCCGACTTCCACCACGCTTTGGTGCATTTCAGCTTTTACCTGCTCTTTGAGGATGGTTTTACTGCCTTCTACAATCTGGTGCATGTGACTGCGTAACTCCCGCGTCGTAGGGTCGATGATCTGGAATTCTTCTTCGATTCCGAGGGTGAACATGGTCATAGGGAAAGGGGCTGTGGTGATGACATCTAACGGTGATGTCTATACCAAATTTATGGTTTGAATGGCAGATCGTCCATCACTCCTGACTAACGATCTGCCGGATTTTTTTAAGCGTTTTGTATTTCGTGGGGTGCGCCGAATTTCGGAACCGGATTTCCGGTAGCCATTCCCATGGTGGCATTTTTCATGAAGGTTCCCCATGTTAGGTTGTCGCCATTTTCACGGTGGGCCTTGGCTCTGCGTATGCACATATTGGCTGCAGATTCAATTACCCAGTCGAAGTTTTCTTGTCCAACACTGTGAACATCCGCATCCGGTGCCGGATTGCAGAAGTCGATGGCATATGGAATTCCATCGCGGACAGCAAACTCAACTGTATTGAAATCATATCCCAATGCTTCGTTCAGGCGATAGGTATAATCAAGGATGGTGTCGAGGAGTTTTTTATCAGCGTTGAATTTATTGTGTACATAACGCAGATGGTGCGGATTACGTGGCTCATATTCCATGATGCGTACATCCTGTTGTCCGATGCAATACACCCGGAAATAGCTGTCGAATTTAATCTCCTCCTGCAACAACATTACGAGTTGTCCGGTTGTCTGGTGCGATTGGAAGAAACCATCCTGTGTGTCGAGTTGAAATACATTTTTCCAACCTCCGCCGGCATGTGGTTTCATGTATACAGGTAGTCCGGTGTAGTCAAACATTCCCTGCCAGTCGAGTGGCATTTTCAGGTTACGGAAAGAGGCTTCGCTGGTATCTGTCGGCCATTGGTTGGATGGAAGCAAACAGGTTTTTGGAACCGGAATGCCGAGACGCATGGCCAGGCAGTTATTGAAAAATTTCTCATCAGCACTCCACCAGAACGGATTGTTGAGTACTGCTGTTCCAGTAAGTGCAGCGTTCTTCAGATAAGCCCGGTAAAAAGGAACATCTTGTGATATACGGTCGAGGATAACGGCATAATCTACCGCTTCTCCCTGTATGCATTTGTCGATTTTTACGAGTTCAGCCTGAATGCCGGCTTCGTTTTTTGAATTAATTCTTTCGATGAGGGCATCGGGAAAAGTTCTTTCCATGCCGTGCATGATTCCAATACGTTTCATAGATTCTATTTTTTTGTTTTAAAGTCGTTGTTGATGTGGGGTTGACGGTCTCCAGTGTCAGCCTTTTGTTCTCCTACGAAGGTACTAAAAAGCCCTGAACCGGTTTGGTTTTTTTCGGGTTTTCAGAAGTCGAGTCGGCCGAAATAGGTTGGGAGCATTTCTCTCCATGCTGGCCAGTCGTGGGGCATTCCCGGACGAATATCCAGCCAATAGGGCATTCCCTTACGGGCCATTATTTCTGCAAGCCGGTGATTCTGGGGTAAACAGAAATCATGTTCTCCAACACCGAGAACGATGCCCATTTTCCAGAGATTTTCATCGTTGAGCCCGGCCAGAAAATCTACCGGATTGTTGTAATATACGTTCTCGTCGTAATAACCGTCCATGTGGTTGGTGATGTCGAACGCTCCGCCCATGCTGAATACATTCGAAACCCTGTCCGGATGACGAAATGCGAAATTTATCGCCTGGTATCCGCCAAAGCTGCAGCCGGCTACGGTTACTTTGTGTTGTCCGGTTTCTGCGGCAGCTCTTTCTACCACCTCTTCCAGAATGAATTTATCGTAAATGGTATGACGACGAATCCGCTCACCCGGATGAATCATCTCTTCGTAAAACGAGTGCTCATCGACACTGTCAGGACAGTAAATCTTCACCAAACCATTGTCAACAAACCAGGCTACACTCTCGATGAGTTTAAAGTCGCGGTTCTGGTAGTATTTTCCCATTGAAGTAGGGAAGATAACCACCGGACGACCCGATGTTCCGAAAATCAGCATTTCTGTCTCCTGACCAAGAACGGGCGAAAACCATTTTACATATTCTTCTTTCATAATTTAAACGGATGATAGGCAAATTTAACCCAAACGTCTATTGTGCCATCGCGACTTATTCAAATTGTTGAAAGGTTGTGCCGGATATTTGAAAACTTCCTGAAACTTAAACAAACATTGCTGAATTCATCATAGGGTCTTGTGTATTTTTGCTGTATGAAGAGCACAGAAACGACGATTTCGGAAGCATTGATTGCAGCCCTTGAATCGGCAGTGGGAAAGGCGAATCTGCTGGTTGCTGACGAGGAAAAAACGGATTACGGGAGTGATGAAACGGAAGATTATCATTTCATGCCCGGACTGGTAGTAAAGCCCGGATCGGCATCGGAGATTTCAGCAGTGATGCAACTGGCGAATGAGTATAAAATTCCTGTTACTCCCCGTGGTGCAGGAACCGGTTTGTCGGGTGGTGCGTTGCCCGTTTTTGGAGGTATCGTATTGTCGACAGAACGGTTGAATAAAATCATTGAAATAGATGAACGAAACCTCCAGGCAACCGTTGAGCCGGGAGTGATCAATCAGGTTTTCAGAGATGCGGTGGAAGCAAAAGGACTCTTCTATCCTCCGGATCCTGCTAGTCGGGGAAGCTGTTTTCTCGGAGGTAATCTGGCAGAGAATGCCGGTGGACCCAAGGCGGTGAAGTACGGTACTACCAAGGATTATGTGCTGAATTGCGAGGTGGTTTTGCCTACCGGTGAAATCATCTGGACAGGTGCTAATGTGTTAAAAAATTCCACCGGATATAATCTCACACAGCTCATAATCGGCAGTGAAGGAACGCTGGGTATTATTACCAAAATTGTGTTTCGTCTGATTCCACTGCCTACGCAAAATCTGCTAATGCTGGTGCCGTTTTTCTCTCCGGAGAAGGCCTGTGAAGCGGTTTCTGCAGTCTTCAGGGCTGGATATACTCCCTCGGCAATGGAGTTCATGGAACGGGATGCCATCGATTTTGTGATGAAGTTTGTGGATGTGAAAATTCCGGTGAAGGACGAGCATCAAGCGCATTTGCTCATTGAGGTAGATGGTCATGATCTCGATACCTTGTTCAAGGATTGCGAAAAGATCAGTGAGGTGATGTATGCCCACGAATGTGACGAAGTGATGTTTGCAGATACAGCTCAGCAGAAAAATGATCTCTGGAGAATGCGTCGCGCAGTTGGTGAAGCGGTGAAGTCACATTCCGTGTACAAGGAAGAAGATACTGTAGTACCTCGCGCTGAATTGCCGGTGTTACTCAAGGGTGTGAAAGAGATCGGTAAGAAATATGGATTCAAATCGGTTTGTTACGGTCATGCCGGCGATGGTAATCTACATGTAAATATTATCCGGGATAATATGTCAG
>JAGOJO010000096.1:0-2047 GCA_017995075.1 Bacteroidia bacterium | reverse complement strand
TGACAGGTTCAGCGAATTAAAGCAACTTCCTTTCCGTCTTAGTCGTTTAATTGCAGATAAACAAACTGCTCTTGAAACGTGCTAAGTTGATATTCGTGCTGTGGATGCTGGTTTTAACAGCTCCGGTGAAGGCTCAGGAAATGTGGGGTGCTGCGCATTCGAATTATGCGGGACAAATGGGTATCGACCTGAATCCCGCATCAATTGTGGATGCTCCGTACAAATGGGAGTTACATTTTTTATCGATGGATGTGGGCTTTGTAAACAACTACATGCTGTTGCAGCGGAATAGTCGCCTTATTAGGAATAGTTTTCAAGACAAGACAACCGAGAAAGAAAAATTTACTGATCGTTACAGGAAGACACCGAATAAAGCCGGTTATCTTTCTGCGTTTGCAAAATATCCTGCATTTATCTGGTCAGATCAAAAATGGGGAGCTGCATTTCATGTAAGTACACGCGCTGAATTGAGTGCAAATAAAATTCCTTATCACCTGGCGAAGTACCTGAAGGAAGGATTTGATTATGACTTACAGCAAGACAACCGTTATACGGTGAAAGATGCGAAAGCAGCAATGGCAGCATGGCATGAGTTCGGATTAACATTCGGAAAGCTGTTGTATGAATCCAAAACAGATTACTGGACAGCTGCAGCAACGGTAAATTATAACTATGGTCTGGATGGATTCTTTCTGCAAATCGACGACGCCGACTATATTGTTCCGGCTGATACCTTGCTTATCGTAAATAATATCAATGCCACTTATGGTCACGCGTTTCCGGATAATTCAGCCAATAGCGTTGATGGACCGTTGGCGAATCGTGGAAATGGATTTTCTACTACGGTGGGTGTGCAGTATTTCAAAAACAGAAATGATGCATTCTTTGATCCCTGTAAACGGGGAAGAGGGGAGAAGCCCTATGATTACCGTATTGGTTTTTCATTGATGGATATTGGTTATATCCGATTTAATAAAGGCGCTCGGACTTATCGCTTCGAAAATAATAGCACTGACTGGTATGGTATCGATACGACATCCTTTAATGGATTTATGTATACCGATTCAATATTAAGTTCTAATTTCTACGGAAACCGTACAGGTTCGAGAGATCAGTTTGGTTTTACTGTGTTTACTCCTGCAGCTGCGAGTCTTCAATTTGACTATGCATTCTCTGAAAATCTGTTTGTGAATGCTACAATTATTCAGCGCATTCCTCTCGGTCCGATTTCTATTCGTCGCACCAACCAGATTGCAATTACTCCACGCTTTGAGTCGAGACGATTTGAGTTTTCAATTCCGTTCTCCTATTATGAATTCTTCCGTCCGCGTTTGGGTGTTGCATTACGATATGGTATTTTCACTATCGGATCTGATATGTTATCACCTCTATTAGGATTTACCGATTCATATGGTGCAGATGTGTTTTTCGGCATCACATGGAAGAATTATGGAAAATGCGGTCGCCGAAATAAGGGTAGCGGTGGAGTACGAAGTGTAGAGAAATGCCTCGACGGAAATAAATAACAGAATCAGATTACACGGACACTTCAGTCTCCATAGATGGCAGTATGCTGAGGATATCCTTCCGAAACTGATCCCCGGTACATTCCTTCAGAATTAAAAGGTAAGCATATATTTCCCGAGTGATCAATGGCAATTAGTCCACCTTCTCCACCGATTTTAACGAGCTTATCCATTACAACAATCCGACAGGCTTCTTCGAGTGAACAACCTTTGTATTCCATTAAGCACGAGATATCATAAGCTACAACGGCACGCAGAAAAAACTCTCCGTGTCCGGTACAGCTGATTGCGCAGGTGGCATTATTCGCATATGTTCCGGCACCGATAACGGGACTATCACCAATGCGGTTAAACTTTTTATTCGTCATACCTCCTGTGCTGGTCGCTGCAGCCAGGTTTCCGTTTTTATCCCGCGCAACAGCTCCTACCGTTCCGAATTTTTTGTTTTCCGTTTCAGTATGATCGAGTTGTACTTTGCCTTCGCGAATTGCTTCCTGTAATTGTTGCCATCTGTATTCATC
>JAGOJO010000095.1:5246-11296 GCA_017995075.1 Bacteroidia bacterium | reverse complement strand
ACTTTTTCACCGGCATATACCCGAAAAGTATCGGTACCGGGTGTTTCATATCTTACAACGGCTCGGAGTTGTGTCCCTCCTTTCCATTCTACAGGTCCATTGCTGCGTTCAATTTGTAAATACTTTCCGGGGACTTCTCCTTTCAGCATGAGTACATTATCCACGCCGGTGTATAAAATAGCCTTCTCAGGTTTGGTAAGACTCATGTTCACCAACGCAGGAGACTTCTGTGCATTTACGCTGCAGGAAATCATCAGGAACAGGAGGATGCAATGAAGAGAGAAGGTTTTTTTCATGGAGTGTTTTGCTTTCTTACAGTAGCATAAATACTGCGAAGCGCTTATTGAATTCTTCAGTAATTAACGGAGATATTGTTGCAATCGTACTTCCAGGTCCTTAAAATCGAGTGGTTTCGACAGAAAATCATCTGCACCCAGCGACCTTGCTTTCGCCTGGTGCTCATCATCTCCGTAGGCAGTGATCATCATCACCTTCAGATCAGGAAACTTCGCCTTTACCCGTTGCAATAATTCAAAACCCGACATGCCCGGCATATTGATATCAGACAAGATCAACGCAATGTCCGGCTGTTCAAGTTCATTCAGATAATTAATTGCTTCTTCTCCGGAGAAGGCAAATTTGATTTCAATTAATCCTTCCTTGAGTAATCTTCTCAACCGCTGACGAAACAATAATTCAATGTCCTGTTCATCGTCAACTACAAGTAATTTAATGGCCATGTTGCTTGCTTTCGGAGAGGGTGTTAGCTTTTTACAGGGAGTTCAATCGTGAAAGTGGTGCCTTCGTTTTCAATACTGTCAACCTGCATAGTACCACCATGTGCTTTGATGATATCGTAGCTGATACTTAATCCCAGTCCGGTTCCTTGTCCCGTAGGCTTGGTCGTAAAAAAGGGCTGGAAGATTTTATCAAGATAACTTTTCGGTATGCCGGGACCGTTATCCGTGATTATAATCACCACCTTGTCTTCACGCAATCGCGTACTGATTTGTAGGGTAGATGGAGTAGCAGAACCTTTCAGTACTTTCTCCCGCATCGCATAAAACGCGTTGTTCGTAATATTCAGTAATACACGACTGAAGTCCTGCGTCACCAGCATCAGCTTCGGAACATTTTGGTCGAGGTTTTCATCGATTGACGCCTGAAAATCTTTATATGTCGCCCGCATTCCATGGTAGGCCAGGTTTACCGCCTCGTGCATCACCTGATTAATATCCGTGCTTTCTTTTTCACCGGTCCCCTGACGACTATGTTGCAACATGCTCCTCACAATCCGCGCCGCCCGTTTACCGTGCTCATGAATTTTGTACAGACTACTTCGCACTTCTTCTCCCAGTTCTTTACGCTCTTCCGGATCTTCAGATTTCAGAAAATCATCCAGGATATCAATGGCGCCCTCCGAGAAATTATTCACGAAATTCAATGGGTTCTGAATCTCATGAGCAATACCGGCAGTCAGCTGTCCCAGTGATGCCATCTTCTCACTCTGCACCAACTGATCCTGCGTTGCTCTAAGCTGAGTTAGAGTTTCTTCCAATTCAACATTACTGGCCTGGAGTTGCCGATTCGATTTTTTCTTAAAAGTATACCGGTTATACAGGACCAACATTAAAATAATGGCACTAACGGCAATGGCTATGAGTAAATTCCGGAAACTCTTTTGTTTACTGATCAATAATTCTTTTCGGGCGATATCTCTCTCCTGAATCGCTTTCTCACGGGTTAGCTGCTCTACCTCTGCCGTCTTCTCCTCCAGCGCCTGATCTTTTTGCTGCAGCGCAATATCCGTCTTTGTAATCATCTGACTCAACTCCAGATTTTTGGCATTGGTTGCTGTCGCTTGTTCCTGGTATTGCTTCTGTAGAAGGTCGATGATACGTTCTTTTTCTTCGATTTCTTCCTGCAGCGCCGACTTATTCAACGACGTTGTTTTCGACGCCAGTTGCAGTGAATCCTTGATGTTGCGGTACTTCTCATGGTAAAGATCAGCTTTCGAAAAATTGTTGCCGAAACTATATAGAGTAAAAAGCTGCATATAGGTATCCTTCACCAGCTTATGCACCAGCAATTGATTGTCGAATGATAAACTGGTATAAAAGAAACCCAACGCTTCCTCAAACCTTCCTTTCTTAAACGAGGTGAGTCCGAGATTTCTGTTCAATAAGCCTTTTAATTTATTCTCCTTCACACCCGAGAGGATCTGAAGTCCGGCATTGAAACTCTCCGCCGCGCGTTTAAAATCATTTTCCCGCAACTGCACTTCACCGGCCGAATTATAACAGGCGCCTGACTGCAGTTTCTGTCCGATACCGGCAAATGATTTTGCAGCACGAACATACATCTCCTCCGCTCTGGGTAAATCACGTAAGCCAAGATAACATTGTCCCAGTTGTGCGAGCAGGAACGCCGACACTTTCGGCATTTTTTGCGACTCCGGATTTGCGGCAGCTTTTTCAAAAGACGATAAAGCATTGTCGTAGTTCCGCAGTTGCATCTCCGAAATACCACATTGAATCTGCGCGATGCCCTGCGCTTTCACATTCTTCAGACGTTCCGCCGCCGCCAGACTCATCTGAAAATATTTCAACGCCGTAGTTGGATTTTCTTTCTTCAGGTAAATCAAACCGAGATTCCCCGCCGTAGCAATAATTCCCTTATCGTTTTTGTTGGAGACCGCCTGATCCAGACGTTTTTTATTGATCGTTTCATTCCCCGCAAACGGCATGATTCGACCTGAAAGCTGCGGTTTTAAAAATTCATTTACGGAATTACTCTCCGAGAGGTACTGATAAAAGTCGCCATCCTGCGCCTGTAAACTGGTTGAAAAGGAAAAGCTCAACATCCACCATAACAACAACATACCAATCGTTCGCCAAAACGAATTTTGCCGGCGAGCAGGAAGGGATGTATATGGAGTCATTAACGCGAGGTCAGTTTAGAGCCCCGCAAAATAGTAAATTAAAATATTGCTTCTTAGCGACGGGCACTCACCTTTATCGGGGATTTTTCCTTTTTCGGAGAGTTCTTCCGGGAAAGTTCAAATACCTGTTGGCGGGATTGATTCCGTTTGAATACAGCTGTTTTTTGCTGCTCAGAAACATCGGGTACATTCAGCGTCAACACAATATCATCCAGATTAAAACCGATTTTTTCAGAAAGCAATTCCAGCGACTCAAAATTAGATCCGATCTTTCGAAGTTCCTTTTGTTGTTCGCGATTAAATTTCATGACTAGTTGGTCGTTTTGATACACTAAAGATACCCAGAATACTACCCGTAATATCGTCTACCTAAACAGGTTATCAACAACGCGGAGTGCAAGGATGAAAATGAAGGTGAACATTCATCTGTCTACACAATAAATTATTTTTTCTGCGGTTTAAAGACCCAAACCTCTCTATATCAAATTAATTCAACATAGGGTGGTTAGTTAAATTAAATCAACACTAAGAAAAGGTATTGACAAGGACGATATATTGTGTAACTTGCGCCTCTGTTTAAATCATCTCTCGCCTCCCTTTACGTGAGAGTAAAGTGCCTATAATCAGTAAGATATGCGTCAACTTAAGATCACCAAATCCATTACCAACCGCGAAAGCGCCTCTTTTGAAAAGTATCTTCAGGAAATTGGTAAGGAAGAACTCATCACAGCCCAGGAAGAAGTAGAACTAGCCCGCAGAATTCGTCAGGGCGACCAAAAAGCGTTGGAAAAACTGGTTCGGGCCAATCTCCGTTTCGTGGTTTCAGTAGCGAAACAGTATCAAACACAAGGACTTAGCCTCCCCGATCTGATCAACGAAGGAAACCTCGGTTTGATCAAAGCAGCCAAGAAATTTGATGAAACCCGTGGTTTCAAATTCATTTCCTACGCTGTATGGTGGATTCGTCAAAGTATTATGCAGGCCCTGGCTGAACAGGCACGTATTGTTCGTTTGCCACTCAATCAGTTAGGTGCTGCGAATAAAGTGAAGAAAGCCTTCTCCGAACTGGAGCAGAAATATGAGCGTGAACCAAGTCCGGAAGAGCTAAGTGCTGTTCTCGATTTACCGATGGATAAAGTGGCGAACACCATGAAGATGCCCGGTAAGCACGTATCCATGGATGCGCCACTGGTTCAGGGTGAAGACTCTACACTGTTGGATGTATTGGAAAATGGTGACAGTCCGGGTGCCGATTCAGCGTTGATCAACGAATCACTGCAAAAAGAAATCAATCGTTCACTGGCAACATTGAGCGAGCGTGAGCAGGATGTCATCAAGATGTTTTACGGTATTGGTATTCAGCACGGACTTTCCCTCGAGGAAATCGGTGAGAAGTTTGACCTTACCAGCGAGCGTGTACGTCAGATTAAAGAAAAAGCAATCAAAACGTTGCGTCAGAATTCAAGAAATAAACTTCTGAAGGCGTACCTCGGATAATCATCCCTGAAATAATTGATCCCCTGATTTACGATAAAGTGAATCAGGGGATTTTGTTTTTATATACAACCAGAAGTTCCATCCATTGTAGAAAAAAATTAATGTTAAATTATTTTTTCTGTTCACAAATGACCCTTTTCTGTTCATAAGATCAACCTGCATTTTTTGCCTGTGGTGCTTGTTTTCTTTTCTTTTGTAGAACTGATTCCGGTAGTTATTTCCGGACTTCTTCCAACACCTTACGCTTCAAAAATGGCTCACAATTACATCAACGATGAAATTCTCCTTCAAGAGAATAAAGAACGTTTCGTTCTGTTCCCGATTAAACATGATAAAATTTGGGAAATGTATAAGCAGGCGGAAAATAGTTTCTGGACCGCAGAAGAAGTAGATCTTTCTGCTGATCAGAAAGACTGGGAGCGCCTCAGCGACGGAGAGCGTCATTTTATCACCCATGTACTTGCTTTCTTTGCTGCCAGTGATGGTATCGTGAATGAAAATCTTGCTGTGAACATGATGAATGAAGTGCAGCTGCCTGAAGCACGTTGTTTTTATGGTTTCCAGATCATGATTGAAAATATCCACTCGGAAATGTATTCCCTGCTAATCGACACTTATGTGAAAGATCCTGCAGAGAAACATCGCCTCTTCAACGCCATGGAAACCGTGGATTGTGTGAAGAAGAAAGCGGAGTGGGCATTGCGTTATATCGATAACGGTTCATTCGTTCATCGTCTGGTAGCTTTCGCAGCTGTAGAAGGTATTTTCTTCAGCGGTTCATTCTGCTCTATCTTCTGGCTGAAAAAGCGCGGCTTGATGCCAGGATTAGCAACATCGAATGAATTCATCTCTCGTGATGAAGGTCTGCACTGCGATTTTGCTTGTCTGCTGTACGGAATGCTGAAACATAAACTTTCACAGGAGGAAGTTTACACGATCATCAAAGATGCAGTGAGCATTGAGCAGGAATTCGTAACCGATGCATTACCGGTAAATCTGATCGGTATGAACTCGAAGATGATGTGTCAGTACATCGAGTTTGTGGCTGATCGTCTCCTGAATTCACTCGGTTATCCGAAAGTTTACAACAGCGAAAATCCATTTGACTTCATGGAAACAATTTCTCTGGAAGGTAAAACCAACTTCTTCGAGAAGCGTGTTTCTGAATACAAAAAAGCCGGCGTTGGTGTTGACCGCGCTGATCAGGAATTAAAATTCAACGAAGACTTCTAAGCAAGTCGTAGAGATAATTCTCCAATCAAACCCTGGGCACTGTTATCCGATGCGAGCGGATTTCGGTGCCCTTTTTTTCGCCCGCTGCCCTCGCTACACCGTTGCCCTCGCTACACCGCTGCCCTCGATACAACGCGACTGCGTCACGTCACTCGGTCAACGGTGTAGCGAGGTATTGTATACAGGGTTGGGAGATTTTTTTTAAAAGAAATCAACGGGGGCCGAGTGAAGCCGAAGGCTTTGTATCGATTGCATGATAGTTCACGATAATTTTAGAAAAAACACAACGGGGGCCGAGTGAAGCCGAAGGCTTTGTATCGAGGCCCCGGCTCTAATTCTTCTTGATTTTCTCTCTGAATGCTGAAAAAAGCATTTCTTC
>JAGOJO010000095.1:1958-5146 GCA_017995075.1 Bacteroidia bacterium | reverse complement strand
CATGATAGTTCACGATAATTTTAGAAAAAACACAACGGGGGCCGAGTGAAGCCGAAGGCTTTGTATCGAGGCCCCGGCTCTAATTCTTCTTGATTTTCTCTCTGAATGCTGAAAAAAGCATTTCTTCTTTTACGCGCATTGCGGGTAGTAAAACATGATCTTCGATGAGTCCGTGAATGGTGAGGTCGCGTTCGAAATTTTGTAGCTGCTGCACTAAAATGCGATAGGGAGATTGGTTGGTGAATGGTGGCTCGTGTAGTAAAATGGTCTCACGGATTTCATGCAGATTTTTTTCTGTGTCGTCGTGGTGCTCTGATTCAAACGTTGATAGCGAATACGACTTTGTTTGTTTGAAGAAATCGTATAAATCCATTCCGTTTTGTTCGGTGTCGAGCAGGAAGTCACAGTAGGGAAGAAGTTTTTGTTCTTCTTCGAGAATGTGAAGGCTGAGATCCTGTTTGTAGGTGGAGTAAAATCCAAGCAGTATACAGAGTAGTGGATGATCGTCGGTGTAGTCCTGTAGAAGAAGATGGATGCTTTGTTCCATCTCAGGTAACTTGCGGAATAAGTATAACCGATGTGTGCGCCGGATATAGTCGAGGATCATCTCGGCGGGATATATTTCGAAGGCAGCCGGTTCGAAGAGGACAGGTTGCTCAAATGCATGGGCAAGCTCGTGTACAAATTCATCCAATAACGGTTGATGCACTTTCCGCTGAGTGGGAAGCACATAACGTTGCATGATTTGTCCGGTGTACGGCTGTGGGAACATATCTCAGGAAATTTTCCGGGATTACAAAAATACGAAGCTTCGGTGGCTGCCGGGTCTGATTCTTGTCATTTCAGGAACTCACTTATGAACATCGGTTGATTTATAGGATATTTCAACCGTCTGTTTTGCAGGTTGTTGGAAAAGCAGGTGGTGGAAAAATACTGGAAGACGGTTCTGGCGATTTCCGGATAGTTCGTTTGGTTCGTTTACCTCAGACTTTGCCTAAGCTTACTAACGCCCCGCCTATCCGAAGTATGGTTTCGCGTATTTCTGCTTCTGTGGTGTTCTTCCCGATGCTTAGTCGTATGCTGCTTTGTATTTCTTCGTCACTGAGTCCCATGGCTTTTAAAACATGGCTTGGTGTTGGTAGTGCAGAGGTGCAGGCGCTTCCCATGCTGAAAGCGATGTCGCTGAGTTGGTGAATTAATCGTTCTGCTTTTATACCGGGAAAAGTGATGTTGGTGGTGTTGGGTAGTCGCGATTTGATGCTTCCGTTGATGGTGCCTTTGCCGTCTTCGGTGAGTTGTTGTTCGAGGATGGTGCGCCAGCGGGAGGTGTGTATGCCGTAGTCCCAGAGTTGTTCGTTGGCCAGTCGTGCTGCTGCTCCGAGTCCGACAATTCCCGGTACATTGAGAGTGCCGGATCGTAACCCTCGTTCATGTCCGCCTCCAGTGATTTCTGCGATGAGCTTTACACGTGGATCTTTTCGTCGGATGTACAATGCGCCGACTCCTTTGGGTCCATAAATTTTATGTGCCGATACCGTGCAGAGATCGGGTCCGTTGTCTTGTACATCGATGCGCATTTTCCCTGCAGCCTGTGTGGTGTCGGAAAGAAAAATAGTTTGTTTGTCGCGGCAGATTTTACTGATGGCTTCCGTCGGTTGTATGACTCCTGTTTCATTGTTGGACATCATCACCGCTACGAGGATGGTGTCTTCGCGTATGCTTTTATCGAGGAGAGAAAGGTCGATCATACCACTACGGTCAACGGGGAGTATGTCGGCGGTGATGCCGGATGAACTTAAGTCCGCTACTGTATCGAGTACTGCTTTGTGTTCGGTACTGCAAATGACCATGTGCCGGCCTTTCACCGCGTATGCAGCTGCAACTCCTCTGATGGCCAGGTTCAGACTCTCTGTGGCTCCGGAAGTGAAAATTATTTCATTCGGTTCGGCATGGAGGAGTTCGGCGACTTCGCGGCGGGCTGTTTCTACTGCTTCTGCTGCAACCCAACCATAGGCATGGGTTCGGCTGGAGGCGTTGCCAAATTGCCCGCTAAAGTAGGGAAGCATGGCGTCAAGAACCTGTGGGTCAACCGGAGTGGTGCTGTTATGGTCGAGGTAAATGGGGGACATGGTGCAAAAATGAGAAATATTCCCGTGGGGATGACGGGAGTGTATTGGAGAGACGCTGAATGGATGATTTTTGCTTACAGTCGTTGTCAGAAATGGCCGGAAAATGCTCGTTTTTTAATCCCCGAAATTTGTACTTTTGCACCCTATGTCAACAGTCACTATTAAGAAATTCAGCGGCGAAGAGCTGTTTAAAAATATCATTAGTCATTCGAAGGAGTATGGCTTTATTTTTCAGTCGAGTGAAATCTACGATGGCTTAAGTGCCGTGTACGATTATGGTCAGATGGGCGCTGAGCTGAAGAAGAATCTCCGCGACTACTGGTGGAAGGCTATGGTGCAGCTGAATGAAAATATCGTGGGCATCGATGCGGCGATTTTTATGCATCCAACTACCTGGAAAGCTTCGGGACACGTAGATGCGTTCAATGATCCGCTGATCGATAATAAGGATTCAAAAAAACGTTACCGCGCGGATGTTCTGATCGAGGATTATATCGCGAAAATAGATGCGAAGATTTCTAAAGAAGTAGAGAAGGCGAAGGGTCGTTTTGAAAATTTTGATGAGGAGATGTTCCGTCAGACGAATCCTCGTGTGATGGATAATCAGAAAAAAATTGATGAGATCAATGCTCGTTTCAAAGCGGCTTTGGAGGCGAATAATCTCGAGGAAGTAAAACAGATTATTATCGATTTGGAAATTACCTGTCCGGTGAGTGGAACGCGCAACTGGACCGATGTGCGTCAGTTTAACCTGATGTTCAGTACGCAGTTGGGTTCGGTGAGTGAGGAGTCGAGTACGATTTATCTCCGCCCGGAAACAGCACAAGGTATTTTTGTGAATTTCCTGAACGTGCAGAAGACCGGTCGTATGAAAATTCCTTTCGGCATCGCGCAAACAGGGAAGGCGTTCCGGAATGAAATTGTTGCCCGTCAGTTTATCTTCCGTATGCGTGAATTTGAACAGATGGAGATGCAGTTTTTTGTGAAGCCCGGAACAGATCTCGAATGGTATGAGAAGTGGAAGGAAACACGTATCAACTGGCACCGTAGTCTTGGATT
>JAGOJO010000095.1:0-1858 GCA_017995075.1 Bacteroidia bacterium | reverse complement strand
AGTTTATCTTCCGTATGCGTGAATTTGAACAGATGGAGATGCAGTTTTTTGTGAAGCCCGGAACAGATCTCGAATGGTATGAGAAGTGGAAGGAAACACGTATCAACTGGCACCGTAGTCTTGGATTTCCGGAGAGCAAGTACCGCTTCCATGATCATATCAAATTAGCGCACTATGCCAATGCCGCCTGCGATATTGAATTTGAATTTCCTTTCGGATTCAAGGAGCTGGAAGGTATTCACTCCCGTACCGATTTCGATTTGCGGAATCATGAACACTTTAGCGGGAAGAAGCAACAGTATTTCGATCCGGAGGATAATGAAAACTATATCCCGTATGTGGTGGAAACATCTATCGGACTGGATCGTTTGTTCCTCGCTACTCTTTCTCAGGCATATGTGGAGGAGCAACTGGAAGATGGCAGTTCACGTGTAGTGTTACGTATTCCTCCATTCCTTTCTCCGTACAAAATTGCCGTTCTTCCGCTGGTGAAGAAGGATGGTTTGCCGGAGAAGGCCAGAGAGATCATGAATCGTTTGAAGCTGGATCATCTCTGCATTTACGAGGAGAAGGATTCCATCGGTAAACGTTATCGCCGTATGGATGCTATCGGTACGCCGTTGTGTATCACGATTGATCACCAGACACTGGAAGATAATATGGTAACCCTTCGCGACCGCGATACGATGTTGCAGGAGCGTGTGGCTATTGATCGTTTACCGCAACTCGTCGATGAAAAGGTGAGCCTGCATCGTCAGCTGATGAAGTTGATGTAGTTGTTGGCTGTTCAGCAATTTTTTTCCTGGTGGAGGCAGAGAAGTTTCCTGTAATTTGTGTGGGATGGTATTTTTACTATTTTTACTCATCAGCCCTCATCTGTTATGAAAAGATTATCTGTCCTCGTACTCTTGCTCGCCGGTGTCATCACTAGTCAGGCGCAATCACCTGTTTCCTCTCCGGTTATGCATATTCCGCTGAAAAAAGTGGTGAATCTGCAGCAGGAAGGAGATACATGGTTTCCGATGTTGAAGAACCAGCATCTGCCGAAACCTCATCCCGGTGCCGACAGAGCATTAGTTGCTTCGGTGAAAGCTGAGCTGGATACCCGTTATCCTTTAAGGGAAAATCAGTCGTCGTCGTCTGCGAAAATCAATGCTGCTGCACCGCTGGTGATGCGCAATTTTCAGGGGAACGCGTTCAATTTTTATTTGCCGAATGATAATGACCTCGCAGTATCTAATGGGAATGTCGTGAGTAGCGTGAGCAATACGATGATCTTCAGCAAAGACCTTAACACCAACAGCGTGTATGGTTCGTATACGTTGCATTCGCTCTGTGCTTCGCTCGGACTTGCAGCAGAAGAGTTTGATCCGAAAATCACCTATGATCCCGAGAACGATCGTTTTATAGTTGTGTTCCTGAATGGATTCACCGACTCTACAAATAATGTATTGGTTGGTTTTTCGCAGACCAATACCAGCTATGGTGCGTATAACTTCTATTCCTTGCCGGGCGATGCACTCAACAACGGACTCTGGACCGATTTCCCGATGTGCGCGGTGGGAGAGCATGATTTCTTCATTACCGGAAATCTGCTGTACAATGATTCCAGCTGGCAAACCGGATTCAATCAATCCATCATCTGGCAAATCAGAAAAGACGACGGATATCAGGGAAATACATTGACAGCGCAGGTGCACAGCAATGTGTTCTATAACGGGTCGCCTATCCGAAATTTATGTCCGGCGAAGGGTGGCAGCGGAGTTTATGGTCCGGATATGTATTTCTTCTCCAACCGAAACTTCACCACCGGAACAGATTCTATCTTCCTCGTTCATCTGACTGATACAATTGGCAG
>JAGOJO010000094.1 GCA_017995075.1 Bacteroidia bacterium | reverse complement strand
TGCGGGATGCTCAAACCGGGATTGACCTGGGGCAAAACGGAAATGCATTAATAAATCAGTCTCTTTTTGAAAACAATGTCACCGGAATTTACAATCCGGAGGTTTATCCTTCTATCTTTGGAGGTAGTCTCTTGCTCAATGGAGTCACATTCGATATGACATCCTCCGGATTTAAAACTTCTTACCAGGGTCAGCCTGCACACGGGGTAATTCCTTTTGCGGGTATATTCCTGAATGATGCTTACCTGGATATCGGGCGAGATGACCTCTCTTTGAATACATTTAACAATATGAATAATGGAGTACGTGCCTTCCGAAGTGAAATAGCGGTTCGTAACTGTTCCTTTAGTAATATTCAATTGACCAGCTTTTATCATACCGGTGGCAATGAGAATGGAAGTGCAATTTCCGTTCATGGTGATTTAGAAATAAGTGGATTGCCCTCAGGATTAAAAGTGTTCCCTGTACCGGGCGGAATAAATAATGTTGTCTCCTCCAGAACAGGAATTTATGCCTCCTACACCGCTGTTGGAATCAGCGGATGCAAAATGGACTCCATGCGTTTTGGAATAGAAGTAAATCAGGCGACAGCAGGAATATTTTCTTCAATTATCGCCAATACAATTAAGGCAACCGACTATGGAATTAACCTATATGATAACAATGGTGGAGGTCAGATCGTAGTTGAGGATAATCTCATAAACATCAATGGCAGCAAAGTAGGAATTGGAATTGGAGCGGCAGAATTTGTAAAGGCCCCAACCAATACGTATGCGATCAATAACAATACAGTATATATAAAAAATGCAGGTGCCGGAATTCAAGGATCAGGCATAACCAACTCCCTGATCAGTAACAACAGAGTTACGATGGAAAAAGGAATAAACACAGCGCCTAGTACGACTGGTATAAACGTTTTGGGGGGAAGTGACAATACCATATCCTGTAATACGGTAAGTGGTAAAGGCTATCAGTTGAATATAAATGATACAATCCGCTATGGATACCGGATAGCGCAATCGCCCAACAACCAAATCCAATGCAACAGCAGTGACTCAACAGGTTTTTCATTCCGCTTTGAAGGTGCCGGAAACGCCAACTCCATATTAAAGGGCAACCATATGGGCAATGCCTGGTGTGGGTTGTTTTTGAATTCGGAAGCAATAATTGGTCAACAGCCGGTTATAATGCTCGGTTCTATTTATCATGGAAATATATGGTTAGATTCTCTGAGGTATAGTAGTAATTTCGGTGCTGTTAATTTGAATGATTTAAATCAGCAGTCATTGCAAACATCACTTTTTACAACTAACAGCACAATCAATTTTCATAATCCAATTATTCCAACAGATACAACACTTAGCCCATTTTTTGTTGACGATCAAGGGTGGTTTGACCGTGTTCCTGCAGGATCTTCATTTGATTGTTTGCAAAGTCAAACCTGTAACTCTGCTCTAGCAGGTGGGGACGATGGTGAAATGTTCAGACAATTGGTTGTTAATGATAGTGCTGTAAGCACTGTTTTTATTGAGGAGTCAAAAGAAATAGCTAAACAATTAGTGTATAAAGAATTGATCAATGATTCAATTTTCATCAATAATGACTATTTACAGTTTGTTGCTGCCAATGAAAATTCTACTATCGGTAAACTTTATTCAGTCAATGAACAACTTACCAGTCTGTTTAAATCAGATAGCACAACACTTTTCAATATAGATTCATTACAAGATCAATTGTCGATTTGGACAGATAGTCTTCATTCAATTAATCTGGCCTTATCGATACAGCAAGATTCCATACTAGATTCTTTGAAGAGTATCGTTGTAGATCAAATGGAATTTCAAAGGAATGAAATTAGCGATCTGCTAAATCAACATTTGACAAATGTAAGTTCCGGACAATCACAATCATTGCAGGAGAATAATACAATTTCTCCAACGATTGCCCCTCAGTTGAATGAGCAATATATTAATGATGTTTATGTGCGATTTAAATCACAAGGAAGAATTATCTTGTTACAGGAGTATAATGGATTACTTTCCGTAGCACAACAGTGCCCATCTTCCGGTGGTGAAGCTGTTTTCAGAGCACGTGAACTTATCAAGCTCGTAAATGACAGCATTGAGTATGATGATGCATCAGTTTGTGCTCAGATGGGGATCTATCGAAAAAAGCAATTAACGACAGAAAAGAATCAAGCAATAAACCTTCTATTAATTCCAAATCCTGCTAAGGAACAAGTTCAGTTGGTTTCATCAGGATTTTTACCTTATAATGAATTAAAGATTACCATCCATGATTTGGAAGGGCGTTTACTGATTGAAAAGTCAGTAAGGACAAAGTTAATTTCAGTAGTTCTGAATACTACAACCTTATCTAATGGAATATATGTAGTAGACTTTACAACTGATCAACAGGAGCATGGTAGCACGAAATTAGTCATCAACAAATGAAAAAGTTACTGATATATTTACTCTTAATTATTTCCTTTAACTCCTTTGGGCAGGGGTTTTATAATCATGTTTGGTTAACAGGTAATAACCCTTTTGCAGGCTTTCCAAATGGACGTATAACATTTGACTCCACTGGATATATCCATGTTCCTGAGATGCGAAAGATGTCATTTAAAGGTACCGAAGCTACTATTTGTGATGCTCAGGGGAATTTCCTGATGAGTACTAACGGCATTTGGATTGCCAATGCCAATAATGATACAATGTTGAATGGGAGTGGGCTGAATCCTTCAAGTTATACTAGCCAATGGGCTTTTGGATTGCCAATGACCGCTAATACACTTTTTTTGCCATCATTTATTGATACTAACATATATTATTTGATCCACCATACCAGTGAACCTTTGGGAGCAGCATTCCCTGCTTTTGAACTTCTCCTTTCGAAAATAGAAATGAATTTCGATAATGGACTTGGTGCAGTGACCCAGAAGAACATTTCAATTTTTCAAGATACATTAAATTGGGGGATAGGCTGTGTAAAACATGCTAATGGTAGAGATTGGTGGATAATTATGACAGAACACAATTCTAACAAAATTTATAAAACACTACTAACTCCTTATAGTTTTACAACCACATTTCAGTATTTGCCAAATGCGCATTATTCATGGTATACTTCTACTCAAATTCCTTTTAATAGTAGCGGGGATAGATTTGCCTATACATGTTACGATTCTATTGGTCATAATAGTTATCTTGTAACTGCAAATTTTGATAGGTGTACCGGTTTAATAAGTAACGATACGACAATTCAACTGACCTTTGGAAATTACTTATGGGGGACAGCATTTAGTCCTTCCGGAAAAAAACTGTACGCTTGTTCCAGTTCCAGAGTTTTCCAAATTGATACAGATAGTCTCATTATCGACACCGTCGCTACCTACGATGGATTTATATCCCCACCAGGACAAACCTGTTGTGCAACAAGTTTTTGGAATATGTACCTTGCGGCTAATGGAAAAATTTACATCACCAGCGGTAGTAGTGTTCAGCATTTGCATGAAATGAATTATCCGGATAGTGCAGGAGTAGCATGCGATGTTCAGCAGCACGCTCTTGATTTAGGCAGTTATCTGCACCTTCGCGCTGTCCCCAACCATCCCAACTATAATTTAGGTCCGGTAGTGGGTAGTGTTTGTGATACTTTGAGTGTGGGATTATCAGAGCCGGCACATGATTTTCGTTTCAGTATTTCGCCGAATCCGGTGAGTGATGAAGTAGTAAAGCTCACTTATCTGTTGCCCCAAAATAAAGCCGGTGTTCTGGAGGTGTTTGATCTTACCGGTCAAAGAGTATATAGCCAGCAATTACCACCCTGGAGTACTCTGCAGTTTGTGCAATTGCCGGAGTTGAGTAGTGGGATTTACACCTGCGTAATCAGGAGTGGCAATGAGAAAACAGCGAAGAAACTGGTGGTGATGCGATGAGGGGATTAGTAAACATATCTATCGCCCAACAATGTCCTTCATCCGGTGGAGAAGCTGTTTTCAGAGCAAGAAATATTATTCGGAAAGTAAATGATAGTCTCATCTATGATGATGCAGGAGTTTGCGCACAATTGGGTATTTATCGGAAGAAACAAATTGTAAAAAATGAAATTGACCTTGGTTCATTTATTTTAATACCGAATCCGGCAGAACATCAAACACAGTTGATATTTAACCAACCACCGACTTCAAGCTATATTATTCAAGTTATAAATAATGAAGGCAAAGTTGTCGAAAAAAGGGTTGTTAATCATAACCTGTCATCCTTAGTATTAAATACTGGAGCTTTATCTCATGGGCTGTATACTGTAAACGTGATTAGAATAAATGGTGAATTTGAATCTGAAAAATTACTAATTATCAAATGAGATCCAGGTATATTTTAGTTATTTTATTACTCATTTCTGTAAAAGCAATGAGTCAAGGTTTTTATAACCATACTTGGCTTCTTGGTAGTTATATCTTCCCAACTGACCCAAAAGGAAAAATAATTTTTGATTCTACTGGATATACTCATTTTCCTGAAACCAGGAAAATGCCATTTCTCGGTACCGAAGCCACTATCTGCGATGCGCAGGGGAATTTTCTGATGAGTACAAACGGCATTTGGATTGCCAATGCCAATAATGATACGATATTAAATGGAGGAGGGTTAAGTCCTAATGCATATACAAATAATTGGTTGTTTGGACATGTAATAACTTATGGAGCAGTTTTCCTTCCTTATCCAGGTGACTCAACAAAGTATATACTTTTTCATCAAACAGGAGACAGTTTAAACAATGTACCTTCAACTGAATTATACCATACTGTCATTGATATTACATTGGATAATGGACTCGGAGGAGTAACTAATCAAAAGAATCAAATCCTCTTTAATGATACTATCAGTTGGGGACTTGCGGCATGCAAACACGCAAATGGACGTGATTGGTGGATTTTAGCAATGAAGGATGCTTCTGATATTTCATACAAAATCCTTCTTACCCCTACAGGTGTAGCATCTATAACCACTGAACCGTTAAATATAGATCCCGCTTTTGGATCATCAATGCAAATCGGTTTCTCAATGGATGGAACAAAATTTATCTGTTCAAAAACTGATGGAGGAGTAATCAAAGAACACTTTGTAAGAATATTGGATTTTGATAGATGTTCCGGTACATTCTCAAACCCAAGGGTTTTTGATGTGTCGGGAAGCATTGGTTGGGGATTGGCGTTTAGTCCTTCTGGTAGGTTTGCGTACGCATGTAGTAGTAATAATATTTACCAGTTTGATTTGGACAGTCTCACCATCGACACTGTCGCAACCTACGATGGATTTATTTCGCCACCGGGTCAATCCTGTTGTGCTACGAGTTTTTGGAATATGTATCTGGCGGCTAACGGAAAAATTTACATTACCAGCGGTAGTAGTGTTCAGCATTTACATGAAATGAATTATCCGGATAGTGCAGGAGTAGCATGCGATGTTCAGCAGCACGCTCTTGATTTGGGAAGTTACCTGCACCTTCGCGCTGTCCCCAACCACCCCAACTATAATTTAGGTCCGGTAGTGGGTAGTGTTTGCGATACTTTGAGTGTAGGATTAGCAGAGCCGGCACATGATTTTCGTTTCAGTATTTCTCCCAATCCGGTGAGTGATGGAGTGGTAAAACTCACTTATCTGCTGCCGCAAAATAAAGCCGGCGTACTAGAGGTATATGATCTTACCGGGCAACGTGTGTTTAGTCAGCAATTACCACCCTGGAGCACCTTGCAGTTTGTACAATTACCGGAGCTGAGTAGTGGGCTTTACACCTGTGTAATAAGGAGTGGCAATGAGAAAACAGCGAAGAAACTGGTGGTGATGCGATGAGGGGAAATGACAACTCGATTATTTAGATTGTAAGGGATTCTCAAACATAAAAAAAACGCCGTTCAACAAGATCGCTGAACGGCGTTTTACAATAATTTTAGAATTACATATTCATATCATCAGCACTTGGTCCGTATAATCCAGGAAGCGGAACATTCAGCATTCGCAAATACACACCCAACTGAGCGCGATGGTGAATAATATGATTGAATACCATGCTACGTAGCACTACTACTTTCGGCATAGTGAAGTAAATCTTCTCGCCGGTACGCATGGTCCAGTTGGTGCCCATTGTTTCATCGGTAGTTTTAGCGAGTACTTCTTTCGCATTCGCCAGATTCTTCTCGAGAAAATCCATGAGATCCTCATTGGTTTTTATCTCAGGAGGTTTTGGATAAGGCTTTGCGAAATCCAGTTCATCTTGTGTCAGCGTGACACCAACCCATGACCACATTTCTGCTACATGTTTGGCGAGCGACTGGAGGTCCATTGATTTTTCATGCGGTTTCCAGGTGGCATGTTCAAATGGAACACGCGACAACATTTTTCTGGTGTTTTCTCCCTCGACGGTTAGTTCTGCGAGAAAGGCTTGATTGATTGGCATATGATCATTTTATTTTTTGAAAAATAGAGTTTTCCATTCAATAAAAAAAGAAGATTAAGAAAATTCGGCAATTTAAATAAAGAGACTCAGGTCCAGAACACATCTGGCCAGACATCGCAATGGTCTGATTCTGTATGTAACTTCATGGCTTCTTTTAATTGCTCGTCGGTGCTGGACTCCTGAATCACATTGAACATCACCCGTTCTTCAAAGCGGATATGCTTTTCGAGTAATTGTTCAAAGGCAATCAGTTCATCGGCGGTAAAGTCAACACGGTTAAAATAACTACGAAGCAACGCATGTTCTTCCGCAGCTCGTTGATTCAGTTCATGAGTAGCAGGAAGCAGCGGGAAAATATATTGTTCCTCGAGTTGAAAATGTGGCTCGAGGTGTTCTTTACAAAACCAATGCACATAATCAGAGATCCGTTTCAATGCAATTTTTTTCTCAAGTCCATTCCTGATTTTAAAACAGCACATTAATCCATCATGATGTTCTCTACTGACAGGCTGTAAGGCAAGATGTCGTTTTATGGGCTTTAGCTCTGTCATGACATTTTATTTATAAAGTGCATGAAAAGCATCGCGTGTCATGATCCAGCGTTTTACCGGTTGTTCAAAATTGATGCTGCCGGGAACAGTAACATACTCCTTCTCCAACGTAAAGCCCACTTTTTCCACTACTCGGTTCGGAGCTGGATTCAACGCATACGGTTCGCAGATTAATTGCTCGAGTTCAAAATTACGGAAGTAATAGGGAATACTCATCTTCAACAATTCAGTGCCTCGTCCGGATTTTCGTAAGGTCTGATCCCAGAGATGCAGATGCATGGTGGCTTCTTTGCCAAAAGTAATATTGTTGATATTGGTATGTCCAACTGGACGATCATCCACGCGCCATATCACAGCATACGCCTTCTTCTGCGGATAATCAGCTACTAACTGCGACTCCAGCATCTGCCGGAAATTTTCTTTCGCAGGCAGGAGTGAAATATTTGCTCCCATTCCTCTTAAAAACTCCGGAGAAGCCGTAAACCAATAGTCCAGCAATGGAGCTATATCGTCGTTGGTGATTTCTTTAACGGAAAGATTCATATTCGAAAGATAAGGATAAATCAGATCGAAGAAACGAAGAGGTATAAAATTACCTGACCGTTATATCGTAGTGACAATTGCTATAATCGGTATTCACGTTCAACTCCTGGTTGTTATCTGCCCGCAGAAACTGTGTGTATCCGAGTCCCGCCAGATAACCAATCAGCATAGTAGCACTATGACCATGATGCCGGAGATTATTATCATCGAGTTCTATGAACAAGGCCGGTTTATGACGCAGCATCTTCTCCCCGCCCTTCAACACAGAATACTCGAAACCTTCCACATCAATTTTAATAAAATCAACTTTGTCGATTCCCCTCGATTCGAGAATCGTGTCCAGGCGATCGATTTTAATTTCCCTGAACGGAAGATCGAGCTCTTCTTTTAAAATCCGGTTCATTCCCGGATTATGTTCATTCACCTCATACAGCTTCACCACGGCAGGTTCTTCTCCGAGTCCGAGGTTAATGAGATGAATGTTGTTAAATTTATTAATCGAAATATTTTCCTGCGCACGCTTGAATGTATCCGGATGCGGCTCAAAAGAAAAAATTTCTGCTGTTGGATTCTTCGATGCAAAAAACAACGAAGTAGTTCCAATATTAGCACCGATATCGAGTATTACAGCCGCTTTCTGAATATCCCCAACCACCTTCGCATAATCGAATGTCTCCAGTCCGAAATACAAATAATGATCCACTACATTGCTGATGTCGAGCTGATAGTTGATTCCATCTCTGGAAATTTTACGATGAGCACCCTTTTTATACAGATAATCGGGCGGCACCAGTTTTCTGGCTATGGAGTGAGGATTACGCAAAAGTGAATTGAAGAGCAATTGTTCACACGCCGGAAAAGCGAGTAAACGCCTGAAGACATTCAGTAATTTTGTTTTAGGTGTTTGTTTAATTTGAAATGCGTTCATCAGGCAGCATCATTCAGTTAAAGAAGCGAGGGCTAACAAGTATCCAAAAGTAAGGTCTTCCGGTGAACTTGCCAAATGATTCCATTCGCCGGCGTGTACCTCTTGTACTTTTACTTAACTGATTTATTTGCGAGTTGTCCGCAGGCTGCATCAATATCCTTTCCTCTGCTTCGGCGCAGATTCACCACGAGTCCGTTTCTCCAGAGCTCACTCATAAAAGCATTAACACGTTCGTCTGTTGTCCGCTGAAACTCACCTCCGTCAATCGGATTATATTCGATCAGGTTGATTTTACTTACCACCCGTTTGGCGAATGCAGCGAGTTCACGGGCATCATCCATTCCATCGTTGAAATTTTTAAACACGATGTATTCGAGTGTGACGCGTGTCCCGGTTTTATCGTAGAAATAATTCAACGCATCTTCCAGCACCTCCAGATTATTGCTCTCGTTGATGGGCATAATCTTATCGCGCTTCTTATCATTGGCTGCGTGCAGTGATAAAGCCAGATTAAATTTCACCTGATCATCGCCCAGCTTTTTAATCATCTTCGCAATACCGGCAGTACTCACGGTAATACGTCGCGGTGCCATGTGTAATCCCTGCGGAGAGGTAATATACTCGATGCTCTTCAATACATTGGCATAATTCAGCAATGGTTCGCCCATGCCCATATACACCACATTGCTGAGCTGCATATTGTACTGCTTCTCCGATTGCTCGCGGATAATCGCCACCTGATCGTAGATCTCATCGAACTCCAGATTGCGCTCACGATTGAGTTTACCGGTTGCACAAAATTTACAGGTCAGACTACATCCTACCTGCGAACTCACACAAGCTGTCATACGGGTATCGGTAGGAATCAGCACTCCTTCCACTACATAGCCATCGTGCAGCTTAAAAGCATTTTTAATGGTACGGTCGTTGCTGATCTGCGACGTTTCAACAGTTATCGGATTAATCGTAAAATTTTCTTCCAGTAATGTCCGGGTTTCCTTGGAGAGATTGGTCATCTCCTCAAACGAACGCGCCGATTTTTTCCACAACCACTCCTCCACCTGCTTGGCACGAAATGCCTTATCGCCCTTCTCCACAAAGAACTCTTTGAGGGCTGCAGAGGAGAGATGTCTGATATTTGATTTTTCCGCCATTGGGGCAAAGATACAAAACGAGGTGTTAGTCTTTTTCTCCTCCGCTAACTATCCGAACAAGAGACCAAAAACCTCTTCCACCTTCCCTACCGGAACCACTTTAATTGCCGATTCCTGCTTCAGTTTCTCCGTTCCGGCATTGTATTGCGACACAAATATCTGCTTGAAACCCAAACGGGCAGCCTCGTTAATCCGCGCTTCGATGCGGTTCACCGGACGTATTTCACCGGTAAGTCCCACCTCACCCGCAAAACACAAGGCCGGATCAATCGCCATATCCTCCGCCGAACTCAGAATCGCGCAGATAATCGCCAGATCGATGGCAGGATCTTCCACCCGGATACCACCCGCGATATTCAAAAACACATCCTTCGCTGCCAGTTTAAATCCACATCGTTTCTCCAATACAGCCAGAATCATATGCAATCGACGCAGATCATAACCCGTTGTTGTACGTTGTGGAGTACCATACACTGCAGAACTCACCAGCGCCTGTGTCTCGATTAAAAACGGACGCACACCTTCCATTGTACAAGCCACTGCAGTACCACTCAGACTCGCATCGCGCTGTGAAAGCAACAATGCAGAAGGATTCGCTACTTCTTTCAGTCCCGCACCCTGCATCTCATATATACCCAGCTCAGCCGTAGAGCCAAAACGATTTTTTATTGCGCGAAGAATACGGTACACATGATGACGGTCGCCTTCAAATTGCAGCACTGTATCCACCATATGCTCCAATACTTTCGGTCCGGCAATAGAACCTTCCTTCGTGATATGTCCGATCAGGAATACAGGTGTGGCAGTTTCTTTCGCGAACCGCAACAATTCTCCCGCACAACCTCTGATCTGCGATACTGTTCCCGGCGCCGACTCATACACATTCGAATACAAAGTTTGAATCGAATCCACAATCACGAGCTCCGGCTGCAACGACTCAATCTGATGAAAAATATTTTGCGTGGTGGTCTCGGTAAGTATATAACATTCGCTCTGCATGGACCCGATACGCTCAGCACGCATTCGCACCTGCTGCTCACTCTCCTCACCGGAGATATACAGAATTCGCTTTCCTTTCAGTTGCACCGCCAATTGCAGGAGCAGCGTAGACTTCCCGATCCCCGGTTCGCCACCCACCAGCGTCAGTGAGCCCGGCACTAATCCACCACCCAGCACACGACTCAACTCCGCATCCGGCAAATTGATCCGCGGACTCTGCTCCAATGCAATTTCAGAGATAAGTCGTGGCTTCGACGCCTTCGCCTCCTTTCTGTTCGAAGCAGAACGCCATTGATTCTCCTTCGCCACCGGTTGAATCACCTCCTCCGCATAGGTATTCCATTCATTACAACTCGGACACTTCCCGATCCACTTCGGACTATTCGCCCCACAATTCTGACAATAGAATACTGTTTTTGTTTTCGCCATCTTCTGAATCTGTTTCGATGAAAATAATTTTTTTAAAACACCAGCTGCAACATATGCACATCATGGTATTTCCCGAACTTCACGCCCACCTCACGCAAAGTACCTATAACGGTGAAGCCTAGCCGCTCGTGGAGATAAATGCTTTGTTCATTGCCATGTGTGATTCGAGCAATAAGGGTATGTTTACCAATCGACGCACCTTCCTTCACGAGGAGATCCATCAACTGCTTACCGATACCCTGCTTCCGGAAATCAGCATGCACATAGAGTGAAGTTTCTGCTGTTGTATCGTACGCACAACGATCGCTCCAACGGGAGAGAGAAGCCCAGCCCACCACACGGTCGTGAAGAGTAGCCACAAAAACGGGAAACGAATCATCATGTGCATGAAACCATTTCATTCGATCTTCCACCGATTTGACTTCTGTATC